>JAUSAB010000072.1 GCA_030653035.1 Desulfocapsaceae bacterium | reverse complement strand
AATAGCCTTGGCGGCATACCAACGGCGCTCCTCCTCCGTGCGCAATTTGTCTAACAGGGCAAGCTGGTGATACCAAGGCAATTGTGCAAGCACCCCTTGCACAAATTCACTATCCGGCCAAGTCTCGGCAAAGGCGCGCATGTACTTGAGATTACGCGGCGAAAACCCCTTCATGTCCGGGAAAGCGGTGCGCAGATCGTGCGCCAGCCGCTCGATCACCTTGGCACCCCAGCCTTGTTGGGCTTGCCGTTCCAGAATATCGCGGCCAATCTGCCAATAGATCAGCACCAGTTCGCGGTTCACCGCCAGCGCCGCGCGCTGCTGGGCGGTGTGGATACGGGTCTTCAGTTCCGCGAGCCAGTCGGCGTAGCCAGTGGGGGCGGTGGTGAGGGCCACAGGGGTGTCGGGGTGTTCGCTCATGTTTATTTCCTTATGTTGGCGGAGGAGATGGCTTATCCCCACTGACGTGGGGGGACGACGTGCGAGGCCATGAAAGCCGGTGCCTGTCGATGGTTTCAATCTACGACCCCGCGCGGGGCGACTGGCTATTCCAGTCAAGTCGGCTTGAAAAGCAAACTGTGGTAAGTTTTTCGCGACTCAAATCACCACAAATGAGGAGCATATGAGATCATACACACAGCTTGCCCAAAAACAAAGGATTGAGTATTTTTTTGTGAATTCTCAGCCGCCCCTGTGTTAGGAAAGGATGTCGTCTCTATGTTTCAATCCACGCCCGCGCGCGGGGGTGTGGGGAAGACGAAATTTGACAGACTTGTACGATGGATGGCCGGGAAACACCCCCACAGGCGTGGGGAAGACAAGCTGAAATTCAACGCGCGTGATATCGGAATAGAAACACCCCCACAGGCGTGGGGAAGACATGATGATGGTGATGCTGGCCGGGATGATGTTGGAAACACCCCCACAGGCGTGGGGAAGACGCAAGTGTATAGATGCTTAGTATCATCCTCTTGGAAACACCCCCACAGGCGTGGGGAAGACCCGGTTGCATACAGCGGGGTAACTGTTTTCATAGAAACACCCCCACAGGCGTGGGGAAGACGAAACGAACCGTAAAAAGCAGAGAAGAACTTGAGAAACACCCCCACAGGCGTGGGGAAGACATGGCGAAACAAGATGGGTGGAAGATGAATGTAGAAACACCCCCACAGGCGTGGGGAAGACAAAGTACCAGAACATATCAGAGAACAAAAACAAGAAACACCCCCACAGGCGTGGGGAAGACGCCGCCGAGGACGGACAATCTCGGATGAGGATGGAAACACCCCCACAGGCGTGGGGAAGACGCTATCAGATAGCTCTCAATCTCATTGGCGTTAGAAACACCCCCACAGGCGTGGGGAAGACGGTAATGATCGGCATTATGATTATGCCGGTGTAGAAACACCCCCACAGGCGTGGGGAAGACTACCCCGTTGGGTATATTTTGCGGTTCTCCGCAGAAACACCCCCACAGGCGTGGGGAAGACTCTCGCAGGATAGCAAACGTCCAGGAGAAATAAGAAACACCCCCACAGGCGTGGGGAAGACAGCTGCTGATTTTGTCCAAGTAGTGCGATTCTGGAAACACCCCCACAGGCGTGGGGAAGACTGTACCCGCTGATGTCAAAAGGGTTGATAATCAGAAACACCCCCACAGGCGTGGGGAAGACGAAGTGCTGAATAAAAAAAATGCCCCTTCTCAAGAAACACCCCCACAGGCGTGGGGAAGACCTCTTCTGCCGCAATCGCAGCCTTGAGTAACAGGAAACACCCCCACAGGCGTGGGGAAGACGCTGATGTAATGGTTTCCCAAAGGGTAAAGGAAGAAACACCCCCACAGGCGTGGGGAAGACTTTGAACCTGCTAAGGCTTGCACCTTGTCTCTGGAAACACCCCCACAGGCGTGGGGAAGACGACGCCTTGGCAATCGCATCTGCCACGGCTTGAGAAACACCCCCACAGGCGTGGGGAAGACAAACATCAGAGGAGAGGGAAATTGACGCAGATGGAAACACCCCCACAGGCGTGGGGAAGACTAACCTCTGTGTTAGGTTTTTTGTGTGAGCTGAGAAACACCCCCACAGGCGTGGGGAAGACACGGCTCTCTATCTCAACATAGCTACGAATCTGGAAACACCCCCACAGGCGTGGGGAAGACAGTACGGCATCTCCTGTGTATAGATTTGTGCTGGAAACACCCCCACAGGCGTGGGGAAGACGGCTGAAGATCCACGTTTTACCGACAAAAGTGAGAAACACCCCCACAGGCGTGGGGAAGACTCACACTCACCCTGGGTGGAAGTCACACCTTCAGAAACACCCCCACAGGCGTGGGGAAGACTCCTCCAGCAGAGAGAGCGGGTCAACGTTGCAAGAAACACCCCCACAGGCGTGGGGAAGACCAGCGGTGGCAAGGGTAGAGTAATCAACAACCAGAAACACCCCCACAGGCGTGGGGAAGACCCAGCTCTTCAAAGCTGGCGAATTCAATGCGCAGAAACACCCCCACAGGCGTGGGGAAGACCTCAACCATACAACCGCTAAACATCAACTACAAGAAACACCCCCACAGGCGTGGGGAAGACAGAACCAGTACCCGCCAGAACGGCTCTTGCTGGGAAACACCCCCACAGGCGTGGGGAAGACTAAGATCGTGTCAGAGGTAGTATCTCGGGTGGAGAAACACCCCCACAGGCGTGGGGAAGACCAAAATGCAGGCCGGTTTGGAATGGATTGAAGAGAAACACCCCCACAGGCGTGGGGAAGACGAGAAAGTCGAGATCACTGAGAATGGCGGGGAAGAAACACCCCCACAGGCGTGGGGAAGACTCAGGAACGCATTGGCAGCCGGTGCAAGCGCTGGAAACACCCCCACAGGCGTGGGGAAGACTTATCCTCAATCAACCCCTTAACAACCGCCCCAGAAACACCCCCACAGGCGTGGGGAAGACACCGGGAGGGTCGCACAATGGCATTGTTACTTAGAAACACCCCCACAGGCGTGGGGAAGACTTTGTTGAAGCGACTGAGGTTGCGCTGGGTATGGAAACACCCCCACAGGCGTGGGGAAGACACGGCCTTGGTGGCGCCAACCTTTGCCCATATA
Organism: Desulfocapsaceae bacterium; assembly: GCA_030653035.1. Taxonomy (GTDB): domain Bacteria; phylum Desulfobacterota; class Desulfobulbia; order Desulfobulbales; family Desulfocapsaceae; genus UBA2270. The sequence goes on along the minus strand of JAUSAB010000072.1, from coordinate 83,989 downwards.
GAAACACCCCCACAGGCGTGGGGAAGACGGACCGGAAACATCAACGAGGCTCATAAAGTCGGAAACACCCCCACAGGCGTGGGGAAGACGTTAACAGCTACGTCTCAGCCACTAACGATTGAGAAACACCCCCACAGGCGTGGGGAAGACAATTTGGCTGGCATGTAGTGTGGGTAGAGGCCGGAAACACCCCCACAGGCGTGGGGAAGACGCATGTGGGATATTTCCGGGTGCTGCTGAATCAGAAACACCCCCACAGGCGTGGGGAAGACGTAAGGCCAGGTCTATCAATATCACGGTAAATAGAAACACCCCCACAGGCGTGGGGAAGACAACATTAAAGCAAGCCAAAAGGTCTGCATCTTAGAAACACCCCCACAGGCGTGGGGAAGACAACTCCGCGCTACGTAAAGAAATGGAAGAATCAGAAACACCCCCACAGGCGTGGGGAAGACGCCTGGAGCAGAATAACACAATGTGGATGTGGAGAAACACCCCCACAGGCGTGGGGAAGACGATTTAGGGCCACCACCGAGCGCACCAGTTACAGAAACACCCCCACAGGCGTGGGGAAGACAGCAACAAATTGTTAATGAGCATTATCAATGCCACAACCAGTTGTGTTTTGGAAAGATAGCATCTAAAACAGATCGCATGCAAACACTATAAAATTTAAGCAACAGACGCGGATTGTATTTGTTTCTCAATTACTAATTGCAAACCAGAAATTTCGATAAGACTGCGTTTAGTATCGCCTATACCACGAATTTCATAACCAGGTGTTTCAGGAATACGACGAAAAACCATCAAACCGCTTTCGAGCGGGCAGTGATCGTGCAAATAGGCCACTACTTTTTTAGCAACAGCATCTTTTACTCCAGAAACAAACACATTGGGACGTGGTTCAATAAACCAGAGTTTCATCCGTCCACGCACGGCAGGCGGTAAATCATTGGCGATCACAACGAGCATTTTTTACTCCTAATATGGCTTCAATGTCTTGGCCTATCTTGCCCAGCAAATCAAATCCAATGACGCGCTGACGAAAAGCAGCAGACACTTTGTGTTTGTTGTAGTGCCCGGCCATCTCAAGCGTCAGCGAAAAAGCCAAATCTATACAAAGATATTCTTTGTATAGATCGGCCAAGTCGTAGACAAACGGCAAGGGACTACCGGAATGAATAAAACCGATATGCGGCGAGTAACCCATGCTATGCACAGCGGAACTCAAAATGCCATAAAGTGCGGCATTGCTGGCCGTGAGCACCTGGTTAGTGATGTCACCAAGTTCAAATTTACCTGGTGTAAAACTGCGTCCTTTCCAGCCTACGCCGTACTCCTGCCCCTTTTGTTCATATAAAGAACGGACACGGTAGCCCTCCATACCCATCATTTCTTGTAAAGATTTGCCTGCCAAGTCTGCTTCAGGGAAACGTTTAGAAAACATGCGCCGCGCAACCCCCACTGATTTTTTCGGATCAACGGAAAGCTTCATTTGCTCGCGCATGTTGCGTGTATCCGCAGTTGGTGTTTGCCCGCAGGCGTAGAACAACAGACTATCTTCACCCACCCAGCAAACACTGCAATTGGATTGCGCGATAACTTTGATTGCCTCGTGGGTGATGCTGGTCCCCGGCCCCAACAATAGACAGTTGAGCGTGGCAATGGGCAGGCGGACGACATTGGCTTCACAGTCAATCCATTTGACACTGGAATCATCGATCTCCAGCCGCCCGCGCTCAAGATAGATAAAGGGGTATTTATCTTTGACCTGTGGCAGACTCTCGCGGGTCACCTTGATGAGCAGACGGGGAGATGGCGTCTTTGATGGCGCAGTTTCACCGGGCATAAATCAAGCTCACTTGGCGATCACGGTAGCGTTTGTCTTCACCAAACTGGACGGGCACGTCGTTAATGGTGAATACCTCATCCGCCTCGCCTTCACCGAGGGCGCCCTGCACCACCCTAAAATCCTCGATGCGTTGTTTTTCCCCGGCAATGGTTCCCGCCTGTTCGAGGGCAGCTGCTTCCTGATCGAAAGTGCCGCGATAGACAAAGTCGGTCGGCACGCAGTTTTTGCGACCAAGATAAATATCCCAGGCAGGATTCTGCAGGGCCTCCGCAATACTTTCAGCCTTATCGCCGGGGACTTCAAGCGCCACGGCAAAGGCCGCATCCTGCAAGTAGTAGCGGCAGGTCATTTTAGTACCCCCTCCTACCGCTTTCTTGCCTTCGCTGGTTTTGGGAATAAGCAGACTCGCCCAAGGATCTTTATCGTCGTATCCTGACCCGACCATGTGAAAATCACGGAGCAATGGTTCCCGGTCTTGTTTGACAACCTCGTCTTCCTTTTGTTTGTAGCGGGCAAAGGAGATCGCCGTCTGCCGGAGCGGAGTAAATTCTGCCAGCAGCTCCCGTTGCGCGCCTCCTGCTCCCAAGGCGGAACATACCAGGCCCAGCACCCCGGACTTGGTTGGAAAGGCCAGCGTATCCCGGCGCCCAAATTTGGAATCGAAGCCCCAGGACTGCAATGGGGCCTCGAACCATAGCAAGATATATTTATTCATCAGATCACCCCTCAAGTGCGCACCCGGCGGCATGTTTCTTGAGCGCAGCAACTAAATCATCAATGCTGAAATTCTCATCCTGGCTATAGGTGTATTCACCTTGCTTGCCAAATAGGCTGCCATGCAGCGTTTCCTGTTTCTTAAGATAACCGGTCATGAACTCAATGCTGGGCTGGATAAAACCGCCACCGTTTTTGGCTTTGACCGCTGTTTCAAAGGGCACTTGCAGGCGTTGGCCTTTACGCACCAGCACCTTGGCGAACTCCCAAGGCGAGGCGCCCGACTGGGTGGTTTGACGCGCAGTCGGCACGGCCACAAACAAGGCCTTGGTAAAGTTCTCAACTGCATCCGGCAGGTTCTGGCCGACCAGGGTTTGGCACAGTTGCCCCAAATCCAGACTTACATAGCGGTAATAGGTGGCAGAGTTGAACTCCAGGCTGCCCATATGGGCAGAACCCGGTTCGGTTGCCTGATCATCCAGGGCGGTGAAAAACTCAACCTCGTTACTGGCTTTATGGGTCGAGATCGCATGGGAAAATGATGCGGCGGCTTCGACGTTCATGTCGGCGGCATTCGCCACCATCCGCCCAAAGAGAGCGATATCAAGCCCATCATGAAAGGCATTGAAGTCATTCAGCAAGCCAACAATATTTTTAATTTTTTCAAGCCGCTTTTTCTCCTCCTGGGTGGTTGAAACCAGATCATTGTTTTTATCTTTTTTGGCGTTTTTTAAATCCTCTGAAACCGAACCAATTCTCGCATCCAAATCTGTTAATGAAAAATTAAATCCACTCATTGCATCGGCAATTCTGCTGGCGTCGGAATTACTTAAAAACACCAACGTGGAAGTTTTCATCTCGCCGGTTTTGTCGTCTTTGGCTGACTTGTCGTCAAGAACCTTTGAGACATAGTCACCCAACGCCTCAATATTACTGCACAACTCCTCTGTGGCTTCTGATTGGCGGGCGGATAATTCTGCATAACAGGCAGCCTCAATCAATTTTTTGACTCGTTTTGTTCTGATGCCAAGATTACCCCCCAGTTCATGCATTGCCATGCGCACGGGCCGCTTCCACGCCTGTGAGCTGACTCGGGCGCGCTGGACGCCGCCGACAATGGCGGTTTTCGGCGCGCCCACGTCGTCACGGTTGAGGCAGGTAACGGGGAAGGATTGCAGGATGTGAAATTCAATGTGCAGATTTTTGAGCGGGTTTGTCGTCGTCATTTTTATTTCCTCGTTAGTGGATGATTGTGAAAAAATTAATTGCCGGTTAAGGGAACGATTTGTAATAAACCGAAGCCAAAGGCGCGGCCCCTGCCTATGCCCTGGGTGAAACTTTGCCGGAAACGGTCGCGGTCGATGACTGCCAGCTCACCTTTGAGGGTGGCGCTGCCATGGGTAATGGTTTTCCCGGACTTCTCAAAGACCTGAACGCTTATTTTATCGATTTGCAGGTTGTCGGGATGCACCCTAAATCCCCATGATTGTTGTGCCCGCTCTAAAAACCATTGGGCAATGGCCTCACGGCCGCGAATGGGCACGATCTTACTCGTTTGATTGTCACGCTTTCCGGGGTTCACGGTGACTTCAAAGGCGTAGTGTTCGTGGGCCAGAAAATCCGCACGGATAGGCTTGGTTTCCACCGTCCCAAACTGCGGGGTTTGATGCGGCTTGCGATTGGACAGCATCAGGACCTGCCGGGTATTGAAATCCCCTCCCTTGTCGGCATAGACGATGCCGCTGGGGGCGCTGCCCTGTTTTTCAGCATCCGAGCGAACATCTGCAAACAGGCCATAGACAACCTTGTGCAAGCCGTAAGCGTCCTTGATTTTCAGGGTGTTCTGATCCGCGCGGCTTAAGCGCAACACACTGGCATAGGCCAGAATATCTTCAACCATTACTGACCTCCTTCCACGGGCTTGCCATAAAACCCCTGGGCCCAGCGCGCCTTGATCCGGGTCTGGCTGTCATCGTGGCCGAACCACAGCAGATCGTTGAGCAGGCTGGCATAGTCCAGGGCGCTATTGCCCTTAGACTCAATCAAGCTCAATAACGGGCGCAGAATTCGGCAGGCTTCGGGCACGGAATCGCAGGCCAACAGACGGCGCAACTTGGCCTTTGCCTGGTCGCTGACGTTGCCGTCTTCGTAACAGCGGGCAATTGCCTGGCCGATTACGGTGGCACCATTTTTCTCGGCCTTTGCCCTGGCAATGGCGGCACTAATGGTCGCATAGGGCAAGCGCTGGTTTTCATGCTCCAGATCAACATGAAAACCAGCCAATACTTCCCAGCTCTGATATTCGGTGGCCGGGTTGTCGGCGCGCTTGAGGGCGGCCCGCAAACCATTGTCGGACTGGCACCGGTTGATGACGTAATCCACAAACGCATGGCCCTTGCTGCGTGGCGGGTCAGCTTTGCGTGTCTGATCCATGGTATCAATATTCATGCTGCCTCCTTGGTAGAATTTGTAAGGTATTTACCTAAATTGGGGCGATTTTTTGCCCAGGCATCAAGCTGCCGGGCGGTATCCTTGGGGCAATGGGTGTCGTAAGACTTGTGGACGAACCCGGCGAAAACCGGGCGCATGGCGTGGGCTTGCCCGGCATCGCCGCAGGCGTTCACCAACTCCTGGAAACGGCGCTCACTGAGTTGCCAGAAAAGATTGCTGGCCTGACCCGCCCGCCCTTTCCCATCCATGTTCTGGTTTTTGAAAAAAGCCAAGGTTGCGCCATAGACGATTTTTGAAAGCAAATCCAGTTGACTCATTTCTTCCGACAGGTTCGCAAACCAACTACTATCTTCACCAGTAATCGAATTCGGAGCAGGCAAAACAACGTAAGAATCAATGAAATCGTCTTCTTGCTTTACAGACTGGTCACCACTTGACCCCCTTACTTTCAAACCACCGGACCAAATACCTAAGGGCTTTTCTCGCGACTTTACCCTTTGAAAGCCGAATCTAATTTGTTGGCAATCAAACCCTTGTTGATTTGTAGCAATTAAAAAAGCAAGTAAAGACGTCAATTCGCGCCAAGGCCTTTTCTCCACATTCAACCAAAGAGCCTTAATTTGATCCTTTTCTTGGGCCAAACCCATACTTGGCTCAAACCAGCCTTCTTTGTGGCTAGGATATTGAACCCCTTCGATATAAAAAATTCCGTCGCCTTTTAAGAGCACAAACCTAGACACCGCTACAAGGCACCCCATGTAAGAATTCTTTAATCGCAGGGCGATCTCACAATTTTCACCAGAAGGCATTTCCTCCCATGGAGCTTTCCCCACTTCGCTTGTCCAAATTGGGTTTTCGCGAATCTTTTCCAAGGAAAACAAATTTAGCCAAATCGTTTCTTGTAATGAATCCCCAATGAGATACGAATGTAAATAACCAACATAATTCCCTAAACTTGGAGCGGACTTAGCTGAGTTGGTTTTCCCCTGATAATTTGACGTGAGTGCCGGGATGTTTTTGTGAATTCGTTTGCCTCCAAATGCAAGATTCATCAGGGTTGTGATGAAAATAGCTTTTTCAGCATCACTAAGGCTTCTTCCAATTTGAGATTGAAATAGAATTGTATTGTTATCGGCTGGCATATCTGGATAGAAGCCCGATCCAAACGATTTAGGGCTCTCGTCGTTTATTAATCGATCCAAAATAGGCATCTGCAAAAACGGTTTTTCGCCGTACAGGAAAAACCGGTCATGCCATAGGTCGAGATAGTTCAGGCATTTTTCAGCCAGGCCCGACGGCAGCAGACCGGCCCAGTCTTCATCGTCCTCAGGTGTGTATGCGGATTGGGCAATGGCCAGCAGGAGTTTGGTCAGGGCAATTTTCTGCACCGGGTTACCACCCAGAGCGCGATATTCCGGGTGGCTGAAGATCTGCCGCAGGCTGACTTGCCCGACGTCCACAATCGGTATCCAGGGTTCATCGATCAGATTGAAACGGTTTTCTGTCATCATATTTTCTCCTTATTTTTTACTGGCCTGATAGCCAATCGTGGCATCGTAGGAAACCCGGTAGCTGTCATTGACCTCGCTCCTGTCAAGCGCCTTCACGCTTCCGCTTTCATCAACCAGGGCCACCCGCAGCATGACGCTTTCCTCATACTCAGGCCGACCCAGATAAAAATAGTCCCCGAGCCAGTGGATCTGCTTTTTGCTGATCGCCTTAGGGGCAAGATAATCGGCGACCTTTACGGTATTTTGCATGAGCGTGGCGCTGATCTCTCGCCATTTTTTACGCGACATGGCGCGGCCATTATACGGAACCCATAGTCTGTCGCCATTAAGCAAGGTCACCTGGGTGCCGCGCTTCTCCTGATCCTGCTGATACGCCCGAATCAACAGTACTTCGGTTGAATCCTGGTCGCTATGGCGGGTTTGGGCCTTTTCCTCCGGCTGGGTTGTACCGGCCTGTGCCAACCCCAGCAAGGCCAACCGCTGGAGCCTGTCCCTCGTGGTATCCACCTGATGCAGATGCTTCCGCATGTCCTCGCTTTCACTTTGCCTTTTAAGGTACGTCGCTTCAATCAGCCCGCGAATCTGGCCGGGCAGCAGGACGCTTGTGATGTCCTGCCAGACCTCCAGGCTACGACAAAGCACGTAAGGTGCATACACCTTTGCCGTTGAGCCCAAGGCTCGATCCGGGGCGGCGATGGCCGCTGCCAAGCCAGGGGCAAGGATCCAGGCCTCGCGCCGGGCGGTTGGCGGGCGGCTGGTTTCAGCATGACGCCACAAACGCCCCAGCCTTTGCAGGAGCATGTCGGTGGGGGCGATACGGGTAACGAGAAAATCCGCATCAATATCCAGGGACTGCTCCAGCACTTGGGTGCCCACAAGAATACGTCCTTGCTGTGTACGCGTTTCAGCTCCGTCTGTGCCGAAATGCGTCGTCCATGTTTTTTCATTGGCTGCACGATCAATCTTGCTGAAGCGCGAATGCAATAACCCGCACGCCACACCGATTCCACTGGCACGACCGGCCAGCTTTTTGTAGAGGTCTTGCGCCTCTTTTACGGTGTTTTCTATCCACAATACCTGCTGCCCTTCTTCGGCTCGGCGCAAGACTTCTTCAATAGCATTGGTTTCTTGTTGATGGCCAATGGTTACCGAAACATCAGGAATGACTTCAACGGCAATTTCTTCAGGCTTGCCCACATTGGGCTGTGCCGTAATTAAGGGGTAGTCGTTGGCCTCCGGTGTGATGCCAAGTAATTTAGCCCGTCGCTCCTGGGTGAGGGTGGCACTCAAGACAATGACCGTACAGTGCAATTGACGCAGCGCGTTGACCAGCGCGTCCAAAATTGTGCCGGTAAAGCTGTCATACGAATGCACTTCATCAAGGATCACAACCTTGCCCGCCAGACCAAAGGTGCGAACAAATCCATGCTTGACATTCATTACCGCCATCAAAGCCTGATCGACCGTCCCCACTGCAAAGGGTGCCAAGATACCACGCTTGCCTTGGGCAAACCACGCCCCATCTGGATTTCCCTCCTCACCCATTTCAAATTGTTTAAGCCAGGCATTACCGTGGACGAGCAAGGCTTGTTTGTGGGGTGATTCATCATCTAAAATCTTGGTTAAAAATGCATTAACCCGCTCATGAATTTTGTCGGAAGTAAGCTGGGTGGGGAGCGCAAAATAAATGCCGGTTGCCAGCTTTCTTTCCAGCAATTGATAAGCAACATAGAGGGCAGCCTCTGTTTTCCCCAATCCCATCGGGGCTTCAAGCACATACACGCCGGGGTTATTCACCGCCTCAATCAGCTTGATTTGGGTGTCTTTGGGAGTAAAAACAAACACATCGGGGAAACTCAAACCGGGTTTCAACTGCGGCTGAATGAATCCAGCCAAGTCCAAAGCTTGTTCGATTTTTGGCTGCCAGTCTTCATTCGGATCTTCAAATAGCGCACCTGAGCCAATCCAGTCAGAAACCGTGGTTAACCCCGCCAAAACGCGCGCTTGTAAAGCATCTCTTACAATAGGGAACTCTGCACCCAAGGCTTGTTTGAGTTGCGTAAGTAATTCGGCACGTTGAGCCTGCCATACTTGGCCACCAAACACTTCACTGCTTGCCTGATACATAGCCAGATTTGGTGAAAAGCCATGATGTTGACCGAGAATTTGTGAAATATAGCACCCGACGTTTTGCTCCTCCGCTGTTGCTTGACTAACACCTGCATGGCCTCCCCATTGCTTTTCTGTATCGGGGTTGGCCGTTTTTAATGCCGACAATACAGCCTCATCTTTCTGCGAAAGCGCGGAATAGATTTTTTTCTGAAAAGTCGGGCTGACCTTGCCAACATCATGAGCGGCAGCAATTAATTCGGAACCATCTGGAAACAGGGTTTCACGCAGCCAAAGAGGCATCCGCAGCATCAGCGCCCGCGCCACTCCGCCGACAATCTGGCAGTGGCTGAAAACCAGTCGCCCTGGCAAAACAGTATTCTGGGCGGTTTTGCATGATTTCGCCAAACACTGGCTTAATGAAAGCGGTGATGAACTAGGCGGTTCAGGTGATTTTATCATATGACGTCTAAACACTTATTTAGTTCCCTCATTAAAATTATCACCTTTGGGATGTTGAAAAATCATTTTCCCTTCCCCTGTTTCCTGCTCCAGCCTTTCCCGCGCTTCCTCGGCAATACGCCTACCCTTGCGGGCGGTAATCCCACAACCATCGAGCCCTTGGTCATTATGTCGGCAGGCGATTGCGGCAGTGGCGGCTTCACCCAACATGGAAAAAATCGTACCAAGATCGGTCTTGCAGACTTGCCGGTTTTTCCGCTCCTGCCCAACCCTCGCCAACCAGCGCTTGAAAATTTCCGCCGTGGGTGAAGAAACAGACTGCACAATCCGAAAAATTCCCTCCAAAGTGGTGGTCTCCTCCTGGCATTTCCGGCCACTCACGGATTCCAAATCCAAGCACCGACAAAGCTCCGACAGATCAACTCCGGCAGCAGCCAACTCTTGTTGTTGCAAACAACGCCAATATTCGCGCGGATTAACGCTGTCAGTCAAGGCCGCCACCACATCGACAACGACAAAATGCCACTCGCCGTCATGCAGGACACGCCGGATTTTAGTGTCATCAGACAGCACCGGCATTGTTGCCAAGTCCATTCCTTTTAACAGCTTCATCCCAACCATTCCCTCCAGATAACCTGATCGAAAACCGGCCCCTTCATTTCCCGGCAAACCCGCATCGTATGGCCGGTACCTCTCATCATGGGATCAGCGGCATTGACAAAGAACTGCCCAGCATGCGGAAAGGAAAGATCCTGGCAAGCCAGACTTCACAGGCAACGACAATGGCCCTATCCGCTTCCGGCAGGGCGCTAACCCCTTCCACCAGAATGACAGGGAATTTTTTTCCGTTCATAGACGGGGTAAACTCAGAAGACTGCATGGGCCTGGTTTTCCTTATTCTGTTTTTAAAAAACGGGGAGCACGCAGCGTAAATGATCCGCGAGAATGATGAGTTTTTTTCTTTTGTCGTTTAGGAGCCGTTACGAAATAACATGGCAACCACACTTCCTTGATTATTTTTAACATCATACACGGTGGGTGGATCAAGACATGATCCAGTGAGTTTTTTTCTTTTTTTATTTTTCATATTGCTTCAGGGCGGCAATCAACCTTCCCTTGATCTCGCAGCGCAGTTCATCCGGGGCCATCACCTTGACATCCGGGCCATAGTGCAGGATATCAAGAACCAGTTCACGGGAGTCGCCATAGGGCAGACTGAGTTGATAGGAGCCATCATCCAGCCAGCTTCCCCGTTGATCCGGGTGCCATTGTTCTTCGGCCACCCAGCGGGCGCGTTGCGGGGTAAAACGCAGGACAGCGGTATGCATTGCCGGGCCGGAAAAGATCCCGAAGGAACCGCTGTAATAACGGTCAAGCTGTTCATCGGGGATTTCCATCGCCTCATCCGGGAGCATGGCAAGGTCAGTGATACGGTCAAGGGCAAGGGTGCGGAGTGCTTCGGCCTGGTGGCACCAGGTATCGAGATACCAGTTTTCGCGGTAATAGATGAGCCGCTGGGGGGAGACAATCCGGCTGGAGAGACAGTCATTGGCCCGATTATGATAGTGCAGATCCAGTTTACGGCGTTGCAGGGTGGCTGAGGCAGCGGTATGAAAATTTTCCGGCAGACACGAACGCGCGCCGACACTGTGAAAACGAAACCGCCGGAAAACTTCACCGGTGGCCACATGGTTGGTTTGCAGGATCGACTCAATCCGTTGCCGGAATAAAGAAAACTCCTGCCGGAGCAGACCGGGCTGCATGCGGATGAGCAATTCATGAACGGTGAGCAGGGCCTGGAGCTCGGCAAGGCTGAACCAAAGGCCGGGCAGCTCGTAGTGATCACCGCCGGTCCGGTCCAGGATATAGCCGTTTTGCTTCCTGTCGTAACGAATGGGGGCTCCCAATTCATCGCGCAGTTTCCTGATCATCCGTCTGACCGTGGGCTGGGAACATTCCATCCGCCCCTTCAGCTCGCGCATGGTGATCGGATAATGATGGGAATGGAGAATGGCATGCAGTTCGTAAATGCGGTCAAACTTGTTCATTGTTTTCTCCGGCAAAGAAACGAAAAGAGACTGGAAACATTCACTCTTGCCAATGCCATTGAAGAAAGCAACAATTTTATGCAAAAACACAAAAAACCCCGGTGAATTTCACGCCGGATATTTCTTTACTATTTTGAACCTAAAAATGGCAGTTACCTCATAATGTAAATACCGCTCCCCCCCTCATCCCCACCCCTTCTCCCTCAGGGAGAAGGGTGAAAGCTCCCTCTCCTTTGGGAGAGGGCCGGGGTGAGGAGAAAAATCCGGCCATGCAAGAAGTTATTGCAAAATCACTCTTTTCAACTGCCGTTTTGAGGTTGAAATAGAATACAGGAAACCTTGAAAAGGTGTCTACCGATCAGCAGCAAAAACAGAAGACAAAAAAAGGGGCATCCAGAATGAATCTGAATGCCCCTTTTTTAGATTATGTGGCGTCCCCAACCGGATTTGAACCGGTGTTGTCGGCGTGAAAGGCCGATGTCCTGGACCTGACTAGACGATGGGGACCAGTATGAACTATGGTGGGTCGTGCGCGACTTGAACGCGCGACTCTCTGATTAAAAGTCAGATACTCTACCAACTGAGTTAACGACCCGTAAAGGTACGCCTTATACAAGGTCATTCTCTGCCTGTCAACAGAAAAACACTTACTTGGCAAGATTTATCATCTATGTACTCGTGAGTCAAGGGATTTCCCAATGATCAGCATACAACCCCAATTGGAGTTGATTTCTATTGACCGATAAGAACAGTAAAGGGGGTACAATGATCGGCCCTACGATTTTTGATGTGACCATGAGAAATGAATGATGTATATTGATGCCGTTAGCCTCGAAACATCAACGTTTATAACAATTATCATTTTTCAGGCGCTTATCCGGGCCTGCCAGCAGGATTAAAAATATGGGTTTTCTCAATGGTTCAGCAAGTTTTGTCCGCTTCAGCGTCGAAGGAGATCTTCCGGAAAATTTCTGGGATTTTGCCGCAGAACGGATCACGGCCTTTTCTTTCAAAGATATTGATGAGACCTACGATGAATTTTCAGTCGGCTGGGTCTCGGTCCAGAATATGTTTGATGCCGATTTCCAGTTCGCCTCCTATGCCAGCGGCGATTATGTCACCCTCTCCCTGCGCATTGATGAACGCAAGGTGGCCCCGGCCATCCTCAAAAAATTTGCGCAGAAGGAAGAGGAGCGGATCAAAAAGGAAAAGCAGATCCCCAAGATTAGTCGCTCCATGAAGATCGAGATCAGGGAACGGATCCAGAACGAACTGATGAAGAAAGCGGCGCCAATCCCGGCAGTCTATGACCTGTGCTGGAACCTGTCGGAATCGACCCTGATCTTCTTCAGCACTAACAAAAAAGCGCACGCCCTGCTTGAAGACCTGTTTAAAGAGACCTTCGGCCTGCTCATTGTCCAGCAGATCCCGTATTATATGGCAGAACGCCTTCTGGATGACGATGACACGCAGCGCCTGGCGGCTATCACCCCCGACATCTTTGTATAAATCTAAAAACGGCTGTTACTTCATAATGTAAATGCCGCTCCCCCTCATCCCCAGCCCTTCTCCCTCAGGGAGAAGGGGGAAAGCTCCCTCTCCTTTGGGAGAGGGCCGGGGTGAGGGAAAAAAATTGGCCATGTAAGAAGTTATTGCAAAAGCATTATATCCAACTGCCGTTTTTAGGATAAAATACCCATACAACAGGTATTCCCTTTTTCTTTGAACCTTCTGCCTCACCGAGCCTTGTGACTATATTATGGATTTAGTTGATCTTATTGCTGAAAAACGATTTATCGGCCAGGAGTTTCTTACTTGGCTGTGGTGGAAAAGCGAAGAACGCGGCGGCAGTGTTGAGCTGCCCGGTCAGGGTGACATCACCGTGGTCTTTGAAAAGCATATGCTTCTTGAATACGGCGAGGGTGAGTCCAGCGAAAAATGTATCTGCAGCGGCCTGCAAAGCGAACTCAAAGAGGCGCGCACCGGACTGGTCATGGGTAAAAAGCTGGAGCAGGCTCGGATTCAGCTTGCCCAGAATGATTATGAATGGAACTTTACCATGGCCGCCGGGATCATGGAGTTTCGCAATGTCAAACTGCCGAAAACCGGACCGGCGCAGGAAGGTGGCGACAGCCCGGAAGAAAAAGAGGGAATGATCCTTGAACGCATCTTCCTCTTTGAAGAGCTGGTCCGTCTGGTACAGGCCCTTTTCCGCATGTTTCTGGAGATTCGAGTCAGTAATGACTGGAAAGATGAGCTGGTTAAGATCCGCAAATGGGTCCACGCCAAGGGCCAGATGGCTGAAAGCAGAGAAGAATGATACGAACCGAGTACATACGATGGGATAATGATGGAATTTGAAACTGTAATCGGGCTGGAAATCCACGCCCAACTCAAAACCGACTCCAAGATTTTCTGCGGCTGCTCCACAAAATTCGGCGCGCCGCCCAATACCCATACCTGCCCGGTGTGTCTCGGTCTGCCCGGCACCCTGCCGGTCCTCAATAAAAAAGTGGTGGAGTTTGCCATCAAGATGGGCCTGTCCACCGGTTCAACCATCAAGCGGTTCAGTCAATTTGCCCGCAAAAACTATTTTTACCCCGATCTGCCCAAGGGCTATCAGACCTCGCAGTTTGATCTGCCCATTGTGGAACATGGGCAGGTGGAGATCGAGGTGGACGGCCGTAAACGGGAAATCGGCATCACCCGCATGCACATGGAAGAAGATGCCGGCAAACTGATCCATGACGACCGCGAACCCGTCTCCTATGTCGATCTCAACCGCACCGGCACCCCGCTGCTCGAGATCGTCTCCGAGCCGGATCTGCGTTCTCCGGAAGAAGCCGCCGCCTATCTGCGCAAGATCCACGCCATCCTCCGCTATCTCGATATCTGTGACGGCAACATGCAGGAGGGCAGTTTCCGTTGCGACGCCAATATCTCCCTGCGCCCTGTAGGCCAGGACAAGCTTGGCACCCGCACCGAACTCAAGAATATGAACTCGTTTCGCAATGTGCAGAATGCGCTGGAGTACGAGGTGCGCAGGCAGCGGGACATCCTCATGGACGGCGGCTCAATCGTTCAGGAGACCCTGCTCTGGGATCCCGACCGCAACTGCACCGAGTCCATGCGCGGCAAGGAAGAGGCCCATGATTACCGCTATTTCCCCTGCCCCGATCTGGTACCGATTGTGATCGATGATGCCTGGATTGAAGCCATCCGCGCCACCCTGCCCGAACTGCCGGATGAGCGCAAGCTCAGGTTCATACAAGATTACGAACTACCCGAACATGATGCCTCGCTCTTAACCGGCTCCCGCGAGCTGGCCGACTATTTTGAGGTTGCGGCCAAGACCTGCAACCAGGCCAAGAAGGTCTCCAACTGGATCATGACGGAACTGATGCGCGAGCTCAAAGGTGAAGAACTTTCCACCTGCAGGGTCACCGCCGAACAACTCGGCTCTCTGGTCAACATGGTGGAAGCGGGGACGATCAGCGGCAAGATCGCCAAGACCGTTTTCCTGGAGATGATGGCCAGCGGCAAGGGGCCGGAGACCGTGGTTCAGGAACAGAATCTGGGCCAAGTCTCCAATGAGGGCGAGCTTATTGTCATCGTTCGTCAGATCATTGCCGACAATCCCGGCCAGGTTGCGGACTTTAAGAATGGCAAAACCAAACTGATGAGCTACTTTGTTGGCCAGCTCATGCAAAAGACCAAGGGCCAGGCCAATCCCGCCCTGGCCAACAAACTCTTTACCCAAGTACTGTCGGAATAAGCGGCCCGGTGGACAAGGAAGAGTGGCAGAAAAAGGGAGAGGGACACCGCCAGCGACTGCGGGATCGTTTTCTTGCCCGCGGTCTGGATGGCTTCACCGACGCCGAAGTCCTGGAGCTGCTGCTCACCTTCGGCACCCCGCGCACCGATTGTAAAGAGGCCGCTCGGGCTGCATTGGCCGAATTTGGTTCCTTTGCCGCGGTCTTTGAGGCCTCCATCCCCTCCCTCCAGAAAATCCAGGGGGTCGGCCCGAAAAACAGCTTTGCCATTCACTTTGTCCAGGAGGTCGCCAGGCGTTACCTGAAAGAGCGATTGTCCGGCAAGCGATATCTTCATTCCTCGGCCGAGGTCAGGGACTATCTGCTCCATTCCCTACGCGGCCTGAAAAAAGAGGTCTTCACCGTTATCTTTCTCGACTCTTCGCATGCCATCATCGACTCCGAGGTAGTGGCCGAGGGTACCATCAATATCAACACCGTCTATCCCCGGGAGCTAATGAGTCGCGCCCTCGAACATAATGCCGCCGCCCTGATCGTCGCCCATAACCACCCCTCCGGCAGCCTCGATCCCTCGCCCCAAGACCGCCATCTGACCCGAACCCTGTACCTGCTCTGCTCGCTGATGCAGATCCAGCTCCTTGACCATCTGATCATCGGCGATGGCAGCTACTCCTTTGCCGATCATGGGCTGATGACAGAGTTGCAACAGGAATGCCGGGAGATGATGGAGAAGCTGCATTGACTGAGTCCTCTTCCCTCTATATCCACATCCCCTTTTGCGTCTCCAAATGCCCTTACTGCTCCTTTGTCTCCTGGCCGGGCATGGAAAATCTGCATCACCGTTACGTCGCCGCCCTGCTCCGTGAGGCTGAAGAACTCAGCCATAATATACCTGTCCAGTCCCTCTCCACCCTGTTTCTGGGCGGCGGGACCCCTACTATCCTTGCCGGTCAGGAACTGGCAGACATTGTGACTGCCTGCAAAGGGCTGTTTGGATTTACCAATGAGGCGGAGATCTCGATTGAGGCCAATCCCAAGACCATTGATTCAGCCAAACTGACCCTGCTGCGACGCAGCGGCATCAACCGGCTATCCATTGGCGTACAATCCTTGCAAGATAAAGAGTTACAGCTCCTTGGCCGTCCCCATTCAGCCGATGACGCCATAACCGCCGTGCACCTGGCACGGGCGGCCGGCTTTGACAATATCAGCCTCGATTTGATGTATGGAATCCCTGGTCAGGACCACAAATCCTGGCAGCAGAGCCTGGAACAGGCCCTGGCCCTGGCGCCTGACCATCTCTCGCTTTATGAACTGACGGCAGAACCAGGCACCCCCTATTATCAACAGCTGGATCAGGGACTGCTCGATCTTCCCGATGAAGAAGAGATTGCGGCCATGGATCAGATCACCGTCACCCTTTGCCGGCAGGCCGGGCTTGCGCAGTATGAAATCTCCAATTATGCCAGATCCGGACAGGAATGCCGCCACAATATCAACTACTGGCAGAACGGCCCCTACCTGGCTTTAGGCGCCGGCGCCGTTGCTTGTCTGGCGGGCAGACGCCGGCAGAAGACCCGCGACCCGCGACTCTTCTGTGAACAGGTTGAATCAGGTCAATCAGTGGTACAGGAGGAAGAATGTCTGGAGCCTGCGGCATCCTTTCGAGAGACCGTGATCATGGGGTTGCGGATGAACCAGGGGGTATCAAAGGAACGCCTGCAGAGGCGCTATGGGGTGGAGTTGAATGACTGCTACGGTGATACCCTCCGCCGTCTTGTTGACCAGGGGTTGCTAGAGATGACTGCAACCCACCTGCGACTCACGGCCAGAGGCAGGATCTTTGCCAATCAGGTAATGGCCGAACTGGTATAGGAGAACCTTATTCGGTTGCCCCCTCTTGTTCTGTCTGTTCCAAAGCACTGAAATTCAAGGTTACATATACCGTAAGCAAAGGAAAAAGCAGGGCCATAAGAAAGATATTAACGAAAGGAATCAAACTGACCACTGCGGGCAGGATCCCCAGACGAAAAGCGGATCTGCCATGCCTGCGCAGCCAGCCAATCTTGCGGCCCAGACTCCAGCGGCGCCGTGATGTCGGATAATCGAGAAACATGATAGCTGAATAATAGGTGTAAAGAAGAAGAACAATGACCTGGCCAAAGATCGGAATAAAATTAGCGGTCAAGGCCACAACGGTTACCACCAGCCCAAGGACACCAATTTTCAATCCTTCCAGGATATCAGTCAGTATCCCTTTGAGGGTAAAGGATGCATCTTCTGCAAAGGCTTTCCCTGCGTGTTTTTTTTCCGCGGCACTACTCAAAAAGACATAACCGGGCGCGCTAAGGGTATAAGCCAGGATAAAGGCTATATAAAAAGCTACAATCCGGGAAATAATAAAAAAAGTCCACTTCATAACCAGCCAGCCAAGGTGTTTCATCCACCCCCAGATCCCCACGGCCTCGGGTATCTGCTGAAAAAACCCGGCTGTCTGACCATCCACATATCCCACGGACAGCACATATCCTCCCCAGGTAAGCGCAAAAGTCAAAAGAACCAGCAATAAACTCGAGCCAAGTAGTTTTGGGCTGCGAAAGAGAAAGCCAAGGGAAGACCAGAGAGAAATCCATTTGACAGGGACTTGAGACGAAGGCATACTACTTGAAGATATGTCCATGGTGATTTTCCTCTATTACGCTGAAGGCTAAAGACGAGCGATTATTTATTCCTTTATGAATATACCAAAGAAGAAAGAAAAAACAGTCTTTATCTGTCAAAAATGCGGCTACCAAAGTCTGAAATGGCTGGGCCGCTGCTCCCAGTGCGGGGAGTGGGAATCTTTGGTGGAAGAGTTGATTACGCCGATCCGTTCAGGAGGACGGGCAACCCTCAACGTCAAGCCGGTTCCCCTGCATCTGGCCCCGGATAGCGACGAAGAGCGGATCCCTACAGGCATCGACGAACTTGACCGGGTACTGGGCGGCGGCATTGTGCCGGGCTCGGTGGTGCTCATTGGCGGTGATCCCGGTATCGGCAAGTCCACCCTGCTGCTGCATCTGCTGGCCGCCATTGCCAGACAGGATCGGCGCGTCCTCTATGTGTCGGGCGAGGAATCCGCCCACCAGATCAAGCTTCGGGCCAAGCGTCTGGATGCCATCCACCCGGAAGAGTATCTGGCCTGCGAAAACAGGGTAGAGGCCATTATCGCCATGGCCTGTGAGATGCGCCCTGCCCTTTTAGCCGTGGATTCCATCCAGACTCTTGTCTGTGAGGATTTTCCCTCGGCAGCCGGTTCCGTAACCCAGGTTCGGGAATCTGCGGCCCGCATCCTGACCATGGCCAAACAGGAGAATATCCCGACTATTCTGGTCGGCCATGTAACCAAAGACGGTTCCCTGGCCGGGCCAAAAGTCTTGGAGCACATGGTAGATACAGTCCTCTATTTTGAAGGGGATCGCAACCATGCCTTCCGCATCCTGCGCACCGTGAAAAACCGTTTCGGCTCCACCAATGAGATCGGGGTCTTTGAAATGAAGGAAGAGGGGCTGGTACAGGTCAACAACCCCTCCGAGATCTTTCTGGCGGAGAGGCCTCTTGATGTCCCCGGCTCCGTGGTCCTGCCGAGCATTGAAGGCACCAGGCCCATCCTTGTTGAGGTCCAGGCACTCGTCAGCCCCACCAATCTCGGCACCGCCAGACGAACCGCCATCGGGGCCGATCCCCAGCGTCTGGCCCTGCTCTGTGCGGTGCTGGAGAAAAAGGCTGGCTTGAATCTGTACGGCCATGATATCTTTCTCAATATTGCCGGTGGCATCCGGATTGAAGAACCAGCCCTTGACCTTGGCGTGATCTGCGCCTTGGCCTCAAGCCTCTTGAACCGCACAATCCCGTCAACCACGGTGGTATGCGGCGAGGTTGGGCTGGCAGGCGAGATCCGGGCCACAGGCCAGATCGAGATGCGGGTACGAGAGGCAGAACGTCTGGGCTTTACCCGCTTTATTCTCCCACGAGGCAATCTGGACAGACTGACCTGGAAAAGCAGAATGGATCTGCAGGGAGTTTCAACCATCCAGGAAGTGTTGGCGGTGATTTTTGATTAAGACATATTGTCAAATTTCACCCTAATTTTCCCACAAGAAAGCAAGGAGGAAACAATGGATTTCAAGGAACACGCGGAAACAGCATGGCAGAACACCCTGAAATTTATCGGACCAGTTTTGATCTTAACCCTGGTACAGATTGTTGTGAGTGTCTGCAGTCTGGGAATCCTGGCCCCGGTAACCATAGCCGGATACATGCAATCACTCCTTCGAGCCCTGCGGGAGGGAAGAGAGCCAGACGTGAAAGATCTTTTTTCCGAGATGCGACTCTTCCTGCCCCTCGCTCTCTTTGGTTTTCTGGTGATGATGGCCCTGATGCTTGGTTTTACCATGCTGATACTCCCCGGCATTCTCATGACTGCGGCTCTAGTCTTTGGCACTATCTACATGGTGCCCCTGATGACCGACAAAGAGATGGGCATCATGGACGCACTCAAAGAATCATGGGCAATGGCCACCAGAGAACCTTGGACCGACCAAATTATTCTTACTGTTCTTTACTTGGTCATTATGTCACTGGGCGGCAGTGTGTTTGTGGCCATCTTCTTTGCCCAACCGCTGGCCACCTTCCTTGTCCTCTCAGTTTATGAAGAACGTCTGCAAAACAAACAACACGTTACCGCTCCCGCCTCACCACCTCCTCCACCAGCGGCGGCGGAACAATAACAATCCACCATCATTTTCTTCTTCCTTGCGCCATTACGAGGATAGCATTTAGAATGCTATCCTCGTAATGGTTTTACACGGCAAGCAATTTATCCAATTCCTCAGTTAGATAACCCAAATGGCTGGCCTCCTCTTTGGCCAGAAAATAAAAGAGCTCCCTGCTTTTTCCCTCTACACTCTTTCTGGCCAGACGAGTGTAGAGATCCAGGGCCTGAGCCTCAAGCATCATCCCCAGTTGCAGGATATCTTCCATCCTCTCAAGTTGCGAAGCAAAATGGGCCAGGATCTGTTGTCGGTCCAGACCTCCCTCCACGATTCCGGTCTCGTCATTACCACTAAAATCATCCGGGGAAAACATGGCCATCAGCATTTCCTTATGCCCCTCTTCAAAGTGGGCTAAACGCTCCAGAAACTTTTGAGTTTCTTTATTGGTAACCCTGTCCATAAGGCCAAGGTAGAGCTGCCGCAGCCCCTCTTCCATGGCATGGGCCATCTGAAAGACATCCGGAAATTCACGGTCTATAAAAAACTCCACACCCAGCAACTCCCCACCACTGACTTTTTCACCCGCCCAGGCGACGATCCCACCGCTCATGTTGTATACATCCTTGAATCCTTCGGCCAGCAATAATTGACTGGCAGCCTTGCTGCGCACACCTGAATGGCAGTAAACTAACAGGGGTTTATTCCGGTCCAACTCAGCAAGCCTAGTTGCCACTTCTTTTACCGGCATGAGCAGGGCGCCGGCAAGATGACCTTGCTCATATTCCTTGGGTTGCCGCACATCAAGAATCTGATAGGAATCCCTGGGGTGGCCATTGATAAACTTCCTGGCCTCTTCCGGGCCCATATTGGCCCCAGGGGTAAACAGACTTTTCCAGTTCATGTCATCAACTCCTCATATATGTTTTCATTATAGCCCACATAATAGGTGTTCCCCACCTGTACTGTGGGGGCACGCAGGTTGCCGGTACGGCCCAGAACATCATGCATGAGATCATCTTTAACTGACAGGTCAGGGACATATGTCTGCACCTTTTGCCCTTTAGCAACAATGATCTTCTCGACTCGCTGCAATCTGTCCCAGACCTCTTCTGCCTGTAAAGCCTCTTTTTTCGCATCAACCTCAACCACAATCTCAACCAGCTCAAGAGCCTCCCGGGCCTTGTTGCACGACACTCACCCTTTACGAAAATATGCCCATTCAATCTTCATTCGGTCAACCTCATTCCCAGTTAAACAATTCTCAATCTCCTGTTTTCTCGCCAGATTACACTCAAAATTTACCTCTGCAATCATACCTTTTCAGTACACAAACAAAAACC
Organism: Desulfocapsaceae bacterium; assembly: GCA_030653035.1. Classification (GTDB taxonomy): domain Bacteria; phylum Desulfobacterota; class Desulfobulbia; order Desulfobulbales; family Desulfocapsaceae; genus UBA2270. Next base: position 62,975 of record JAUSAB010000072.1, on the reverse strand, counting down.
CCTTTTAAGTAAAAACTTAAAAGGGGTTTATTGGCATTGGCGGAGAAGGAGGGATTTGAACCCTCGGTGGAGTTTAACCCCCACACTCGCTTAGCAGGCGAGCACCATCGGCCTCTCGGTCACCTCTCCAGAATAAATGGCGGAGGAAGTAGGATTCGAACCCACGGAACTTGCGTTCAACGGTTTTCAAGACCGCCGCCTTCAACCACTCGGCCATTCCTCCATCATTCTGAGCTCTTTTACCATCTAAGCCCAAAACTGTCAACATCTGCCAAAGACAAGATACTGGTTAAAAAAAACAAAATTGTAATATTTGATCGATAAACACCGCATTTTCTGTTACAAGCTTCATCATAAAATGATAAATTACACAATTGCATTTTCCACTACCACTCATAACCAATAAAAAAAGCAATAACCATGCAGGAACAAAAAAACATTTCAGAAGAACTTCAGGACCTAACCTGTTTATACGAAATAACCAAGGAACTTGCTTCGGCCGTCAACTTGAGTGATTGTCTGGAAAAAATAATGAAAACCCTGGCCGATTTAAAAGCCATGGAGAACGGAACCATCACGATCATCAATCCCCTGACCGGAAAACTGGAAATAGAAGTAGCCCATGGACTCAGTGCAGAAAATAAAAAACTTGGCCAATATGTGCTTGGTGAAGGTATTACCGGAAGAGTTGTTGCCACGGGAGAACCGATCATTGTGCCGCATATCGCCAATGAACCCCGTTTTCTTAACAGAACCGGGGCACGAGGAGATATTTCTCATCAAAACAAATCCTTTCTTTGTGTCCCTATCAGAGACGAACAACAAATCATTGGCTCTTTGAGTGTGGACCGGATGTATAAAGATGGTTTGAACCATCAAGCAGATGCGGATTTGCGATTTTTAATCGTTCTCAGTGGCCTTATTGCCCAAACTACCCGAAGAATTCAAACCGTCAACCGAGAACAAGAAGGGCTACGTTTGGAAAATCTGCGACTCAAACGTGAGCTTTCAGAAAAAAACAGAATTAACGATATCATCGGAAATTCAAGCCGGATGCAGGATGTCTATGACATGGTCCACAGAGTGGTGGATTCCAACGCTACAGTCCTCCTGCGTGGCGAGTCAGGGACCGGAAAAACCCTGGTGGCCAAATCCCTGCATTACAACAGTCGGCGAAAAAACAAATCTTTTCTGGTTGTAAATTGTTCCGCTTTGCCTGAGACGCTTCTTGAAAGTGAACTGTTTGGCCATGAAAAAGGTGCATTTACAGGGGCCACAGAGCGCCGAATTGGACGATTTGAACAAGCAGAGGGCGGAACATTGTTCCTCGATGAAATTGGTGAAATCAGCCCATCCGTCCAGATAAAACTCCTTCATGTGGTCCAGGAAAGAAATTTTCAACGACTGGGGTCCACACAAACAATACAATGTGATGTCCGACTTGTTGCTGCCACAAACAAGGATCTTGAGCGAGCTGTAAAAGAGGGTGTCTTCAGAGAAGACCTGTATTACCGCCTGAACGTCTTCCCTGTTTACATGCCACCTTTACGGGAAAGACGGACTGACATCCTGCTTCTAGCGGAATATTTTTTAGAAAAATATGCCCGAGAAAATAAAAAAATTATTAAACGTATCTCAACCTCGGCCATTGATATGCTTATTCAGTATCACTGGCCTGGTAATGTGCGGGAACTCCAGAATTGTATGGAAAGGGCTGTCTTGATTTGTGATGATGATTCTATCAAAGGCGCTCATCTGCCGCCAACACTGCAAACATCCAGCTCAAGCAAAACAACCAACCTTCTCTCACTTGCCGGCTCTGTTGAAAACCTTGAAAAAGAGCTGATTATTGAAAGTCTGAAACTCCATAATGGTAACCAAACCAAGGTAGCAGAGGCATTAAGCACCAGTTTGCGGATTATTAATTATAAGATTCATCAATACAATATTGATCCGAAAAAATTTAAGATCTCCACAAAATGAACATTCTTCTGCATATCTGTTGTGGACCATGTTCCATATACCCATTAGCACAATTACGAGCCCAGGGAATAGAGGTGCAGGGATATTTTTACAACCCCAATATTCACCCTTACCGTGAATTTAAACAGCGCATCCAGAGTGTTCAACAATTGGCCGAAACAACTCATTTCGAGGTGGATATTGAAACCGAATATGGCCTTACAGAATATTTAAGAAAGGTCGTTTTTCATGAAACAAAGAGATGTCCTCTTTGTTATGCCATGCGCCTGGAACCGGTGGCCAAAAAAGCCAAAGAAGAAGGATATGACGCCTTTTCAACCACACTCCTATACAGCAAACACCAGGATCATGAATGTATTCGTAAAATTGGTACCTCCCTGTCCCATAAATATCAGATTGATTTTTACTATCAAGATTTTCGAGAAGGATGGCAACAAGGGATAGATCAAGCCATTGAAATGAAATTATATCGACAGGCGTACTGTGGTTGTATATATAGTGAACAGGAACGTTACGATAAAAAACTCAAAAAAAAGATTCAAAAAATTAATTTATTATAACAAGAGACAATTGCTATGGTCACCCTACTGATTCTTGCCACTACCAACACAAACAAGGTTAAAGAATTCCAGGAAATGCTGAAAGATTTCCCCATCGAAATTCGATCACTTGCCGATTTTGGCCCTCTGCCTGAGGCTATTGAAGATGGTGAAACCTTTGACGATAATGCCTACAAAAAAGCCATCCATACCGCAAAGATACTTGGCTTTCCGGCAATTGCAGATGACTCCGGACTTGTAGTTGAGGCCTTGAATGGTGCCCCAGGAGTATACTCAGCACGGTATGCCGGCGAAAATGCAACAGATAAAGAAAATGTTGATAAATTATTGCAAGACATGCAAGGGATAAAAAATCGTCGTGCCGCTTTTCAGTGCGTACTTTCAATTGCGGTTCCGTCTGGTCCGGCTTTAACCTATGAAGGAAGATGTGAAGGAACTCTTTTGGAAGAACGAAGGGGTGAAACAGGTTTTGGTTATGATCCAATCTTCTATTTTGAAGATCTGGGAAAGACTTTTGCTGAATGCACAATGGAAGAAAAAAACAAAGTCAGCCATCGTGGTAAAGCGCTTGCCGAGTTTAAGGCAGAATTTCCACAGGTACTCAAATGGCTCACCCAACGATTACTGGAAGAAAAGCCACCCAAACCTGACCATAGTGAGTTTGAACACAATGATTGGTCAAAATAAGGACATTTGAGCCTGTATTACTCAAGTCGCATTTCTCTAGTCAGGAGATCCATTACGGCAACCGAACAATCCTTATCTTTATATAATATCTGATAGACCTGTTCCAATATAGGCATATCAACTTCAAGCCGTCTGGCAAGATCATAAACAGATCGGGTTGTTTTGACCCCTTCTGCCACCATTTCCATCTCGTCAAGAATAACAGAAAGGTTTTTTCCTTGTCCCAACTTCAACCCTACCGTTCGATTACGACTCAGATCGCCGGTGCAGGTAAGGACGAGATCCCCAAGACCACTTAATCCAAAAAAGGTACGGGGATCCGCACCCATTTTGACCCCGAGCCTTTTTATTTCTGCAAGCCCCCTGGTAATAAGCGCGGCTCGGCTATTGAGCCCATAACCAATACCGTCACTGATTCCAGCGGCAATGGCTACTATATTTTTCAAGGCCGCACTTATCTCAAGCCCTATCACATCATTACTGGCATACACTCGAAAACGTTCTGTTCCAAAAATATGCTGGAGATATTTAGCTTTTTCAATCTGGGAACAACCAAGAGTAACCGCCGTTGGCATACCCATGGCCACCTCTTTAGCAAAAGAAGGCCCTGAAAGAACAGCAAGTGATATCTCTTTTTCTTGAGCTTCCTTCCCCATAACTTCTCTCATAACCTGAGTCATGGTCATAAGGGTTTCATTTTCAATACCTTTTACTGCCGAAATAACATGACACCCTTTTTCCAAAAAAGGGAAAACAGCTTTAAAAACCAGACGAAAACCATGAGAAGGAACAACCATACAAACCGTAGCGCAATCCTTTACAGCAACAGCCAGATCAGAAGTAATCTGCAATGATTGAACAAAGTGGTATCCGGGAAGATATTTTTTGTTTTCCCGATCACGTTTCAAGGTAGCAATATGGTCTGGATTGTGTCCCCACAGAGTAGTCGCTAACCCCTTCTCAGAAAGAACACCCGCTAGAGCTGTCCCCCAGGAACCAGCCCCAATAACTGCTATTTTTGCCTTGTTACTCATCGGTGGATTCGTCGTCTGTTGACTCTTCATCCTCTGCAGATTCTTCGCGGGCCACTATATCCATAGCCACGACCTTTTCTCCCTCTTCCAGATTAATAAGCCGAACCCCTTGGGTTGTTCGGCCAATGACTCGAAGATTTTCCAGTGGCATCCGAATCATCTTTCCAGAATCAGCAATCAGGATCACCTCGCTTTCATTATCTACCTGCATGGCACCAATTATTGAGCCATTACGATCACTTGCCTTGATCGCAAAGATTCCTTTTCCACCCCTTCTCTGTACACGATACTCATCCACTGGACTTCTTTTCCCATAACCATTTTCTGTAACCGTCAGAATAGAGGTCTCAGATGAAATAACAATAGCCCCAACCACAAAATCATCTTCTGCGAGATTAATTCCATTCACGCCGGCGGCTGTGCGCCCCATGGTGCGAATATCAGACTCATGAAAGCGGATAGATATGCCCTTGGATGAAATAAGCAGAACAGTATCATTACCATTAAGGATATGGGCAGCTATAATCTCATCTCCTTCTTTAATGGTAAGTGCCCTTTTCCCTTTCTTCAAAGGTCTACTAAATTCCTGAAGACTCGTTTTTTTCACCCGTCCAAATCGGGTAACCATCAGAATGGTCTTTTCCTCACCCTTATCTTCAAAGTTGGGGATTGGCAGAATAGCCGCAACCTTTTCCCCTTCAGCCAGATTAAGGAGATTTACAATGGCCTTTCCTCTGGCTATACGACTCGCCAGTGGTAATTGATAAACCTTCCGCCAAAATATTTTTCCGTGATTGGTAAAAAAGAGAAAGATATCAAGGGTAGAGGCAACATAAAGATTGGTGACAAAATCCTCATCAATATTGGTAACACCACGAACCCCCTTCCCCCCTCGATGCTGGGAACGGTACAGGCACACAGGATTACGTTTAATATATCCGGAGTGGGTAACGGTAACGGCCATATCTTCCGGTACAATCATATCTTCAAGCAGGATTTCATCAACCGCATCAATGATCTCCGTTCGCCTGTCATCTCCGTAGGTCTCTTTAATTTCAAGAAATTCATCACGAATAATCTGTATGACCAGTGACTCATCACCCAGAATTTTCACAAGTCTTTCTATTTCCATAACTATTTCATTATAATCACTTATAATTTTATCTCGTTCCAGACCAGTAAGACGTTGCAGTCGCATGTCCAGGATGGATTGAGCTTGAATCTCTGAAAATTCAAAACGTCTGATAAGTTCATCTTTGGCCTCAACAGGATTTTTGGAAGCGCGTATTAATTGAACGACATCATCAAGATTAGTAATGGCAACCTTGAGCCCTTCCAACAAATGGGCTCTCTCTTTGGCTTTGCTCAATTCAAAGGCTGTTCGTCTGTAAACAATGGTTCTCCGATGGAGAATGAAGTGCTCCAAGATCTGTTTAAGATTTAAAACCTCTGGTCTATTATTGACAATGGCTAATAAAATAATACCGAAAGATCGCTGTAGCGGTGTCATTTTATAAAGCTGATTAATAACAATATCTGCTATTTCATCCTTTTTTAGTTCCAAGACAATGCGCATTCCATGTCTGTCTGATTCATCGCGTACTTCAGAAATAGAGTTTATTTTTTTGTCTTTTACCAGAATGGCAATTTTTTCAACAAGGGTTGCCTTGTTCTGTTGATAGGGAATTTCGGTGATAATTATAGCCTCTCGCTTCCCATCCTTCATCTTTTCAATATGGGTCACAGAGCGCATAAGGACACTACCACGGCCCGTTTCATAAGCCTCTCTGATACCTGAATAACCACATATAAGGGCCCCGGTGGGGAAATCTGGCCCACTTATATGGGTAATCAATTCATGAACTGTAATATCAGGGTTATCCACCAAGGCAATTAATCCATTCATGACCTCGGTTAAATTGTGGGGGGGAATATTCGTGGCCATACCAACAGCAATACCAGAGGAACCGTTTATTAATAACGTAGGTATTTTACTGGGCATAACCGAAGGTTCTGTCATGGAATTATCATAGGTAGGGATAAAATCAACCGTTTCCTTTTCTAAATCAGCAACGATCTCCCTATCTATTTTTGTCATTCTGGCTTCAGTATAACGCATGGCAGCAGGTGAATCACCATCCATAGAACCAAAGTTACCTTGACCATCGACCAACGGATAGCGCATGGAAAAATTTTGAGCCATACGGACAATAGTATCATAAGCAGCAGTATCACCATGAGGATGATATTTACCAATGACATCACCGACTATACGCGCCGATTTTACATACGGCCTGTTATAAAAAACACCAAGTTCCCGCATGGCAAAAAGGGCACGACGATGCACAGGCTTAAGACCATCCCGTATATCAGGAAGGGCCCGACCAATAATTACACTCATGGCATAATCAAGATAGGATTTTTGCAGTTCCTTCTCTATGGATATGGTCGGTTGTTTTTCTTGGTTATTTTCCGTAGTCATAAAAAACTCTATTTATTAAAAAATGAAAGATTCACAAAAAAGGTGAATTTTATTTATTATTATCATGATAAATAATTACAATTTATAATTATTTACAAAAAAATAAAAACCTTAAATATCCAGAGAAGTTACCTCTAAGGCATGATTCTGGATAAATTCTCTTCTCGGTTCTACTTTATCTCCCATAAGGGTAGTGAACATATCATCAGCCTGTTCAGCATCATTGATAGTTACCTGTACAAGAACTCTATTTTCAGGATTCATTGTAGTATCCCAAAGTTGCTCAGGATTCATTTCTCCAAGACCTTTATAACGCTGAAGATGACTTCCTTTAAAGGTTTCACTTCGAACCATTTGTATCATTTCACTCCAGTCGTTAACTTGAATACCTTTATCCTGACCGCTGGTGGATTTCTTTACAATGGTAAAAATTCCTTTTAAATATGCACGAATAGATGGAAAAAGCTCAATTGCATTTCTATACTCATGAATAAGGGGAATACCAGGTCCTAATGTTGTTATAATATGGGCCTTTCCTTTTATAGAAATATCAACCTCATAACAAGTTGGTCGCCATCGACAGAATCGAATGGGACCAATGGTTAGTTTTTCACTGGAAAGCTGAGCAATAAGTCCTTTTAAAAATGTTTCATCAGTAAATTGATCTGCCGAATGCACATCATTTTCAAGAAGAAAATAAAGCATATCTTCCCATATATTCATCCTATCAAGATAAGAAACAATTTGTTTATAAAAAGAAAGTTTTCTTAATTTTTCCACAAGGATATCCCCGGAAAGTAATATATCTTCCGTTCCTTCTGTTTTAATCTCTATTATTTGGCTAGCTTCATTAAAAAGATGATCATTTAATTCTTTATCTTCTAAAAAATATTTTTCTTTTTTTCCTCTACCAAGTCTATACAAAGGTGGTTGACCTATATAAACAAAACCACCTTCAACAAGAGGCAGCATTTGCCTATAAAAAAAGGTAAGGAGAAGGGTTCGGATATGAGCACCATCCACATCCGCATCGGTCATAATTATCACTTTATGGTAGCGTAATTTTTCAACATCAAATTCATCTTTTCCAATACCACAGCCCAATGCTCCAATAAGATTTTTTATTTCTTCACTACCCAGTATCTGGTCAAATCGTGCCTTCTCCACATTCATAATTTTACCGCGCAAAGGAAGAATAGCTTGGATAGATCTATCCCTTCCCTGTTTTGCTGATCCACCTGCAGAATCACCCTCAACAATAAAAATTTCTCGTTTACTTGGATCTTTTTCCTGACATTCTGCCAATTTACCAGCCATTAGCAGACTCGTTGATCCTTTTTTCCGTGAAAGATCTCGGGCCCGCTTAGCTGCTTCTCTAGCCCTTGCAGCCTCAACTACCTTAATGAGAATTTTTTTGGCTTCTTGTGGATTTTGTTCAAGATAGATAGTTAATTTTTCTGAACACACAGATTCAACAATAGATTTTACCTCGGAATTTCCCAGTTTTGTTTTTGTTTGTCCTTCAAATTGAGGATCAGGTACACGAACAGAGATAACACAGGTAAGACCTTCCCGCATATCATCCCCACTCATTTTTTCTTTTAAATTTTTGGGAATAATATCATCACTGGCATAACGATTGATACATTTAGTAAGAGCTGCCCGAAATCCTACCACATGACTTCCACCTTCTCTTGTATTGATATTATTTACAAAAGAAAAAAGTCTTTCGGTGTAACCATCAAAATATTGAAAGGCTATTTCAACCTGGACCATATCTTTTTCACCAAAAATAAAGATAGGTTCTGGAGTAATTGGAGTTCTTTTTCTATTTAGATATTCAACATAAGATTTTATACCTCCTTCTGCATAGAAGGTATCCTCAGCGCCTGATCTTTCATCTTTTATATAAATATGAATTTCTTTATTAAGATAAGCCAATTCTCGGAGTCTATTATTAATAGTTTCATAATTATATATTGTTGTTTCGCTGAATATTTCAGGATCTGGTTTAAAAGTGATGCGAGTTCCTGTTGTTGTACTTTCACCTATTATTTCCAATTCACCAACTTTTTCTCCATATTGGTAAGACTGCCTATAAATTTTACCATTACGTTTTATTTCAGCACTGGCTTTTATAGAAAGGGCATTTACAACAGAAACACCTACTCCATGAAGTCCACCTGAAACCTTATAAGAAGAATGATCAAATTTTCCTCCAGCATGGAGTGTAGTCATAACCAATTCCAAGGCCGATATTTTCTCAGTTGGGTGCATGTCAACGGGTATTCCCCGTCCATCATCTTCAACTGATATTGAATTATCTTCATGGATTATTACATGAATTTTGGTGCAATAACCTGCCAGGGCTTCGTCTATGCTGTTATCAACTACCTCCCATATAAGGTGATGAAGTCCTGATTCTGCAGTATTACCAATATACATTGAGGGTCTTTTGCGAACAGCTTCTAAACCATCCAAAACTTTTATCTGTTCTGCCCCATATGCCTTGTTTTCTTCTGTCACTCTTTTTATCCTTTTTTTAATTAAAATAAAAATATCCATTCATGAAGTATGAATGGATATTTTTAATATTAACAATATATTATATTACTTTTATTAAAGTTGTATTGGCATAATAATACTTAAAAATCCTTCATCGAAATCTGATTTTAAAAGACATGGACTATTATTTGAATTTATATAGGCATCTACAGTATCGCATTCCATAACTTGCAGGGTTTCTATAAAAAAACGACAATTAAAACCAAGAATTAGGGGTTCACCATTATAAATTATTGGTTGTTCATCTTTTGCATTACCTATACTGGCATTTTGTGATGATAATATCATTTTATCATCTCTTATCTCTAATTGAATGGTATGAAAAATATCTTCTGTAAATAAATTTATACGTTTTAAAGATTCTAAAAAAGGTACCCTGTTAATTTTAATTTTATTTTGCAGTTGTACAGCATTAATAATAGCTCTGTATGGAGGAAATTCTCCTTGTTTGAGACGAATAACCATAATGGCATTTTCATCTTTTATTACAAGTTGTTTTTCTTCAAAAGAAATAAGTACATTATCACGATTTTCACAAAATTTTTTAATTTCCTGAATTCCTTTTTTTGGAATAAGGGTCATTGCATTAATATTAAGATTATCTACATCTGTAGTAACATCTTTTTCCATAATTGATAAACGATGACCATCAGATGAAATCATTCGTATATAGGATTTATTATCTCGTTTTTCTTTTTCAAAAAGAACACAGGTTAATAAATAATTATTTTCTTGTTCAGAAGCTATGGAATAAATAATTTTATCGATAAGTTCTGAAAATACATGAGCATCAAAGGATATAAATGTTTCTTCATTAAATTCAGGAAATTCAGGAAATTCATCACTGGGCATTCCAGCAAGATTGTAAGTACTTAGTCCGGCATTAATAATAACCCAACTATTTTTAGTTTCCTCAATTGAAATTAAATCAGAACCAGATTCTCTAACTATTTCAAATATTTTTTTACTCGGAAGAGTTAAACTACCAATTTCTTTTATTTCAGCAGGAATTTTAATTTTAAGACCAACCTCAAGATCAGTAGCTGTGAGGAATATATTATTATTATCTGTTTCTATAAGAATATTTGAAATAATAGCCAATGTACCTTTTTTATTGGTTATATTTTGAATTGCATTCAATGCATCAAGAAAAATATTTTTTGCAATATTACAATTAAGTGCCATTTAAAAACCTTTATTATTGTTTACTTTTATTATTGTTATTAAGAGAGTTTCTTTGTTTCTTAATAATGTAAGTTTTGAATATAAAAGTAGAAATAATACACATTTAATTGTGTATTATTTCTACTTTTATATTTATTAAAAGTTTTTAACAGTTTATTAAGTGAATTTTTAATAAACTGTTAACTTTAGAGTGTTAAAAAACTATTAAAAACGAAAATAACAATTTGATTTATTTATCTTTTTAAAGATAGTTTAAACAATAAAAATATACAATAAAAATAAAAAAAAAACAACGTGATGTTTATTAAAAAAAACAGTTTAAGTCAAAGACTTTATACAATTTTTTCATATGCATTAGATAAAAAAGTGTTTCCAGGGGCAGCAATAGGAATTTCTTTATGGAATGGAAATAATTATGATAGAAACATATATTATTATGGTTTAGCTCAAACTTATCCAGAGACGATTAAACTTACTAAAGATACTTTTTTTGATCTCGCTTCATTAACAAAAGTATTAACTACAATTCCAGCTTTATTGTCTTTAATGGAAGAAAAAAAAATATCATGGAATTTAAATCTGGCTAAAATTTTTCAAGATGAAATTCCAAAAGATAAATCTCAAATAACAATAAAAAATTTAATGTCACATTGTTCAGGATTACCTGCTCATAATGAATATTATAACCAATTATTAAAACAGACAGATATTGAAAAAAGAAAATTATTATTTACCTGGATATTACAAGAAAAATTAATATATATGCCAGGAACAGATGTTGTATATAGTGATTTAGGTTTTATATTATTAGGTTTTATTATTGAAAAAATATCAGGGAAAAGTCTTGATGAATATGTAAAAGAAAAAATATACAAACCTCTTCTTTTACAAAACAAACTTGTTTTTGCACAAAAAGAAAAACGAGAATATTTTTATGCTGCAACCGAGAAATGTCCATGGACAGGGAAAATGCTTTCAGGCATGGTTCATGATGATAATTGTCGAGCAATGGGTGGAGTAGCAGGTCATGCTGGTCTTTTTGGGACAATAGAAGGTGTTGTTCAATGGTGTGAACATTTACTTTCCCAGGTTAAAGGAAGAAGTAATCATCCATCTTATGGAAACGAAAACTTAAGAAAGGCTGTAACAAAAGAGGGAAGATTTGGTTGGACATCTGGTTTTGATACACCATCTGTAACGGGATCAAGTAGTGGCCAGTTTTTTTCAGCATCAAGTTTTGGTCATCTTGGGTTTACCGGGACATCTTTTTGGATAGATCCGCAAAAGGAACTTCTTGTTGTTTTGTTAACAAACAGGGTACATCCGAGTAAAAAAAATGAGTTAATTAAAAAATTTAGACCTTTTTTTCATAATACAGTTATGCGTTGCTTGTGTTCCCTTTAAGGATAAAAAAAAACCTGTATCTTATTTATAAAATACAGGTTTTTTTTATCAACCTCTAAAAAATTTTTCTAAAATTACCACCAACAAACAGTCTTATCAGCAGCAATTATTTTAGAAACTAACAAATCATAGTCTGGATTTTCAACATTCAGATAGAATTCATCTGCATCACGGTCTCTGTTTAATATTCCAACCAGTGTTTTTATATCGCTATTTGGCTCTGAACGATACACTTGTAAAATTTTCATTATATATACTCCTTTAATTATGCAGCAGAACAAGAAGGTGGTGGTTCATTGGTTTGTTTAGGAAGACCATAAGGAATAATATAATCAGCATCCCGCATGGCCTCTCCCAACTCTTCCAAAGAAATTTCGGCAATAAGTTTATCTCCCTCTTCATCCACACAATTATCAGGAGCAGGTGCGCCACAGGAATAAACCTGTCCTTCCATATCCTTAACCCAAGCAATATTATCGCTCATATACTTAGAAAAAGGAGGAAACTCTCCTTTCATAATAACTGGAAAGGCATAATGATTTTCAACAGCCAATCCTAAACCAGAGCGAACACCGTCACCGTACATACGATTAGCTATTAGAAAATATACTTTTAATGTTTCCATTTTTTTACTCCTTATAAAACAATATAATTGCCGCACTCTTCAAGCTGAGCGCCATGAAAAGCTTGAGTTCTCATTTGTTTAACTGATAATCCTGCAGGAATATCAGCAACGGAATCATATCCTTCACAGGTATAACTATCGGCACAGATAGCTATATTTTCTTCACCGCACATTTCTGCCAAAGCTTTAAAACGAGGATCTTTAGTGAGATGAATTGCTTTATAGGTAAAGAAAACCATTGGTTTTTTCCCAGCTTTTTCAGCAGCATTGGCAATACCAACGACGTGTCGCATATTTTGAGCAGAATTTACAAAAATAGCAAATTTATTTGGATCAGCAGACATTAGGTTTATCCTCCGTTAAGAAAAAATACGAAAATGATAACAAATCAACCTTTTTTTATAAAAAAGCTCATGAAGCCAGATTGCTCTTTCTCACCCAGATATTCATGTCCTCCACGGGAACACCAACCTGGAAGATCATTGCGGGAACCGGGATCGGTACCGTCAACCTGCAATATTTCACCAGATTTAATTTTTCCAATCTCTTTTTTGGTACGGAGAAGGGGCATTGGACAACTTAATCCTTTTGCGTCAAGTGTAGCTGCTACTGCCAGTCCGTCTGGGGCAACTTTAAAGTCACTCATTTTGTTTTCCTCCAATTAAAGGTTATATAAGTATAAAAATTTTTATACTTGAAACAAGAAATACATATTCAGGACTCATTATTAACCTGAGTATGTCAACATTTTTTAAGCTATACTTTAGCAAAGGCTATCTGTCAAGGGCAAAATGAATGGTTATTCACGTCTTATTAGTATTTGTAATTGTTTGTATTTATTCAAACAATAGTCAAAAAAATGGCAAAGGAAAACACCTTTTATCTTTTGGATGCTTGACAAAAGTTATTTGCAAGAGTAAACAAAATTTGTTTCATATTTAATGCTGTTTTGCACGATTTTTTTGATAAAAAAAGAGGGAGGGGGAGACATGAGTGAAGAAAATGTGATGGGTGGTAAAGTCAAAGAGCTTTATAAAACCCTGTGTCAGTCAGAGTGGAATGGCACGGTAACCGGTGTTTTAGTTGCCTTTTTATCTGTTATGATCATGGCGTGGTGGCGGCCATGGGGGGCCGTTGGGGCTATTAGAAATTGGGGAGACTGGATTATGTATGGAATAACCAGTCTTACAGGATCAAGTTCTGGTATTTTTAGCTATTATGGAACAGCTCCTAAATCTATATTACAGGATTCCGGGTCTGTTATTGGTATTGGTTTGATAGCTGGTGCTTTTATTTCCGCTTGTCTTGGGAAGGATTTTGCTTTTCGCATTCCTCCGTATCGGGAGATGGTCAAGGCTGTCATTGCCGGAATTATAATGGGGATTGGAGCAACGCTGGCTGGTGGTTGTAATGTGGGTGGTTTCTACAATGCCATTGGTAATCTGGCGGCCAACGGCTTTACCATGTGGATAGGTTTGGTAGCAGGAGTTCTTTTAGGTTTGAAGCTCTTGTATCTTGAGATGGAGTATATAACCTGGGGTGATGGTGGTTCTGCCACAATAGAGTTGCCTACAGTGCTTGTTTATCTGTTAGGTGTCGCTGCCATGGTTGGTGTTTTCTGGGGGGCATACAGTTTTGCAGGAAGTACTAATGGGAAGATAGCGACATTGAGTGGGGTTATTGTTATTGCCGCCGCTTTGGGATATGTCATGCATCGTGGTCGTTGGTGTATGACCCAGGGGTTCCGTGAACCACATATGACTGGAGATTGTACTCTTGCCAAATCTGTAATTCTTTCTATCGTGATAGTGGCTATAGGTGCGGCTGTATTGAAATATTCCGTTCCGCTTCGGGCTGATGGGGTTGCCGTTCTTGATCCTGCTAATTATGTACGAGGAACTTTTGGTTGGGGTTCGATTGTTGGTGGTTTTATCTTTGGTCTGGGTGCTATGCTTGCAGGTGGGTGTGGTTCTGGCACGTTGTGGCGTGTAGGGGAAGGACAGGTAAAGTTAATGATGGTTGTTCCTTTCTTCGCTATTTCCAATTCGATCATGACTGCCTGGTTTAGGGCTGGGGATTTTGAGGCTAAGGGTCTTCTTGGTTCTAAGGTATATCTGCCAGATGTTATGGGATACGGCGGGACCTTATTTTTTATTGCTGCCATTATGATGATCTGGTATCTGGTGGTAACCTGGAATGAGGATACAAATAAGTTGATCGTGCCCATGTGATGATGTTGTTGTCATAAGGCGGTTCCATTTTAATCGCAACTTCTGTGAATACAGGGGTTGCGATTTTTTGTTTTTAACAAAGGTGCATTCTTGTACAATTCTTCTCTTTTACGAAAGAAAACCCTTAATGTTCGTGATGAACTGCATATTCAGGAACGTCAATCTATGAGTTGTGAAATTACGCGAAAACTGCTTCTTCTTGAGGAGATTGCAGCCAGTGAAACTCTTTTTGTTTATGTTGATTTTCGCTCCGAGGTTGAGACCCATATCCTGATAGCTGAACTTCTGAAGCAGGGCAAGCGGGTGGTTGTTCCACTTACCTTGGTCATGGAGAAGAGATTGCTCCCGGTGGCAATTACTAATGTGGAAAAAGATCTTGTGCCCGGTTATTGTTCCATACCGGAACCACGATTGGCGATCAGAAAAAATCACATGGTATCTGGTCGTGAGATAGAGACGATTCTTTTGCCAGGATCTGTTTTTGATGAGCGGGGTGGCAGGTTGGGTTATGGCGGCGGCTATTATGATCGTTTCATGGCTCATGAAGCGCCACAAGCCAGACGAATTGGTCTGGCCTTTGATTTTCAGGTAGTTAACAGATTGTCTTTACAGGCCCATGATGAGTTGCTTGATCTGGTGGTTACCGAAAAAAGAATGATTCAAGGAATTCGATAGGAATTTTGTGTTGGCGGGAGTGATATGCGAAAAACAGCAGTGTTTAGAGATCCACTTTTTTTAGATCATGATCCTGGCTTTGATCATGTGGAGTCTCCGGAAAGATTGAAAGGTATTTATCAACTTCTTGATGGTAGGGAGTTTTCTGGCTGTTTTTTGGAACCGAACTTCAGCCCGGCATCCCATGCAGTTATCGGTTTAAATCATTCAGAATCCCTTCTTGCCAGGGTTTCCGAGACTGCCGGCAAGATTTTTGATACCCTTGACCCGGACACCCATACCTCACCGGACTCCTATGCTGCTGCCTGTCTTGCGGTGGGTGCCCTGATTAAAGGGGTTGATATGTTAATGGCAAAAGAGATTGATAATGGTTTTGCTCTGGTGCGGCCCCCAGGTCATCATGCGGAAAAAAACCAGTCGATGGGGTTTTGCCTGTTTAACAATGTGGCTATTGCCGCCCATTATGCAACACAGGTTCTTGGTCTCGAAAAAGTGATGATAGTGGACTGGGATCTGCACCATGGCAATGGAACCCAGCATTCGTTTTATGAGAGTGAGAAAGTTCTCTATCTCTCCACGCATCAGTATCCTTATTATCCCGGGACCGGTTCCCTGAAGGAAACCGGCCGGGGTAAGGGAGAGGGATTTACGATAAATGTTCCTTTGCCTGGATATCAGGGAGATGTGGATTACACTACTATATTTGATGATCTGGTCGTTCCCATTGGCCGTGAATATAAACCGCAACTCATTCTTGTTTCTGCCGGATTTGATATTTATCGAGGTGATCCCTTGGGGACAATGGAGGTGACCGCTTTAGGATTTGCCTATCTAACCAGAACCCTGGTGCGACTGGCTGAAGAGGTCTGTGATGGGCATTTGTTGATGACTTTGGAGGGTGGATATAATCTTGAGGGACAGCGTGATGGGATACTGGCTGTTCTTGGGGAGTTGTCTGGCCGTGTGCTTGATACTGGATATCTGACTAATCTGGATGATGATACGGCTACGCGTCTGAGCCGCGAAAAATCATTGCATCCAGCCATTCATCAAGCATGGGAGGTTGCAAAAAAATATTGGAAAATGTAAGCTCTATGGAAATGCTTTCGTATGTTGATGTTGAATTAAACTTTCGAGAGGGACTTAGTTTGGAAGGAAAAAAGGCAAAAATATTACTCGCAGATGACGACGTCACGGTTCGGACCACAGTGTCTACGGTACTGGAGATGTTTGGTCATATAGTAAAAACTGTTGCCGACGGTAGAGATGTTATTGAGGTGATTGATGATTCCTATGATGTGATCATTCTCGACATTAATATGCCGGACATGGGAGGTTTTGAAACCATTAAGGTTTTGAACTCCCGTCAGTATGATATTCCGGTTTTGTTTTTGACTGGCGCTGGTTCCATGGAATATGTGGTACAAGCGATTAATCTTGGGGGATATGATTTTTTAACGAAACCCATTGAGGATCTTGATATTTTTAATGTCAAAATTCGACGGGCCATTGAGAAAAGATCCTTTGTTCTTCGGGAAAGACAATATAAAACCTCTCTGGAACAGGAGGTTCAGAGTAAGACAAAAGAACTGGAAGAGACGAACAGGCTTTTACTTACCTATAGTCACAGTCTGGAGAATGCAACGGTTCAGTTGATGAGTAGTCTCCAGAACGCCATGGAGGAAAAGGATTTTTATACCGCTGGTCATACCATGCGAGTAACAGAGTATGCTTTGATGCTTGGTCTGGCTATGGATTTACCAGAAAAAGAACTGGTGGTGTTGCGGCGGGCGGCCCAGTTTCACGATATCGGCAAACTGGTGATAGATCTTTCCTGTATTCAGAAGCCGGGAAAACTAACCGACGATGAGTGGATACTTATCAGAAAACATCCGGTTATTGGTGCTAATATTATTCAACCTTTAGGGTTTATGGAGCGGGAACAGTTTATTATCCGGCATCATCATGAGCGTATGGATGGTAAAGGATATCCTGATGGTCTGAAGGGAGATGAGCTGGATCAGTTGACCAAGATTCTTGTGGTGGTGGATAGTTATGATGCCATGACTTCAAGGCGAAATTATCGTCGAAATTTGAACATGGAGGAAGCACTCTGTGAACTGCAACTGCATTCTGGTTCTCAGTTTGATAAAGAAACTGTGGATGTTTTCGCTCGTGCTGTTCAAGATTTTGTGCTCACCTTTAATGTATCGTTATAAGATCAAGGCGTCAGGTTGATAGGAAATGAAGATAACAAAAGAAGAAGTTGAGAGGGTGGCGCATTTAGCCCGGTTAAATCTGAGTGCACAGGAACTGGAAACCATAACCGGTCAACTGGATACCATTCTTTCCTATGTGGCGAAACTGGATGAGCTGGATACCGCCGGGGTACAAGCAATGACCCATGCTTTTTCTGTGTCCAATGCTTTTCGTGAAGACCGGGTGACGGATTCGCTGGCCAGGCAAGAGGCCTTGGCGAATGGTCCTTGCCAGAATGGAGAGGCGTTTGTAGTGCCGAGAATTATTTAGAGGTCATTCGGAGACAAGCCGTGGTAAAGAAATAACATGAACATCTTAATGGCGAAAACGGCATAAGGAGTGGTAACGTAATAGACATAAAGAGATAAGTTATTTCGTAACGGCTCCCAAACTGTTTTTATTGAGAGCGATTATTTTTTGAGGTATTGATGAATCCGTATGAATTAACCATTGCCCAGGCAAGCGGGCAATTGGCCGCAGGAAGCCTCTCGTCCCGTGAATTAACCCAAAGTTGCCTTGACCGTATCGAGGCCGTTGATGATAAGGTCAAGGCCTTTCTGGTGGTTACTCCGGAACAGGCCTTGGTCCAGGCCGATGAGGCAGATACGATTCGGGCTCGTGGTGATGCGCAGCCCTTGTGTGGCATTCCACTCTCCATGAAAGATTTACTCTGCACCAAAGGGATTGTTACTACTTGCGGCTCCCGGATGCTCGAACATTTCGTTCCTCCCTACGACGCAACTGTTGTCGAAAAGCTTAAGGGGCAAGGTGCCGTCATCCTTGGCAAGGTCGCCATGGATGAGTTTGCCATGGGGTCAACCTCGGAGAATTGTGCCTTTCGGGTCCCTGAAAATCCGTGGAAACTGGGATTTGTGAGCGGTGGGTCCTCCGGTGGTTCTGCCGCATCGGTTGCGGCCCTAGAATGTCCAGGTTCTCTTGGTTCGGATACGGGCGGCTCCATTCGGCAGCCAGCCTCTCTCTGCGGTATTGTGGGGATCAAACCAACCTATGGTCTGGTCTCCCGGTATGGTCTGGTGGCCTTTGCCTCTTCTTTGGATCAGGTCGGACCTCTCACCCGTGATGTCACTGATTGCGCCTTGATGCTGAATGCCATCAGCGGCTATGATCCCAAGGATTCCACATCGGTCAGGCAGGAGGTGCCTGATTTCAGCTCCTCTCTTACCAAGGGTCTGCAAGGGGTGCGGGTGGGGGTACCCAGGGAATATTTTGGCGAGGGGTTAGACCCGGAGGTTCGGGAGGTTGTGACCCACGGCATTGAGGTGCTGAGGGATGCAGGGGCGGAAATTATTGAAGTGTCGCTGCCGCGCACAGATTATTGCGTTGCGGTTTATTATCTCATTGCCACGGCTGAGGCAAGCTCCAATCTGGCGCGATATGACGGTGTCTCCTATGGTTTTCGAGACCTGGAGGTGAAGACCCTCATGGAGATGTACAAGGAGACTCGCTCACAAGGGTTTGGTGCTGAGGTGAAACGGCGGATATTGATAGGAACGTATGCCCTGTCCGCCGGGTATTATGATGCATATTATAAAAAGGCCTCGCAGGTTCGTACCCTGATTCTGGGTGATTTTAATCGTGCTTTTGAGCAGTGTGATGTTCTGATTTCACCTGTTGTCCCTACTCCGGCCTGGAAGCTGGGAGAAAAGACCGAGAACCCCTTGGCCATGTACCTTTCGGATGTGTTGACCATCTCTGCTAATCTTGCGGGAATTCCAGGTATTTCGGTGCCTGGCGGCTTTAGTCGGGATGGCTTGCCCATTGGCATTCAGCTCCAAGGGGCTCATTTCAGGGAAGATTCTTTGTTTAAGGTTGCTTATAATCTGGAACAAGGGTTGAACCTGCCGCCACAACGGCCTGGAATTGCGTAACGGCATTAACTAATCAAGATTATTAAATAGAATTGTGAAGAGGTGGGGGATGAAGATCCAGGTACCTGATAATATTGCATCTATAGTTCCTTATCCACCTGGTAAGCCTTTGGAGGAATTGGAAAGGGAGTATGGAGTCAGTGGCTCCATCAAGATGGCCTCCAATGAAAATCCCTGGGGGCCATCCCCCAAGGCCATTCAGGCTATCCGTGGGGCGTTGGATAATCTGCATCGCTATCCTGATGGGAGTTGTTACCGTCTGGTCCATGCCCTGGCTGAAAAACTTGGATTTGCCCCCGAAGAGATTGTGCTGGGTAATGGTTCCAATGAGATTATTGAGATGCTGGTCAAGGCCTATGTCCAGACAGGGGATGAGGTTATTAGCAGCCATCCTTCGTTTCTCATGTATCAAAAGATTGTTCAAGTCCGTGGCGGCGTGAATATTGTTATCCCTTTGACCAGGATGCATCATGATCTGGCCACGATTCTGGCTGCCGTTACCGACAGGACACGACTGATTTTTCTTGATAATCCCAATAACCCCACTGGGAGCCCGATTAAACCTACCGACTTGTATGCCTTTCTCAGCGAGGTGCCGGAATCGGTTCTGGTCGTGCTTGATGAGGCCTATGTGGATTTTATGGATAGTGAGCTTCAGGTCGATATCTTCTCTCTAGTCCGTAATACCAACGGGCGGTGCGGGGTGGTGTCTCTACGTACTTTTTCCAAGGCATACGGCTTGGCCGGGTTGCGCATTGGCTATGGCCTCATGCCGTCGCAGGTGGCGGGGAATCTACATAAGGTGCGACAGCCTTTTAATGTGAATCAACCGGCTCAGATTGGCGCCCTGGCAGCTCTTGAGGACGAAGAATTTTATCAGCAAACCCTGCGGCGTACCCGGGAGGGTTTGCTGTATCTGCAGGATGAAGTGGAGAAACTGGGGTGTAAAAGTTATCCATCGCAGACCAATTTTTTTCTGATTGATGTTCAGGGTGATGCCACGGCACTGTATGAGGCCATGCTCTACAAAGGGGTTATTGTTCGCTCTATGAAACCCTATGGTTATACCGATATGGTGCGTATTACCGTGGGCAGTGAAGAGGAAAATAATCGCTTTCTGGCCGCATTGTCCCTGTGTCTGCGTGAGCTTTCCTATGTCTGAGGAGATGTCTGAAAAGCGTGAGATTGTTACTATTGATGGACCGTCCGGTGTCGGAAAATCGACACTGAGCCGGAAGGTAGCGGCGGCCCTTGGCTATACCTATCTTGATACAGGCGCTATGTATCGGGCGGTAGGATTATGCCTCCAACGGTTACAGATAGATCTGAGTGATGAGTTGGCGGTGGAGACCATCCTTGCTGGTATGGATTTACAGTTGTTTCCGGCTGAACATGAAGATGGTGATGTGGGGGTTGTGGTTAACGGCCAGGATGTGAGCAGCGCGATTCGCACCCCTGCGGCAGGGATGCTGGCTTCGCGGGTGTCAGCAATTCCTGCGGTGAGAAAGAGGTTGACCGAGATGCAGCAGGCTCTTGGTCAAAAGGGAAAGATCGTTGCCGAGGGAAGAGATACGGGCACGGTGGTTTTTCCAGATGCCCGTTGGAAGTTTTACCTGGAAGCTGATCTTGGAGAGCGGACCCGCAGACGAGTGGCACAGCTTCGATCCACTGGTCAGGAGGTAGATGCTCAGGAGTTGCTGGCCATGATTGCCAAGCGTGACCGCGATGATCAGGAGCGGACATTAGCCCCCTTGCAAAAGGCTGACGATGCTCTCAGCATTGATACCACCTCTCTTGATATTGACGGGGTGTGCACAAAGATGCTGGAGGTTGTTCAGGCAAAAAAAACTTGAAGTTGCGTCAATCGTAAGGATAAAAACAATAAAAAAAGGGCCGATACTAAAAATAATATCGGCCCTTTTTTATATCAAAAAGAGAAAAAATTATTCAATAACAAAGTCATCGCGTCTGTTGTATTGATAACTTGATTCATCTGATCCCTCAAAGAGTGGTCTTTCTTCGCCATAACTGACGGTGCGGATTCGTGAGCCGTTAACGCCAAGATCAACCATGTATTTTTTGGCGTTGATGGCACGTCTTTCACCAAGGGCCAGGTTGTACTCATTGGTGCCCCGGGCATCGCAGTTGCCTTCAATAACGATGGACTCTGATGATGATTTCATGTATTTGGCATTGGCCACCAGGTTTTGGGCCATATCCTTCCGGATACTTGACTGGTCAAAATCAAAATAGATGGGTTGAAATTGCGCAGAAGAACGGCCATGCTGGCGTTTATAGTCATCGCTTTGTTCACCTTGACCAAAACTGCCATTTCTTTGATTGGTGGAGTCATCCAGTGTGCCCTCGGCGCTGCCGGTTGTGTCTGGATAGTTCACATTATTGCCACCTGCGGCTCCTCCTGATGTTGGGGGGGTAACTTCTTTTTTACTGCAACCTCCGGAAACAAGGGTGAGCGAGCCAATTAGAGTCAGAAAGAGAAGGGTGTGCAGGGTCTTTTTTTTCATGGTGTTCACTTTTAGAAAAGGTGAGAAATTGTTGTTTCCAGTCAAGTCAAAACTTGATTGAACTGGTGAATATGATTCGATGAGAAATTTACTATACCCCTAATGGCGCGGACGTCAAGGAAATTGAGAGAACAAAACTGTGTTGGTGATAAATTTCTTGCTCCCGGTCCTGAATCAGGGTAAATATTTGATTTTTTAATAGATAAAATATTATCTCTCTTTGTCAAACAGGGAGGTGGATGTGAATAATCACGACATCCGTCAACGTGCCCTGAATCTTGGAAATAGACGGGACTTGCCGTAACAAATTTTGCCATGGATATCACCTTTACCACACCAGCCCTGCTTTTTCCGGCGGTGACCTTTCTTCTTATCGCCTATACTAATCGTTTTCTGGCCCTTGGTTCCCGGATCCGCAATCTGCATGACCGGTATCAGGTAAATCCTGATGCTATCTTGTTCTCTCAGATCAAGAGTTTGCGTCGGCGGGTGATACTGATCAGAAATATGCAGGCCTGTGGGGTTGCAGGACTTTTTAGTTGCGTGGTCTGCATGCTGTTTCTTTTTTTAGGCTGGCAGTTTGCCGGCAAGATCGTGTTCGCGATCAGTTTATTCCTGTTGCTTGCCTCTCTTGGTATCTCGTTTCGGGAAATTTTGCTCTCTGTTGAGGCGCTTAATCTTGAGTTGTGTTCGATGGAGAGCAAGGGGGATACTCGGTAAAGAGGAAAACCTGCGAAGGGGCCATTACCCTTGGCGACACTGGTCCTTTTTCTCTTAGCGGTGCGAGCAATCAAAGATGTTTGAGTTTAATACCGACACCTCAGGCTGAAAACTCGCCGCCAGTGGCATTCGGCGAGTACTTATCGAAGGAATGACTTCAACACTTCCTTCTCAAACGAGTTAAAGGCGGGATCGCTTTCGCTGTCCGATCGTTTGTCGAGCGATATATCTGGCTTCTGGTACTTGATTTCGTCACCTGAATACGTTCGCGTAAATAAATTGTAACTGGGACGCCACAAAATACTGACTTTCGATGTCAAATTTGCCTCGGAAATCCAACTCGACATTGAGCAATATCCTCCCGGTGCATCGATTAATGAAGACTTCGTCTCATATTTATCAAAAATTTTGGAATCTTGGTAAACCAGTCCACCATCATTGCTGATCACTTGGGCATTGCCACCATGGTTAATTCGATGAGCCTCTAACCAAGTCGAAGTAAAAGTGTAGCTCGTCCCGTTCTTTAACCGTGTGGTGATTGAAGCAGGAGGCATGTCAGTCCCCATCATTTCTGAACGCCGAAAAGAGATCTTTGCGTCGTTATCAATTTGCCCTGCAATGGTATGAACGGCCTCCAGCCACATCGCTTCCGTCCACCGATCTTCCAGCATCGGCACCAGAATGATCATCGTGACCCTGTTCCGCACCTCATTCACATGGGTATTTACCTCTCGAGCACGTAGATTAAGCATGTTTAACACATTTGGCCAAGTGTCATTCATTACCGTCTCGTCGCGCCAGGAAAGGAAGATCGTTTCCACCTTGCTCACGTTGGGGATGTCCAAGAGTGTCCTGACATTTTTAAACGGGTCAATGGAGTTAAAAAATGGCATGAAAGCAAATTCGAACTCGCGGCAGCCACTCTCCCTGATCGCAGCAGCACAGTTGATGGTACTCGTGTCAGACAACTTGCTAAGACCAACTGCCTGAAAACCCTTGCGCTCCGCCGCCAGAACATTGCCACAGAACAACACTCCCACAAGAGCATACTTAAAGCATGAAACGATGTTCATCGCCTTACCCCTTCTAAAAAATGGACTAAAATGGGACTTATTCTACTTCGTTTTCAAGTTAAGACTAATGATCCATGGCCAAGCTGTCAGGTTTCGTAATGCTTCATGATCCGAACACAATCTCGGTAATCCACTCTGTAGCTGCCGGATTACCGCGTCGAGATCGTTGAACACCCGGTTGGGGAATTCCTTCTCCCGGAGTTCATCCCACACATGTTCTTGCGGGTTGAACTCTGGAGAATACGGCGGCAGCCCGACAAGTCTGATGTTTTCGGGCCGCTGGAGCTTTCAGTGGCAGGTTTTTCTTTTCCCTGGCCGATTCCAGGCTCGCCCGGGAGACGGTGTTTGAAAAGCGAGTTCAGTAGTCGTTGCATCCCATGTGATTACACCAATATACAGTTGACCACTTTTTCGTTCCCATGAAGTCATGCGGAATGTTGTTCATCCGACAGTCAGTCCGCATTTTTAATTTTACTGTCCAGTGCCGCGCGGACCTTGGAGGCGAGTTCTTTTTGAGAGAAAGGTTTCTGTATGAAATTCACCCCTTCATCCAGCACGCCTTGGTGGGCAATGATATCGGCCGTGTACCCTGACATAAACAGGCTTGCCATCCCTGGTTTGCTAGCGAGTAACCTTTCGGATAAGTTGCGGCCGTTCATCTCGGGCATGATTATATCGGTCAAAAGCAAGTGTATTTCGCCGATACTCTCACTGGCCAGTTTGATGGCTTTACTCGGAGTGCTAGCTGCCAGCACTGTATATCCCAGTTGTTGAAGCATTATTTGGGTCATTTCCAGGATCGTTAGTTCGTCCTCCACGAGCAGGATGGTTTCATGGCCGCGCACCGCCGGTCTTGTCGTGTCTTCAACTCGTGACTGTCCGGTATAGCCCAGGTACTTAGGCAGGTAGACCGTGAAGGTCGTTCCTTGTCCAGGTTCGCTGTAGACATTGATGTAGCCATTATTCTGTTTAACAGCACCATACACCGTGGCCAGCCCAAGTCCTGTTCCTACACCGATACCCT
Organism: Desulfocapsaceae bacterium; assembly: GCA_030653035.1. Taxonomy (GTDB): domain Bacteria; phylum Desulfobacterota; class Desulfobulbia; order Desulfobulbales; family Desulfocapsaceae; genus UBA2270. Next base: position 38,054 of record JAUSAB010000072.1, on the reverse strand, counting down.
TGGTTGTAAAAAACGGTTCAAAAATGTGGGCTAACGTCTGCTTCTCCATACCACAACCGCTGTCGCTCACTGTAAGCCGTACATACTCCCCAGGTATAATGTCAGCATGAATTGCATAATAATCTTTGTCGAATGTACTGTTTTTCGTCTCAACGGTTATTTGACCAACGCCTGCTATAGCGTCCCGAGCGTTGACGCAGAGATTGGCCAGAATCTGGTCGATCTGTGACGGGTCCACCTTGACGGGCCAAAGATTAACCCCCGGTTTCCAGGAGAGTATGATATTCTCACCGATGAGCCGCCGGAGCATCTTCAGCATTCCTTCCGTGGTCTTATTTAAGTCAAGCACTTTTGGGGCGACATTTTGTTTGCGGGCAAAAGTCAGCAGTTGCCGGGTAATTTCGGCAGAGCGCTCGGCTGCATTATGAATTTTTTTCAGATCGGCTAAAAGCGGCTGATCCGGGTGTACCTTGTGCATTGCCATTTCTGCATGTCCAATGATCACGCCAAGCATGTTATTGAAATCATGTGCCACGCCTCCTGCCAGAAGAGCTACTGATTCCAATTTCTGGGCTTGCTGCAGCTGGGATTCGAGTTTGTCCTTTTCTTCCTCGGCTCGTTTACGCTCGGTGATGTCGATGATTGCTCCGATAAGTCCAATGTTCACCCCTTGTGAGTTAATAAGTGAAGCCTTATGGAAGATGACATTATGGCGGGTGCCATGTGTGTCCTGAATCATTGATTCGTACACCTGCGATCCCTGTTTCGCAAGCAGTTCAGCGTCCTTGGCATGATAGATTTTGGCAAGCTCTGGAGGATACATATCAAAGACGCCTTTACCGATCAGGAGCTCTTTGCTTTGCCCGTAAAAGTCTTCAAAGGCCTTATTGCACCCCAGGTATCGTCCGTCAATATCCTTGTAGAAAACCGGAATCGGTATGGCCTCAAGCAGCGAGGCCTGGAACGCCTTGCTTTCATCCAGTTGATGCAATGCCGAATCTTTTTGGGAAAGCGTGCGGGCGAGTTTGATTGTGCTGTAGCTCAAGGATGAGATCATCTTCGAGAGGCTGCTGTAAAAGGCCATGGTTGCTTCGGCAGTGTCATGACTCAGGCGTGGAACCCGATCAAGGGCCGCAAGATACTCCTTTTCGTCAAAGCCATACTTTTTGGCCTGGCTCCTGAACAGCTCGTAATCAATAATATCGTTATCGTAGAAAAACTGTCCGAGGAACACATTACCCACACGCTTGTCGCCGATCACGATGGGAGTTGCAATGTCCCATAAGTTGTTGTTGCAGTGATACGCTTTGAATGTCCCTTCTGGAACGCCGTTAGTCAGTAGGGTGTCACTCTCATTACAATTCTTCAACGTCACGGGATGCACCCGATGGAATTTGGTACAGATGTCCTGCCAACCGGCACTGACCAATACCTGTCCACGGTTATCAACAATAGCAAACACGAGCTTCGTGATCCGGTTAAAATGCTCCATCATAGTTTGCAGTGCCGGGGCATCGATGATATCGGCAAGCTCCAGGGTGCCGATATTTCCCTCCGGTTCGAGGATGATCTGTAGTTTTTTTCGGACGGCCGCCTCGCTTTCGCGCAATGCTTGCTCGGCATTTTTGCGTTCGGTAATGTCACGGAACTCGGTCACCCGGACCATCCGCCCTTTATAGGGAATGGTCGTGCCTCGAATGTAAAGGGGATATATTGTGCCATCTTTGCGGAGCCCTTCAACATCGTAGGCTTGCTCAAACCGTTGTTGAATATGCTGCCGCACCACGTCCCGCCAATCAGGTGCAATGAGCCTGAGCCCATCCATGCCGATAAGCTCTTCACGGGAGTAGCCGGTCAGGTCTGAAAGGCCCCGGTTACAGTCTAAAATTATTCCTTGATCATGGATGACAATGCCACCAAAGGAGGCGTCATGGATTGCCCGATAGCGCTCTTCACTTTCCCGCAACGCTTCCTGCGACTTTTTGCGTTCGGTGATATCTCGAATGATACCTATTGTATCCCAACCATTCTGCTCAGGGAGTGCTGTAAGGGAGAGCTCAACGAAAATTTCATGGCCATTTTTATGACGGGCCTGGAGTTCGAGCGTTGCGTCAAGGGCTTTTCCTTGACCTGTGAGCTGATAGTGAGTGAAGGCTGTATCAAATGCCTGGTGGTATCGTTGGGGAGTAAGGAGGGTGTGCAGATTTTTACCAGTCACTTCATCGCTTGTATATCCGAACAGGCGGACAGCAGCAGGATTCCAATAGGAGACCAAGCCTTTCTGATCTATTATGATAATGGCTTCTTTCACAGAGTCGGTAATGGCGCGCATCCGGGCTTCGTTCTCTCGCGAGGCACTTTCGGCACGTTTTCGCTCAGTAATATCACGCCAGACACAATGATAGCCTGGATACCCCTGGAAATCTAAAAGCTGTGCCGTAACATGGATATTCCTGATTTCTCCATTCCGGGTCCGTTGTAATGTCTCAAAATCGGCCTTCCCGTCACGCATTACACTCGCAACACGTGTCGTTGTTTCTTCGACCGTCTCCGTGGCTTCCACATCATTTATACAGAGTTGTGCAAACTCTTCGCGGGAATATCCCAGTTGCTGGTGCGCCACTGTATTGAACTCCAGAAATCGTTTTGTCTCTGGATCAATAATCAGGATGCCATCAGGGGACTGCTCAAACATTATGCGTCTACGGTCCGACTCCTTCTCTAGGGCTTGTTCTGCCAGCTTGTGATCGGTGATGTCACTCAGTACAATACGGCACTCAGGGGTACTGTTGTCATCTTTCAATACGAGAGTAGATTCCAGCCGTGCCCAGAATGGGGGTTTGTTGGTTCGCAACATTCGCAACTCGCACGTCTGTAATTCTGTTGTCGAGTAAAGTTGCTTGCGGTGCAGGTAGTAGCTGTCCTTATCTTTGGGGAGAATGAAGTTGGTGATAGGCCGCCCGATAAGCGCACTCCGTTCTAAGCCAAGCAGGTTTGTGACCGTGAGGTTGGCCTCCAGTACCACCTCATGTTCAGAAATGGTGCAATAGCCAACCGGCGCTAAGTTGTAGAGGTCGAAAAGGCGCGATTTTGATTCCTCAAGCTCAAGTTGCGCTTGATGCAATTCGTCGTTCTGTAGCTCGAGCTCGAACTGATGCACTTGCAACTCATGGAGCATCAACTGGGTTTCTTCGAGCGAAAGGGGCTTCGTGGCTTCCATTGATTGGGCTATTTTTTCACGAAAGAGTTCTTCGGCTTGTTGGCGCAGAGCCGTTTTTGAGCGGGGTATGTTCGTCGAGGTGGCACCAGGTTCGAGGTGTTTATCCTTAGTGGTCATGGTGAATCCTTTTCATGGAATAAGCCTTAATTTTTCGTAACTATTCAGCTGAATTTATTTTCTTTTTTTGAAGAAAGTTCTTGACAGGGTTTTTGGTGGATTTACTAAAAAATATCTCGAAATCCAGTCTCGTTTTTATTGCGATACAGAGTCGACCTACCCGCTCTGCATCGGCGTTTTCGGCTGGATCTGCAAGAAAGAGGATTGAGAAAAATTTAAAAATGCCGCCATAGGCATTCTGGAGACAAAAAATCCGTTTTAAAAACCCGTGTTATAATGAAGTATCATCAACACACGGGGGATTTAATGACGGTTGACAATATTAATGTCGAAGAAACAGTAAAACGGGTTACTGAGCTGATCGCAGCTGAGAAAGATCTCTCTCCGCCATTCAAAGCCAGTCTAGAAGTACTGTTGCTTTTGATCTCCATTTTGGTGAACCGTTTAGGACTCCAATAGCCGGAATAGCAGCAAGCCGCCAGTGACAGACCCCTCTCGCAAGAAAGAGCCTCAAAAAACGAGCGGGCGTAAACCCGGTGGCCAAGGGGCATGTCGGTATAACTTTTAAACAGGTTACTGACCCTGATATTATCGAAATAATTCCGGTTGACAGAAGCCTCTTACCGCCAGGCCACTACCGGGAGGCCTGGCAGGTTATCGATCTGGATATCAGCACAGTTGTCACCGAATGGCGCGCCCAGATCTTGGAAGATCAACATGGCAAACGCTATGTTGATCTTCCAAGATCTGGGGTCTCGCGGTCGGTACAATACGGCATCGGCATCAAGGTCAATTCGGTCTATATGTCCCAATACCAGATGATTCCGTATAATCGTATTAAGGAGCACTTCCTGGACCAGATGCAGATTCCGGTCAGTGCCGGCTCGGTCGTCAATTTCAACAAGGATGCCTTTGAGCGTCTTGATTTTTTTGACGACTGGGTTAAAAAACAGTTATCGTCCTCTGCCTTGATTCATGTCGATGAAACCGGCATCAATACCGGCGGCATCCGAAGCTGGTTGCATAACGCCTCAAATGACAGATTCAGTTATTTTTATCCCCATACGAATCGAGGCGGCAAAGCGTTGAACGAGATGGGTATTTTACCAAACTACCAAGGTATCCTCTGTCATGATCACTGGAAGCCCTACTTTCACTATGGTCAGGCGTATGCTCTGTGCAACGCCCACCATCTGCGTGAGCTGGGGGCAAGATGGGCAACTGTGGGCACAGCAGATGAATACCCTTCTCAAACAAAGTAACCAATCAGTCCAAGATACAGAAGGTAAAATGGGGACGTTCTTGATATTTAAAGTTTTGTGATGTCCCCCAACATCTTTCCCAGATCTCTCTCCGTAGCCAGAAGCGTCTCACCTCTTTTTGCCGCCTGGGTCACCGCTGTCGAACTATAACCCAGCGTGGCGGCGACATCCATCCCTTTGATCCCCAACTTTCTGACCGCTATGTGGCTGATTATGGCTTTGGCGCGGACAATGTTCCGTTCCTTGCTTGGAGCGCTCAAAGTAGCTGGCGCGATCTGCAAACAGGTGGCCACTTGTTGCACCAGTTCGGCGAGCGGCATGCGATGATTGTTCTGCACGGTGCTGGACGTATTCAGCACTTGCTCGACAAAATGCCCTCCTCCAAGGATCCTGTCGTCAAACATCGCATCTTCGGCAATGGATGGGTCCAGGGCCCTGCTCGATCGTCTTCCGCCGTTTGAGAGCTTGCTCATGGAGTGCTCATGGAGCCCGTCGGTAATAAAAGATTCGTATCGTTGCCGTGCGGCCTTGCGCTGCCTAGCAAAGAGCGGCAAAACCTCATCCACCTGAATCATCGGCATGGATGCTCGCCCGAGCAGTTCGCAATGCCCGCACCAGGGTAAGTCGCCAGCGTCTCAAGATCTCCGACAATTCCCGCCCGTACTGGGTTCAGATGGATGTACTGCACCAGCTCCAGAAAATAGGGGTCTTTATCGCAGACAATGGACTTGTAGCGGTTTTGAAAAAGGTGTCCGGCACGATGGTGGCGAAGATTGAACACCACAGCGTAACCGGTCAGCAGGCGCCGCATGATCTCGGCCAGTGTCCGTTGTTTCGGTTGCAGTAACAGGTGAAAGTGGTTGTCGAGCAAGGCCCAGGCGTAGCAGTCGGTTTCGGTCTCCGACAAGAGAACGCGGAGGCGGGAGAGAAAATTTGCCCGGTCTTGATCGTCAAGGAAGATGGGGCACTTCTCGATCCCTCTGACGATAACGTGCTGAAGCAATCCGGGAATATCTATGCGGGCATGTCTAGGCATGAAGGCAGTATATCATGAAAACTGAAAATATAAAGGACGTCCCCTTTTCACTTTAAGGACGTCCCCTTTTCACTTTTCAAAACAGTCATTTTTCCAAAATTTGATTTAGTAATTACAATAATTTACAATGTCAATTTTTTCAGATTTTCGACTTTTTGCAAGACTGTCAATTTTTATTCTTCTTTCTTAATTATCCTCTCCGCCGTATCAAAAACCCCTGCCTCGGCAAAGGTGACAGCCCTCATGGCACGTTCAAATTTTTCGGTAAACGCCTCATGTATCTTGAGAACCAGAAGGTCTATGTCTGCAGGCTTCTGCATAAAATCAAAACCACCAAGCCTCCTGGCCTCCTCATCGTCCTTATCCGTCCCGTGCCCAGTAAGAATAATAACCTGTACGTTCGGCTTCAGTTTCTTGACCTCACGAAGCACGTCCATTCCATGAAGACCAGGCATTTTCAAGTCCAAGACAATGACGTCAGGCTCGGTCTTCTTGACAAAGGACAAGGCCTGTTCTCCATCATAAACAATATCGACCATCAGTCCACGCATCCTCAGTCTTTGGCCAAGGGTATCGACAAATTCAACCTCATCATCCACCAACAGGACTTTTATCTCCTTCTTACTCATACCAAACCTCCCTTTTAAAAAAAGTGGGTATGCAGTTTGCCAACTACACACCATGTTGTATTTGTCCCCCCAACCAAGGCTTTACGGGGGGACGGGGCGCAATCTACAACCTGTTCCATCAAGCGATAGAATAGCAAACCACGGGCCTTTGACTTTCGGCGATTGAATCGAAATGATGTATTCATCAAGGTAATATGCCAAATGTGATGACCGTATCGCACCCTGGTGAATTCCAATCCACATGCGACTGAAGAGAGAAACCACCCTATGAACTATTGGCATGACGACATGAGCAGGATCTCCACTTGCCGCGATGTTGACGGCTTTATGACTATATCCTCGGCTATCCAAGCCATTGTATCCGCTCCAACCATCAGTCCGAACTTCAGAACCAATTTGAACGTTGTCCAAGATGAAGCTATGAAGACTTTCTGCCGAAACATCCGTCACTACAGCCATACGTATTCTGCCAGGCCCTTTTCCCCGGACTTCGGCGGCTATCACAACAATCACCTTTCTTTCAGCACCACGCCCTCTGACTTGTGTTCCAACACCACCTATATAGATTTCATCAACTTCGACAGGCCCTTGCAACTTGTCCCGTCCGGCACGAACCATCCCTCGACGCAGTTTGTGAAGCCACTCCCACGCAGTGTTGTAGCTCCCAAGGCCGAGAACTCTCTTCAAGCCAAGAGCGCTGGCTCCATGCTTTTGACTCGTAACGAACCACATGGCGAGAAACCAAGTACGAAGTGGTTTGTGAGTTTGGTGAAACAATGTCCCGGCGGTAACAGAAGTTTGACGTTTGCATTGTCTACACAGAAAAAGGCCTCTCCCTATCAGAGATGGATTTTCAGGTGCTACCCCGCAGGCAGGGCACCGGAAACCTTTAGGCCATCGAATTTTACAATATATTGAAGGCAGTTATCTTCGCTACCAAACCACTCATCGAATTCTTGAAACGTTCGTGGGTAGTCAGTCCCGGCAACTGGGTGTATCGTCCGTCCATGGACCTATACTACACATTGTGGCCGGTTGAGTAAACTGCATACCCACTTTAAAAAATTAAGTTTACTGCAGCAACCTGCATGCATTACACATTAAAAATGATACGGCTGTCACGACCATTGACTGCTATGCTTAAGCCATGAGCTTTAGCAATTAACTGCGCCATCTCCTCAGGGAAAGTGCGCATCTCATCTGCTTGTTCCACTTCCCCTTCTGGAAGGATCATGACCGATAAGACGTTGCCTGTGCGGGCAGTCCTGAAAACTAACCGGCCTTTTGCCTTTAGTCTCATCAGTTGCTCTTCCATGAGGCAGAACAGCAAAAACTGCAGCATCAACGGATCGCCGTTAATCGTCGGAATATCCGCTTGGAAATCCGTTACGAGTTCGATCCGTTTTTGGACTGCCATCCTTTTTACTAACACGAGGAGTTCCCCGACAGTCTTATTGATATTAAGAGAAGTTGTCTCCTCTTCCATCCCGCGGCCAAACACGCTCAGCGTGTTTGTCAGGAAGGCAGCATCCCCGATACGGCTATAAACTGATTGCAGTGGCCTGGCGAGTTCCTCGTGCAGCCGGTTATTATTCGATTTATTAAGCGCAACGATATCTTTTATCAGCCCAGACGCTTCTTTAATAATGCCCAGTTGGTTATTTAGCTCATGGGCATATACAGACAATATTTTCCCTATGAATTTCAGTTGGTTGATCCTCACAAAATTCTCCGCCTCCGAGGTCATGACTCCACCAATCTCTTTTTGTTTGGCTCTACCGCAGAATCTGTGGGTAGATGGCAGTAAAAAATAGCGCATTGCCTTTCGTGGATAGCTAAGATGGTTTTTACGGAAACAATCTTATCCAATCCAGAGGAAAGGCAATGCTGATTAAAACTTTACTCAATAAGGTCGAACGGTTCAAGTCGTTCGTTTACGGTTCCATCTGCGTTGAAATTATTGGCGGCATTGAAGCCTTGGTCATTGATATCGAGCCACGCAGCAATAGTCGGCCGATCTGCCCCGCATGCGGTAAGCGGTGCAGCGTGTATGACCGGCAGCCGCTGCGTCTGTTTGAATATCTGCCGATCTGGTCGTTCAAAGCCTATTTCCGCTATGCACCGCGCCGGGTCAATTGCCCTGTTCACGGGACGAAAATGGGACGTTCTTCATATTTAAAGTTTCGCAATATTCCCCACGAGAAATAAGGGGGTCAAATCTTTACTCTTGTCAAAATTCTCTCATTTAACATTCTGGACGATAACCTGTTTCAGATTGTTAAATGTATAATTGTGCTATGGGTGAATGGATTTCCTGCTTATTTCCCCATTTATTTTGAGATGTGAGAAAACCAATTTTTAGTCTATTCGCTGATTGTATTTTCTCTGGTTGTTGTTTTCCGTATCTAACGATATTATGGGGTGGAAGATGGAAAGTCAAAATAAATAATAAACTGAAATTTCAATCGAATTTCAATCTCTGGTTCATGAATCTGCTATGTTGCCGTATCTGCCTATCCAGTAGTAGGTGCAGAGCTTTCTGGTTTTTTCTATTGAGTGGTACTTTGAATTTTGTCTGAGAGAAAAAAGATAATCCCCCCAAAGACGGGGTTCAGGAGCCGCAGGCCGCGGGGGTGGACGGTGTTTGCGATTGCGGTGCCGCTTGTGCTCCTTGTTTGTGTTGCTTTTGGCGTCTATGTCACCTATCTGGACAAGGTGATCCGCCAGAAATTTGACGGCAAACGCTGGGCCTTGCCGGCCGTGGTGTACGCCCGTCCTCTGGAATTGTATCCCGACCTGCCTTTGTCGGTCGGGATGCTTGATGATGAGTTGCAGCTGGCCGGCTATCGTCAGGATAAGGCGGCGAAAGATCCGGGCGGCTATGACCTTGCCGGCAACGTCATGCATCTGGTGACCAGGGATTTTGCCTTTCCTGATGGTGTGGAAAAGTCGGCCCGGATTACGGTGGAGTTTGCCGGTTCGGTGGTCAGGAAGATCACCCATTCCGATACGGGTGCCGATATTGCCCTGGCCCGGATTGATCCGGCCCGGATCGGCAGCTTTCATCCCCTGGAAAACGAAGACCGGATTGTGTTTAAACGGGAAGAGCTTCCTGATCTGCTGGTCAAAACCCTTCTGGCCGTCGAAGATCAACGTTTTTATCGCCATGTCGGTGTTGATCCGCTGGGAATCCTGCGGGCGATGCTGGCCAATATCCGTGCCGGCAAGATGGTTCAGGGCGGCAGCAGCTTGACCCAGCAACTGGTGAAGAATTTCTTTCTCAATAACGAACGCACCCTGCAGCGCAAGCTTAACGAGCTGATCATGGCCCTGCTGCTGGAGATCCATTACAACAAGGACGAGATCCTGACCGCCTATGCCAATGAGATCTTTCTTGGCCAGGACCGGGGACGGGCGGTCCATGGTTTTGGCCTGGCCAGTCAGTTTTATTTCCGGCGGGAGTTGAAGGACCTTTCTGCCGCCCAGGTGGCCATGATGGTGGGGATGATCAAAGGGCCCTCTTATTACGACCTGCGCCGGTTTCCGGAACGCTGTCTGCAACGGCGGCAGGTAGTGCTTGATCTGATGCGTTCCGAAGGGGTGATCTCAGAGGAGGCCTATGCCACTGCCAAGACTGCCAAGCTGGAGAAGACCGGGATGGTGCAGAGCGGGTTTAACCGCTATCCCGCCTTTCTCGATCTGGTGCGTCGCCAGTTGAAGGAGGACTATCGTGAGGAGGATCTTGTCTCTAATGGTCTGAAGATCCTGACCACCCTTGATCCTCAGGTGCAGATGCGGGTGGAAAAGTATCTGGGAGAAACGCTGTCAGTCCTGGAGAAACGTACCGGCACCAGTGGGCTTGAAGGGGCGGTGATTGTCAGCAGCAGAGAGGGCGGGGAGATCCTGGCAATGGCTGGTGGCCGCGACGCCTCGCAGTCGGGCTTTAACCGGGCCCTTGACGCCGAGCGCCCGATCGGCTCGCTTATCAAACCGATTGTTTATTTGACGGCCCTGGCCAATGGCTATACCCTGGCAACCCCGGTGCAGGATACTGCCTTGACCATCACCGCTGCCGGCACCAAGGACTGGCGGCCGGCCAATTATGATAAGAAAGAACATGGCCTGGTGCCCTTTCATGAGGCGCTGGCCCATTCGTATAACCTGGCCACAATCAGAATCGGAATGGATGTCGGGGTGGAAAAGGTGGTGGATAATGTAAAGCGGATGGGAATAGCTAAAGACTTTCAGCCCTACCCTTCCTTTCTGCTGGGAACGGCGGCCCTGTCGCCTCTGGAAGTGGCCCGGATGTATCAGGTCTTTGCCACGGGTGGTTTTTATCAGCCGCAGCGGGTCATTGGCAGCGTGCTGACAGTCGATAACAAGGTAGTGCAGCGTTTTGGGTTGTCCGTGGAACAGCGTTTTCCACCTGAAACTGTTTTTCTGCTCAATACCGCCTTACAGCGGGTGATAACCAATGGCACCGCCAGAGGGCTTTTGAACTATATCCCGGAGACGGTGCAGGCTGCCGGGAAAACAGGAACGACCGATGAGATGCGGGATAGCTGGTTTGCCGGTTTTACCGGTGACCGGCTGGCGGTAGTCTGGATTGGCCATGACGATAACAAGCCGACCTCGTTTACGGGTGCCAGTGGCGCTCTGGTAGTGTGGGGAAAGATCATGCAGTCTCTGCATCCTCAGCTGCTGGAGCTTACGGAACCGGAGGGGATTGAATGGGCCAGGATTGATGCGGGCGTTTATAGCCCCCTTGGTGGTGAGTCCCGTGAGAATGTGAAGTTGCCATTTGTCGCGGGAACTGTGCCCGAAGGTGCCCACCGTCCGTCATCCGACACTCTGGAGAGTCGTGTTCCTGAGGTCTTGAATACGATCCGTGGCTGGTTTCATTGATGATCAGGAAAGAAGGTAAAAAGCTGATGAAGATAACAGGCGATGGACGTTTTCGGCATATGGCCGGTACTGTTAGCTTACTTGTGGTGTTGAATCTGTGTTTGCCTGGATGTTCGGTAAAGCATCCAGTTGATCTGTCGGCCGGACCAGTCCCCGTCCCGCTCCCTGTTCCGTCACCCCCTCCCCTTTCTGCTCCCACTCCCGTTCCGTCTCCAGCTCCTGAGCCTGGACCCAGTGTCAGCCGGGAATCCGTGCCCGTGCCGGAGGAAGGAAAGGCTGCGGCTACTTTGCTTGCCAGTGCCCGGCAAAACGTGCGGACTGGTCAGTTCAGTCAGGCCGAAATGACCTTGGAACGGGCCCTGCGGGTGGAGCCCCGGAATGCCCGGCTGTGGCATGAGATGGCCCAGGTGAAGTTTGAGCAGAAGGATTATGGTCAGGCCGTCCAGTTCTGTATCAAGTCAAACAGTCTGGCCGGTAAGGATTATGACTTGATCCAGCAAAACTGGCTGTTGATGGAAAAGGCCTATCTGGAACAGGGAGAACCGGAGAAGGCGCGGCAGGCTCGGATCAAATCTGGATAATGATTGTTTCAACTACTTTAATCTAACGTGGGCTAACACCCACAACTCATGGCCGAAGCTATTGGTAGAGTAAATGTAGGATGGGCAGGCAAGCGGAACGAAGTGGAGACTCCGAAGGCTGACAGGCCGTGCCCATCAACTCCTTGGCTCGATACAGACATGATGGGCACGCTTCGCTTACCTGCCCATCTACGGTTCCATCCTTATAATAACGGGTGTCTGAATTTCTTGTTTTTTTGACAGAAGTTCAGCAGTAAGTCACTATTGGTCACTATGAGATATTCGGAAAATCGCGATTCAGTAACAGCCCAGGTTAAGGAACAGGCTGATATCGTCCAGATCATAGGAGAATATGTTGACCTGAAAAGAGCGGGGGCGCGGTTTCTGGGGCGTTGTCCGTTTCATGGCGAGAAGACACCTTCTTTTTCAGTGCATCCGGGACAGCAGTTTTATCACTGTTTTGGTTGTGGCGAGTCAGGTGATGTCTTCTCGTTCATGATGAAATATCACAACCTGGATTTCCCCACCGCCCTTCAGACTCTGGCCAAACGATATCAGATTGAGCTTCCTGAAAAGCAGTATTCGCAGGCAGAACAGGAGAAGGAGCATCTGCGCAAGGCGATGTATGCCATCAACGAAAAGGCGGCCCGCCTGTTCAGGGATTATCTGTTGCAGGGCAAAGGCGCGGCGGGAGCGCGGGCGTATCTGGAACGGCGCGGCATTCCCTTGGCAATTCAAGAGAAATTTCAGTTAGGGTATGCGCCTGCCGTTGAAACCGTCGGCTGGAATTTCCTTGGCGCCGGGTTGCAGGGAGAGGAGAGCGCGGCGGCCGAGGCGGTGGGTCTCTTGGTGAGAAATGACAAGGGTGGCACCTATGATCGTTTCCGTGATCGGATCCTCTTTCCTATCTTTGATCCTAAGGGGAGGATCAGCGGTTTTGGCGGACGCATTGTCGGGGACGGTCAGCCCAAGTATATGAACTCCCCGGAGAGTCCGGTCTTTGACAAGAGCCGCCTGTTGCTGGGGCTTTTTCAGCAGGCTGGCGAGATCCGTTCCCGGCAGCGGGTGGTGCTGGTGGAAGGGAATTTTGACCTGGTCTCGTTGGTGGTTCATGGTTGTCCCAATGTGGTCGCGCCGCTCGGAACTGCCTTGACCCGGCCCCAGTTGAAGCTGTTGCGTCATTACGCGGAAAACGCGATCCTCCTTTTTGATGGGGATACGGCTGGGGTCAAGGCTGCGATCCGGGCGGTCCCCCTTTTTCTGGCCGAGCAGATGAGCGCCAAAGTGGCATTGCTGCCTTCTGGGCATGACCCTGACACCTTTATCCGTGAAAAGGGTCTGGAGCAGTTGGAGCGATTGCTGGATGGTGCGACCCCGCTTGCCGAGTTCGCGCTGGCCAAACTGATCGAAGAGCACGGGCTTACCCTGGATGGAAAAAGGAAGATCGTGGAAGAGTTGCGGCCCCTGGTGCAGGCGGCCGCATCCCCGTTGCAGCGTTCGGTGGTGATTGCGCATTTCAGTGAGAAACTGGGGATACCGGCCCAGCAGTTGAGCGAGCTTCTCGCGGACCATTCCCCGGTAGTTTCGCCTGCGGGTACTCCTGCGTCGAGGCGATCTCTGGAGCAGCAATACTCTTCGAGCACTCAAAAAAGAGAACCGAACCGTTTTGCCCATGAAGGAAAAGAACGAGTCAGGCTCAATGGTGCCCAGAAACGTCTGGTCGCTCATATGGTGCTCTATCCTGTCCATTTTTTGAGGCTGGAACAGGCGGGCTTGAGACAAAGGTTGGCTTTCAGCGTAGGAGAGGTCTTGTTTCTGCAGCTTGCGGCCCTGCATGCCAAGGGTCGGGAGTTTGAACCTGAGGAGCTGCTTGCTGCCTTGCCCGAAGGAGAAGAACGTGCCTTGGTCGCAGAGATCTTGTTGGCCGCCTCACCTGCTTCTTCTGAGAACGGCCATTATTCAGGGACTGAAGAAGAGCTGGCCGAGTTGTTGCTCTGGCTGAAAAAAGAGGAGTTGAAGGAGAGGGATCGTAAGTTGACAGTGGAGATAGAAAATGTGCCACGGGACGAGCATGAGGCCGTGATGCAATTGCTTCTGGAAAAGCAGAAAATTGATAAAGAGTTACGGGCCCTGGAGTAATTGTTTGTGCGTTTGCCAATAATAAGTTGAGAGGGTGCAGTTTAAGTGTTCCTCTTTTCAATAACTTATTGATTTATAATTTTTTCTTGCTATAGTGCTTTAGCTGAGAACTATGTGATTTTGTTGCAAGAGAAGGGATGTTCTGTTTTTTCCTTGACATAAGGGCGTGGAATCTCGGGAGGGGGATTTATGGATGGGGATGAAGATTTTGAGAAGCACGAGCCTGGAGTTATAAATGGGGACAATCTGCTTGAAGATGATGCCTTTGATCTTGCAGAAATCACCGGTGGTTTTGTTCTGGAAAAGCATTCGCTTTCTGGTGAATGGGTGGAAGGGCTGCAAGGAGTTGTGGCGAAAAACGATGATGGCATTGATGATTTCTCGGTAGATCTGGACGAAGACGAGGGGTGTCATCTTGCCGGGTGTTCGTCTGGGCAGAGTGGTCATACCGTTGATCCCATGAATATCTATTTGCGGGAGATGGGCACCATGACCCTGCTTAGCCACGAAGAAGAGCTGGAGCTGGCGCGGATGATGGAGGAAGGGTTGTATCGTGTCCAACGGGCGGTGTTGGCTACTCCTCTGGCTATTCCCGTTCTGCAGACAGTGGCGAAGGAGCTGCAGGCTGGTCGGGTAAAGATCTTTCAGGCATTAAAGGGGATCCCTGATGATCAGAATGATATTCTTGCCCAGGCACATGACGAGTTTATTGACCGGGTTGCACGGGCCACAGAGCTTGAACTAGAGAGAGAGCGGTTGCGGCAGAGTTTTCTTAGTTGTGCTGATGGCTCCGACGAGGATAGGGAAATCTATCAGCAGATCCTTGATAAAGGGACAAAAATAACAGAGATCTTTCAGGATAGGCTCATTTGTCCTCGCTGTATCAATGGCATTGCCGCTGGTCTGGATGATTTAGCAAAACGATTCCGCCTGGTTCGGGCGCAGGTTATGCAGGAGTACAAGCTGGCGGCAGCAGGCCATGATGAGCTTGAACTCAGCCCTTTGGAGCTTGAGAAAAAAGTAGGCCGACAGATGCGTGAGGGGCTCGGTTTTGGTTATCGGGCCTTGAATGCGACTCTGCATGAGATAGAATCGGCTCGGGAAACCGTGAAATACGCAAAAGAATCACTGGTCCGGGCAAATTTACGTCTGGTAGTCTCGGTTGCCAAGAAATTTTTCAATCGTGGGCTGCAGTTTCCTGATCTTATTCAAGAGGGGAATATCGGTCTGATGAAGGCCGTTGAGAAATTTGATTACCATCGAGGGTACAAGTTCAGCACATATGCCACCTGGTGGATTCGTCAGGCTATTACCCGCGGTATTGCCGATCAGGGGCGCACTATCCGCCTGCCGGTGCACATGATCGAGACAATCAACCGCTTGTTGCGCGTGACGAGAGATTTTATACGTGTCGAAAACAGGGAGCCAAGTCCTGAAGAGATGGCGGAACATCTTGGCTGTGATGTTTCAAAAATAAAGGCAGCACTGAAAACGGCCAAGGATGCCGTTTCTCTGGATACACCGGTTGGAGCTGATGAAGAATCGTTTCTTTCTGATTTTATTGAAGATTGTGGCAGTATAGGTCCCGATGAATCGTCAATGGTTGATAGCTTGAAAGAATGTCTCTGCCGGGTGATGTCGTCTCTTTCTGCGCGTGAGGCCAAGGTCTTGCAGATGCGATACGGTATCGACGTGAGTTGCGATCATACCCTGGAAGAGGTAGGGAAATGTTTTGCGGTTACCCGGGAGCGAATTCGTCAGATTGAGGCCCAGGCAATACAAAAGCTGAAACATCCTTCGCGCCTGGATGAACTGCGGGTGTTTATGACCGACTAACAGGCGGTCAGGTGTCTCCGGGAATGTTTTTCTTCCTTTTTTCCTCTTTTTACCAAGAAAATTGGTAACTGTTCATTGGGTATACAAATAAAGTACCCTTACCTCTGAAAGGTAATCGTTCAGCACTGCTCCAGGTACTGGAAAGAGGTCTGCGAACTGTACTGGTGTTACAGTTCGCAGGCTGATGACAAAGGAGGAGATGGGGTTGCTGAATGGTTACGAGATTTGAGCCTTTTTTCGCTGTAGCAAGGGGTGAGTATGGCTGATATCCTTGATTGGGTAAGCTTGAGCCTGGTTCCGGGGTTGGGGGTGACAGGATTGAGACGTCTTGTCGACTACTTTGATGGCCCTGATAGAGTCCTGCTGGCCTCGGCTAAAGAGCGATCACAGGTTGCCGGGATTCGGGCGGAAGCTCTTTTGGGGTTGTCAGATAAGGACGAGGTGCGGAACAGGGGTAAAAAAGAGCTGGAGCGATTGGCTGGGCTTGGAGCACAAGCCGTCTGTCTTGAGGATCAGCACTATCCCTCTTTGCTGCGGCAGACAAATTCCCCCCCGCCTGTTTTATATGTCCTGGGCAGGATTGAGCTCCTTGGCACTTGTTGTGTGGCGATTGTCGGTTCTCGGGCGGCAACCAGTTATGGCCGTCGGATTGCCTCTACCTTGGCCCGAGATCTGGCGGCTCGTGGGGTCACCGTGGTCTCTGGTCTGGCGCTCGGGATTGATGCTGAGGCCCATGCTGGAGCGTTGTCAGCATCCGGTGCCACCATTGGGGTCCTGGGTTGTGGGCTGGATGTGATTTATCCCCAGCAGAATAGCCGGTTGTATGAACAGATTCTGGGTGCTGGTCTTCTGGTCACCGAATATCCCTTAGGAACAACCCCGGAAGGCTTTCGTTTTCCGGCTCGAAATCGTATTATTTCCGGAATGAGTTATGGAGTGGTAGTGGTTGAGGCGGCGAGAAAGTCCGGCTCTCTGATTACGGCAGAGCTTGCTCTCGATGAAGGGAGGGATGTCTTTGCCGTACCCGGGCAAGTTGATTCTTTCAAAAGCGCTGGGGCGCACTGGCTGTTGCAACAGGGGGCCAAGCTGGTCATCTCAGCCAGGGATATTCTTGAAGAACTCCCTCTTTGTTCAGGACTGCAAGGTCCGGAGAATGGAGTTTTGGGGGTTGGGGGTGAACCAGAAAGTCTTGATCCCCCGTCCCTTGCCCTGTTGGAACAGATCGAGCCCTATGCCATGAAACGGGATGCGCTCATTGCGGGCTCTGGTTTGAGTCCAGGGCGGGTGGCTGAGTTTCTGCTCCTTTTGGAGTTGGAGGGTTTGGTGGAGATGCTGCCAGGTGATGAAGTCCGTCGGGTCGTCAGGGAGAGGAAAGAATGAAGAGGGAAACGAAACTCACAGAAGAGGAAGGTATGCAGGAAATTCAATTTGCGCCATCAATATTGTCAGCTGATTTTTCCCGTCTAGGTGATGAGATCCGTGCCGTTGATCAGGCCGGGGCCGAGGTGATCCATGTAGATGTCATGGATGGACATTTTGTTCCCAATATCACGATCGGTCCACTGGTTGTCAAGGCTGTACGTCAGGTAACAACCAAGGTTCTCGATGTTCATTTGATGATCGAGAACGCGGATCGCTATCTCGAGTCATTTGCGGAGGCCGGCGCCGACTGGATTACTGTGCATGTTGAGGCTTGTCCTCATCTCCATCGGACGGTGTCTCGTATTCGGGAACTGGGGAAGAAGGCGGGTGTGGTTTTGAATCCTGCCACCCCTTTGGAGATGCTTGATTTTATCCTGGAGGAGGTGGATCTGGTGATGCTCATGAGCGTGAATCCCGGATTTGGCGGACAGTCGTTTATCCGGTCCACCCTGCGCAAGATCAGTCTGTTAAAAAAACGAATTGATGATCTGGGCCTTACTGTTGGTATCGAGATTGATGGCGGAATCAGCCCGGCGACAATTGGTGAAGTGGCTGAGGTTGGGGCTAATATTTTCGTTGCTGGTTCAGCGATCTATGGTCGAGCTGATTATCAGGCTGAGATAAAGAAAATGCGCAAGTTAGCTGAGGCAGGCCGTAAAAGAAGAATAAGAGGTGAGAAGATCATTGATTAGGAAGCTGGCACAATATCCCCGTATGAATGAGGTGAGCGATGGATAAATGGCAGGCGTTGACAGATGTACCCGTATATCAGCCTCTTGTGAGGTTGGCACAACAGCCTTTTGATCTAACTGGCCTTGAGGCGTTGAGCCCTGCAAGAATGCGGCAATATTGCTGTTCCGTGGCAGGGATTGATCTGCTCTATGCCACACAGCGGGTGAATGATGAGGTCTTGGCTGGGCTGCAGGAGTTGGCCGATCAGTGTAAATTGATTGAGCAGTTTCGGCAGATGCGTCGGGGTGCGGTTATGAATCGTATTCATGGCTTTCCCTCTGAGGAACGTCAGGTCCTGCACACTGCCTGTCGAGATCTGTTTACCGAGAATCCAGTAGAGCCAATCACGTCCGGGCAGGCCAGAAGTGAGATTGCCCGGCTGAAGGCCTTTCTTGATGAGCTGGACAATGGCACCTTGGTGAATTCGCAAGGGCATCCTTTCGACACCATGATCCATGTGGGTATCGGCGGTTCAGATCTTGGCCCGCGTTCGGTGTATGAGGCCTTGCGTGCTTATGGGAGGCCTGCGCGGAAGGTCTTTTTTGTCTCCAACGTTGACCCTGATGATGCCGCGGCCGTACTGCGCCGGGTAAATCTGGCTACAACCCTTGTTAATGTGGTGTCCAAGAGCGGCACCACTCTCGAAACCTTGACCAATGAGGCTTTGATTAGAAGGGCCTATGAAGCCCAGGGGCTTGATCCTGATCGGCACTGTCTTGCGGTGACCGGTAAGGGGAGTCCCATGGATAATCCGACCAGGTATCTCCGCTCTTTTTATATGTTTGATTCTATCGGTGGCCGATACAGCCTAACCTCAATGGTTGGAGTTGTCATGCTCGGTTTTGCCTTGGGATATGAGTTGGTGCTCGAGTTTCTTGAAGGCGCCTCATTGATGGATGAGGCAGCTGAAGAGCCAAAACTGCGGCAGAATCTTCCTCTCTTACTGGCGATGTTAGGGGTCTGGAACCATAATTTTCTCGGGGCCTCGACTGTCGCCGTCCTATCTTACAGTCAGGCCTTGCATAGATTTGCCGCCCACCTTCAACAGTGCGATATGGAATCCAATGGCAAGTCTGTATCGCGATATGGAGAGTCTGTGCATCTTATGACCGGCCCGATCCTCTGGGGTGAGCCAGGGACAAATGGCCAGCACGCATTTTATCAATTGCTGCATCAGGGTACGGAAATTGTGCCGGTTGAATTCATTGGTTTTCGCCAGAGTCAGTACTGTGAGGATCTTGAAATTGAAGGGAGTTCGTCCCAACAGAAACTTGTGGCGAATCTTTTGGCCCAGTCTCTAGCCATGGCCAGGGGTCAGGATAATGAGAATCCGAACAAGAGGTTCACTGGAAATCGTCCCAACTTGATTCTGCTTGCCGACAGGCTGACTCCCAAGGCCATGGGGGCACTTCTTGCACTGTATGAGGCCAAAATCGTTTTCCAGGGCTTCTGCTGGAATATCAACTCGTTTGACCAGGAGGGAGTGCAACTTGGGAAGGTGCTTGCCAGTCGAGTGCTTGCTCTCATGCAAAAGGGGGGCGGAGATCATGGATGCGATTCTTCTGTGGAAATGGCCTTGTTGCGAACATCAAAGATGAAGCTTGAATAGATGCTTTCTCAAGGCCAGCGCTAACCTACTGATCTTATAGGTAAAATATGAAACTGCACTCCGCGTAACGATGCTCAAGTGGTGCTCTCGAAAGATTCGAGGGTGATATGCATATCGCAAGCATATATCAATTGGTTCTCTTGATGCTCTGTTGTTCAGCGGAGGATGTGTTTGTGAAAATTATAAATGAAAAAAAGTTTTTTGACTGTTAATTGTCGATTAGTGTTATTCGGCTTGGGCCAGTCAAGCAAAAATAGTTTCACGTGAAACATTGAGTGCAAGAGAGAATGAGCAGAGATGGCTCTCGATATATAGTGTTGAAAAAAAGGAAGGTGAGGCCTGCGGGGGTCAGTTGCCTTAGGGGAGGGTTGCCGGAGATGGTTCTGGGTTTGGGCCAAAGTAGCTTGATTCTGTGTGCGCCGAGTCTTGTGTTTGCTGTTAGTGTGGCAAGGGTTGTTTGGTTGTGTCGCTGGCGCTTGTATTGTTGGTTGATTTGCAAGAAATTCAACTCTGGCAGTTTCTTTTCTGTCCTGTCTTCTGTCTCGGTTTTCGGGATAAACCTAATAACTTCTCTTCATGTGTGTGATCAGGTTGTAATTCTATCTCATTGGGTTTAAGGTGGATTTGTTTCTCCATTTCTGTCAAACACACTTTGTGTCTCGATGGTCGTGTTGGCGTCCAGGGTTTACGTGGTGTTTTCGGCATCATTGTGGTTCCTTTGGGGGCGCGGACCCGTGGTGGATCACTTTTTTATGGATGTCTTCTGCGAATGCGGCGAGTTGTTGCTTTTTTTTGAGCGAGCAGAGTATTTCGGTAATAGCCACACATGGTGTGATGCGAGAAAATTTTGTTGATTTTTAATCAATGGGTGAAACCTACAGTGGGGTTAATGGTAGATCATAATAGCAGGAGGTTGTGCAAAGGCCTCGGAGGAAAAATGAAACAAAAAAATAAGGCCAAAGTAATCGCGATTGCTAATCAAAAAGGAGGTGTGGGGAAAACAACTTCGGCGGTAAATTTGGCGGCGGCATTGGCTAAAAAGAGAAAAAGAGTGCTTCTTGTCGATTCGGATCCCCAGGGTAATGCCTCAAGTGGATTGGGGGTACATGCGAGATCTCTTGAGCGGCACCTCTATCATAGCTATACCGGAGGAGTTCCCTTGTCTGATATCCTTGTAAAGACAAAGGTGAGCAATCTGTCCCTTGCGCCTTCAAATATAGACCTTGTGGCTGCTGAGATAGAGCTTGTCTCCATGGAAAAGAGGGAGTTCAGTTTACAGAAACTGCTTTTGACAGTCAGTGACGACTTTGACTATATCTTGATTGATTGTCCGCCATCGCTAGGCTTGCTCACCGTCAATGGCTTGACAGCCGCACATTCCGTGCTCATTCCATTGCAATGTGAATACTATGCCCTGGAGGGCCTTGATCAGCTTGTTAAAACCATCCGCTCTGTCAAAAAAGTCTTCAATAAAGAGCTTTTTATTGAAGGTCTTTTGCTTACTATGTACGATAAACGCAACAAACTGACTTATCAGGTTGCAGATGAGGTCGCCAAACACTTTGGCAATCAGGTTTTTAAGACTGTGATTCCTCGAAATGTCCGGCTCAGTGAATGTCCAAGTCATGGTCAAACCATTCTTGAATACGATATCCGTTCAAGTGGGGCGACGGCTTATATGAACCTGGCCAGTGAATTTCTTAAACAGCAGAGGTCATAATTATGTCAGTAAAAAAAACTGGCTTAGGACAGGGTGTCGGGCTCCTTTTTGCAGATGAAGAGGATGAAAAGTATTTTGAGTGTGATATTGAAAAAATTGTCCCCAATCAACATCAACCAAGGCATTATTTTTCTGAGGAAGGGTTGGATGAACTCACGCAATCAATTACAGAACATGGAGTTATTCAACCTCTTATCGTAACAACGCAATCAGATGGATCGTATCAACTTATTGCTGGTGAGCGAAGACTAAGGGCGTCGCAACGGGCAGGATTAAAAAAAGTGCCAGTTGTCATCCGTACTGTTGAAAGCGATGACTCTTTGTTGGAATTGGCACTTATTGAGAACATTCAACGAAAAGACCTGAATGTTATTGAAGAAGCAGAAGCCTATAATAAACTTATAGAAAAATTTAATTACACTCAGGAACAGGCAGCACAAAGGGTTGGAAAAAAACGCTCAACAATAACAAATATATTGAGATTGCTCCAACTTCCTCCGTACATTAAAAATGATTTGGAACAAGGAAGTTTGACCGAGGGACACGCAAGAGTTCTCTTGCGAATTCTTGACAGCCCTTCTGAATTGCAAGAGCTGCGGAACCAAATTATCCGAAAAAACCTCTCTGTACGACAAACAGAGAAGAGTATCCAAAAAACAACTGGGACTGGAAAGGCATCAATAATAGCTAAGCAAGGGGGGCATCTTGCTGAAATTCCACAGTCTTATTGTGCAACCTTGACAGATAAGCTCACTAACATCTTGCAATCAAAGGTAGCCATTTCCCAAAATGGAAGTCGCGGTAAGATTGAAATTGACTATTATTCGTTGGATGATCTGGAAAGGGTGGTTGACTTAATCGTCTCCAAACAAACAACTATTTGAAAAAATACAAAATAATGGCTATATTACAACTCACTATAATACCAATAGGCACCCCAACGCCCAATCTTGGTGATTACATTTTAAGTATCCAGAAACGTCTGTCAGCTATGGGTGCCACCTTTGTGCTTAATGATATGGGCACGTTAATTGAGGGCGAGGCGACAGAACTGCTGCAACTGGTTATAGCTCTCTATGAAACCCCTTTTGAAGAAGGAGCTGTAAGGGTGGTAACTCAAATCACTATTGATGATCGTAGAGATAAGAAGATAAAAATTGGAGACAAGATTCAGTCTGTTATCGGCAGATCTGCCGAGTCGGAATTAATAACCAATCATGACTAAAAAATATTCCAAAATATTGGTTCGTTTCATCCCGCTCACGCTTTTTCTTATTCTCTTTATGGTTGGAATTGCCACGAATGAGCCACAGAGAGTTTTGGAACAATCCTGGAATATCTGTCTGGATTGTATAGGCATAGGTTGATCGTTGATTGTCTTGCAAGATATAAAAATTATTCACCATTTTTTGCAATGTCTCAAGTTGTAATAATCGCATGGAAACTATTAGAAAATTTTTACAACTCATCTTTACGTTAATCAGCAATGGATATTTCCTCTTTCCATGGACTAAAAATATATATCAGGGGCCATTAAAAACACTCTGTTCACCAGGTTTAAATTGTTACTCCTGTCCAGCGTCAACCACTTACTGCCCCCTTGGTGCCATTCAACAGTTGTTGTTGGGAGTGCGCTTCTCAATTGAAACAGGTTCCTATTATTTTGGCTCATATGTATTTGGAAGTATTGGTATAATAGCAGCATTGACAGGGAGATTCACTTGTGGTTGGCTTTGTCCCTTTGGTCTTTTGCAAGAGTTGCTTTACAAAATTCCTACCTGGAGAAAATTTCAAGTACCACGAGTTTTAAGATATATTAAATATGTTATGTTACTCTTTTTTGTTATCCTTTTTCCGTTGATATTCACGGATCAATGGGGAATGGGTAAACCTTGGTTTTGTAAATTTCTTTGTCCAGCGGGCACCATAGAAGCAGGTATTCCCATGCTCGTGCTTCAACCCGATCTCCGGGCAACTCTAGGATATCTGTTTTATAATAAACTTTTTTGGATGTTTTGGTTTCTTATCTGGAGTCTTTTCTCCAGCCGTCCATTCTGTAAAACTACCTGCCCATTGGGTGCTTTTTACGGAATGTTCAATAAAATCAGTTTGTTTCAACTTCATCTTAATAAACAGCATTGCACTGATTGTGGGGTCTGTCTGCAGGTGTGCCCCATGGATATACAATTCAATAAAAACGTGAATAGCGCTGAGTGCATTCTGTGTATGCGTTGTATGACTGAGGCCTGTCGGTTTGAGGCCATCTCTCTTCAATGTGCGGGGCTGCCCTTTTCGCTGTCTCCCAAAAAACCAAGAAGTCTCAAAATAGAGCAATGTTAGCCCCAATAAAATCTACAGTTTTCATGACAAGTATCCTTGTTTTCCTTGTCTGTACATCTTCATTTGCAGAAATGAGAAGTACAAACGGTGAAAAGGTTGATCTGCGAACCGGCCCAGGTGAAAATTATAGTGTGAAGTGGGAGTATGGGAATGGCTTCCCGGTAAAAATTCTCTCTCAAAAAGGGAAATGGCTCAAGATCCAGGATTTTGAGAAAGATAGTGGGTGGATAAACGCTTCAATGCTGAACAAAGAACCCCATGCCATTGTCAAAGTGAACAAAGGGAAAAATAAAAAAATCAGCATACGTCGTGGCCCTGGGGCTAAATATGATGTCATTGGTCAAGCGTATTATGGTGTGGTCTTTGAAAAACAAAGACAAGAGAAAGGGTGGGTTAAAGTTAAGCATGAATCTGGACTGGAAGGATGGATCGAAGCATCATTGCTGTGGGGCTTTTAAGTCTCATAACCAGTTAATGATGTATTGATAATTGGTGTAGCGTTTTTACAAATACAGGATGGAAACAATGAAAGAAAGCATTGAGCGGGCCAAGGTGCTCATCGAGTCTTTACCCTATATGCAGACGTTTCGTCATAAGACGGTGGTGATCAAGTATGGTGGTCATGCCATGGTTGATGAAAATCTCAAAAAACAGTTTGCCCTTGATGTGATCCTGATGAAACATATCGGTATCAATCCCGTGATCGTTCATGGCGGTGGGCCGCAGATCAATCTTCTGCTGGATCGCTTGCAGATCAAGCCCAGTTATGTCCAAGGTATGCGGGTAACTGATGGTGAGACCATGGATGTGGTGGAGATGGTACTGGTGGGCAAGGTTAATAAGGAGATTGTCGGCAATATCAATCATTGCGGCGGCAGGGCCGTTGGTCTTTCCGGACGGGATGGTGATCTGGTGTGTGCTGAAAAGCTCCAGGTCAGCAAGAAGGCTGATGCAGCTGCTCTGGAAAATGCGCCGCCCGAACTCATAGATCTGGGCCGGGTGGGCCGGGTGACGCGCATCAATGCCGAGGTTCTCAGGACCTTGGAGCGAGATGATTTTATTCCGGTGATCGCCCCGGTGGGTGTGGGTGCGGATGGAGCTGCCTTTAATATTAATGCCGATCTTGTGGCTGGGGCAATCGCTGCCGAATTAAAGGCGGCCAAGTTGATCCTGCTTACAGATGTGGCGGGAGTTAAGGATCGTCAGGGGGAGCTTATCCATTCCCTGCTCAGCGCGGAGATTGAGTTTCTGATCGATAACGAGACCATTGTTGGCGGCATGATTCCCAAGGTGCGCTGTTGTGGAGACGCACTGGCACATGGAGTTACCAAGGCTCATATTATTGATGGCCGAGTTGAGCATGCCATTTTGCTGGAGATGTTTACCCATGAGGGTGTCGGGACGGAGATTGTGTGATGGGAAGTGCAAATAAGGAGTTGGCGGCAAGGAGTGATCAGGTGTTCATAGGAACCTATACCCGGTATCCGGCGGCCATGGTCAAGGGTTTTGGCTGCCGATTGACCGATGCTGAAGGCAAGGAATATCTTGATTTTTTGGCAGGAATTGCCGTTTGTGGCCTTGGTCATTGCCATCCGGCAGTAACTGCGGCCATCTGCAGGCAGGCAGGCGAGCTTATGCATGTCTCCAATCTCTATTATACCGAACCGCAGACCGAGCTTGCCGAGCTGCTTACAGCCCACTCCTTTGCCGATCGGGTCTTTCTTGCCAACAGCGGGGCTGAGGCCAATGAGGCGGCCATCAAGCTGGCCCGGATTTGGGGTGGAGAGAACCGGTACGAAATTATTTCTCTGGCGGGATCATTCCATGGTCGGACCTTGGCCACGGTTGCCGCCACCGGTCAGGCCAAATTTCAAAAAGGGTTTGAGCCTATGCCCGAGGGCTTTGCCCATGCCCCTTTTGGTAATTTGATCGTACTTGAGTCCATGATCACCGATCAGACTTGCGCTATTCTCTGTGAGCCTTTGCAGGGAGAAGGTGGGGTGCGGCCTCTTGATCGCGAGTACCTGCAAGGTTTGCGACGTCTCTGTGATAAATATAACTTGTTGCTGATCTTTGATGAGATCCAGACAGGTATGGGGCGTACCGGAACTTTGTTTGCCTATGAGCAACTGGGGATCGTGCCGGATATTATGACTCTTGCCAAGGCCCTTGGCAACGGACTGCCCATCGGGGCCATGGTAACAACAAACAGGATAGCTGCCGCCTTTACCCCAGGTAGTCATGCCTCCACCTTTGGCGGCAATCCGGTGGCCTCGGCCGCGGCAGTGGCCACTATGAAGATAATGATTGCGGATGGTTTTCTGGCTGAAGTGCGCGCCAAGGGGGAATATCTTCACGAGCAGTTACAGCTCTTAGCTGCCAGATTTCCAGCTCTTGCGACTGAGGTTCGTGGGCTTGGACTCATTCAGGGTCTGGTGTTGACCGAGGCTGGGGTAGAAAAAGGCGGGTCTATTGTTACCAAGATGTTTGAAAAGGGTTGTCTGATCAATTTTGCCGGGAATGTGGCCTTGCGTTTTTTACCGCCACTGATTGTCAGCCGGGAGGAGATCGACCAGATGATTCAGCTCTTGGCAGAGGTTTTGGAGGAGATATAAGGGCTCAATGTGCAGAGAGTGGGAAATTTCTTTGCAAATCAACTTTTTTTTTGTAGATATTGTCTTTTCCCTTGATAAATAAGCATTGGGCTTGGGGGTAGAGCAAATTTGGCAGGAAAAGAACTTCCTGTCTGGCATAGAGATGGATTCCCATGTTAAGGCATCTGCGGTCATTACAGGATTGTACAAAGGAAGAGCTGGGTTTTTTTATTGAACGGGCCCTGGAGCTGAAAAAAGAACGTCAGGCCGGAGTAGCGCATCGTCAGCTTACCGGAAAAACTATTGGCCTGATTTTTGAGAAACCGTCCACGCGGACCAGAGTTTCTTTTGAGGCCGCCATGTATGGTCTGGGTGGGCGGGTGATCTTTCTTTCTGGCCGGGATACCCAGCTGGCCCGTTCTGAGCCCCTGAAAGACATGGCCCGGGTCATGGCCCGTTATGTTGATGGTATGGTGGTGCGGACGTTTGGCCAGAATGTGGTGGATGAGCTGGCCTGCTATTCATCAGTGCCTGTGATCAACGCCCTGACTGACCTGCATCATCCCTGCCAGATCCTCAGTGATATCATGACGGTGATTGAGAAAAAGGGGGCAATTGAAAACCTGAAGATTGCCTGGGTCGGTGATGGCAATAATGTGGCTAATTCCTGGATTCAGGCCGCTGAACTCCTTGGTTTTGAACTGATTCTGGCCTGTCCTGAGGGGTATGGCCCTGATCCCGAGATTCTGCAAAAGGGGCGCAGGAATGCGGCAAAACCCATTGTCCTGGTTCACAGCCCGGAACAGGCCGTGGCTGAGGCCGATGCGATTAATGTCGATGTCTGGACTTCCATGGGTCAGGAGGGCCAAGAGGACGTGCGTCTGGCGGCGTTCCGTGGCTATCAGATCAATGCCGCCCTCTTGGCCAAGGCCCCAAGCCATGCCATTGTCCTGCATTGTCTACCGGCGCATCGTGGCGAAGAGATAACGGAAGAGGTTCTGGAGTCAGATCGTTGCGTGGCCTTTGACCAGGCAGAAAATAAGATGCACATGCATAAAGCGATTCTTGAGAAATTGATCGGAGGATGAAGATGGCGGATGTAAAGAAGATTGTGCTGGCATACTCCGGCGGACTTGATACCTCGGTGATATTGAAATGGCTGTCCCAGGAATATCAGTGTCCTATTGTCGCTTATGCCGCCGACGTGGGTCAGGAAGAAGATTGGGATGCGGTGTGCGCCAAAGGGCTGGCCACTGGCGCCGAAAAGGTCATTATCTCTGATCTGAAGAAAGAATTTGTTGAAGACTATATCTTTCCCGCCTTTCGTTCCAATGCCATCTATGAGGGCTCGTATCTGCTGGGGACCTCGCTGGCGCGGCCGATTATTGCTAAAGAGCAGGTACGTATTGCCCATGCTGAGGGCGCGGATGCAGTCAGCCACGGCGCAACCGGCAAGGGTAATGATCAGGTGCGTTTTGAGCTGGCCTATCTGGGGATTGATCCCAGTTTGACCATTATTGCCCCCTGGCGGATCTGGGATCTGAATTCCCGGAAGAAACTGGTGGAGTATGCCAAAGAGCATAGCATCCCGGTGCCGGTGACCAAAGAAAAACCCTACAGCTCAGATGAAAATCTTCTGCATATCAGCTTTGAGGGGGGAATCCTGGAAGACCCGTGGAATGAACCCGATGAGGCCATGTTTAAACTGACGGTTTCCCCGGAAAAGGCGCCGGATGTTCCCACCTATCTGGAGATTGATTTTGCAAACGGTGATCCGGTGGCAGTCGACGGGGTGAAGATGGATCCCCTGCCCTTGTTCATGAGGTTGAACACCCTTGGCGGGGCCAATGGTATCGGCCGTCTCGATCTGGTGGAAAATCGTTTTGTGGGGATGAAGTCCCATGGTGTCTATGAGACCCCGGGCGGCACCATCCTGCGCGCGGCGCACCGAGACCTTGAGACCATCACCATGGATCGGGAGGTGATGCGGATCAGGGATTCCCTGGTGGCGCGCTATGCCGAACTGATCTATAACGGCTTCTGGTTCTCACCGGAGCGGGAACTGCTGCAGACCACCATGGATGCCACCCAGAAAACGGTGAACGGTACCGTGCGTCTGAAGTTGTATAAGGGGAACTGTATCCCGGTCGGCCGCAAGTCCGGCCAGTCGTTGTACCAGGAGAGTTTTGCCACTTTCGAGGAAGATCAGGTCTATAATCAGGCCGACGCCGGCGGCTTTATCCGTCTTAATGGCCTGCGTCTGCGGATTCAAGCCATGCAGAAAAGATAGAAAAAAGGTTTTTCCATGTCAAAGAAACTGTGGGGTGGGCGTTTTGAGGGGGCTACGGCTGCCTCGGTTGAGGCTTTTACCGCTTCTATCCACTATGATTCCCGGTTGTATAAATACGATATTGTCGGCAGCCGGGCGCACGCGACCATGTTGGCCTCTCATGGGCTGTTGTCTCGTGAAGAGCTTGCTGCCATTATGTCAGGGCTTGCCGCTATTGAGGCTGAAATTGAGGCCGGTACCTTTGAATTCCGGCAGGATCTGGAAGATATTCACATGAATATCGAAAAGGCCCTGGTGGATCGTGTTGGCGCAGCCGGTGCCAGACTGCACAGCGCCCGCAGCCGTAATGATCAGATTGCACTCGACCTGCGCCTCTATCTGCGGGATCAGTGTGATCGTCTTACGGAGTTGCTTGATGCCACGCGGCGGGCCTTTGTGGTCCTGGCCAGGAAATATCTGGGACAGGTAATGCCCGGCTACACCCATCTGCAACGGGCCCAACCGGTGCTGATCTCGCACCATATGCTGGCCTATTATGAGATGTTTGGTCGAGATAGAGAACGTTTGGCTGATTGCCGGAAACGAATCAATATCATGCCCCTAGGCGCCGCGGCCTTGGCCGGAACCGGTCTGCCCATTGATCGGCAGCAGGTGGCTGACCTTCTTGGATTTGCCGGGATTACCGCTAACTCCATGGATACCACGGGTGATAGGGATTTTGCCATCGAGTTTGTCAGTTGCTGTACCCTGATTCAGCTCCATCTTTCCCGGCTCTCCGAAGAATTGGTGCTTTGGTCTACTCAGGAATTTTCTTTTGTTGATATTGCCGATCGATTCTGTACCGGCTCATCGATCATGCCGCAGAAAAAAAACCCGGATATCCCTGAGCTGATTCGGGGCAAGGCCGGGCGGGTGATTGGCAGCCTCATGGCCCTTTGCACCCTGTTGAAAGGTTTGCCTCTTACCTATAACCGTGATCTGCAGGAAGATAAGGAACCGGTTTTTGATGTGGTGGATACGGTCTCGGCATCGCTTGCCATTATGGCTGAGCTGTTGGCCAATCTTGGTTTCAACACCCAGCGCATGGAAGAGGCGACCAGGACTGGTTTCATGACCGCCACTGATCTTGCTGATTATCTGGTCTTGAAGAATGTTCCCTTCCGAGAGGCCCATGGTATTGTGGGTCGGGCTGTCGCGTTTTGTGTTGATAAGGGTTGTGAACTTACAGATTTGAATTTGAATGATATGAGGAAGTTCTCTCCAGTGATCGGAAAAGATGTGTTTGAGGTGTTGAGCGTGCAAGGTTCTGTCAACAGCCGTATCTCAGCTGGCGGGACAGCTATGCAGCGTGTGGAAGAGGCTCTTGGTCTGGCTGAACATAACATGGGGATAAAATTATGAAAATTGCTTTTTGGGCAAATCGAGCACACTACGCCGGGACATTGTTGCTTGTTGGGACGTTGTTTTTTGGGGGCTGTGGATATAAAACCTTGCCAGTGCCTCCTGAAAATATTGTGCCGAAAGCCATTGAGGACCTGCGTTATTCTGTGGACGAAAAGGGTGTTGTCCTGACCTGGTCATATCCGGTTGAGACCATCAAAGAGACGGATCTTACTGATGTCGCTTCCTTTGAGGTCTATCGGGCAGTCGTCTCTCTTGACAGTTATTGCGCCACTTGTCCTATTCCTTTTGGGGAACCCATTGTTGTCCCAGGTGGTATGATCAGTAAGGATGGGAGACGGAAAGGGACGTATGAAAGCGCTCTCTTGCGTTCGGGTGAGAAGTATTTCTTCAAGGTACGTTCGCGTACCAGTTGGTGGGCGGCAAGTGCTGATTCCAATATCATTACCTTTGTTTGGCATATGCCGGCCAAAGCACCGGAGGGTTTACAGGCTACCGGCGGAGATCGCTCTGTTCGTCTGCAATGGCAACCGGCAACCCAGTTGATGGATGGCCAGCAGCTTGATCTGCCGGTACTGTACCAGGTGTTAAGAAGTCTTGATGGCAAGGCCTTTGCAGAGGTTGGGGCGGCGGGCAAGGAACCAAATTATACTGATAGTTCGGCGCAGAATGGTCAGAAATATTTTTACAAGATCCAGTCTGTCCTGCAGGTTGATGGCAATGCAGTTGGCGGTGGTATGAGCGAGGTGACAACGGCGGTGCCCGTTGATTTGACTCCGCCCGAGGCGCCAACAGGGGTGACCGTTGTTTCCACTGTCAACGGGTTCAAAGTCTTCTGGGAAAATTCCTCGGCAAATGACCTCCAAGGCTATCATATCTATCGTCGTGCTGCTGATCAGAAGAAGAAAGAGCGTATTGGCGATGTTGAGGCGATTTATACCATTTACGAGGATAATACTGTGTCCGCCGATGGTCAGTTTTATTATTCTGTCACGGCCTATGACCGGATGAAGCCAGCCAACGAGAGCAAGCCTTCGGCCGAGGCAACAGTTCGCCATTAAGCAAACCGCTTTATAAGTATTGTCTTTTACTTTTTCGAGGTTGTTTTGAATCATTTTGTGTCAAAAAACGGGGAGCTTTTCTGTGAGCAGGTGGCGGTGGCAGACATTGCCAGGGAAGTGGGAACTCCTTTTTATCTCTATTCCAAGGCGACCTTGACTCGCCATTTTCAGGCCTTTGATTCTGCCTTTGCCGGTATTGAGCATCTGACCTGTTTTGCGGTCAAGGCCTGTTCCAATATTGGGATCCTCAATCTTTTTGCCGGCCTTGGCGGTGGCGCTGATATCGTCTCCGGTGGAGAACTGTACCGGGCCCTCAAGGCTGGGGTTGACCCCAAACGGATCATCTATTCAGGCGTGGGTAAAACCGAACAGGAATTGCGTTATGCCCTCGAATCAGCCATTCTGCTTTTTAATGTGGAATCCGGCCAGGAGCTTGAACGTCTGCAACAGGTTGCGGCCTCTATCGGAGTGCATGCCCCGGTCTCCTTTCGCGTTAATCCTGATGTCGACCCGAAGACCCATGCCTATATCTCCACAGGGCTGGCCAAAAATAAATTTGGTATTCCCATTGATGCGGCCCTTGACCTCTATGTACGAGCCATGGCCATGGAGAATATCGCGGTCAAAGGGGTGAGTTGCCATATCGGTTCGCAGTTGACCCTGATTTCACCTTTTATTGAGTCGTTGCGGAAGGTGAAGGGTTTGGTGGAACGACTTGCGGCCAAGGGGATTGCCATTGAATTTATCGATCTGGGCGGCGGTGTCGGGATTACCTATGATGAGGAACAACCGCCCCATCCCCAGGAGTATGCGGCAGCGATCATGGAAGAGTTGCAGGGGGTGCATGCCACCCTGATCCTTGAACCGGGACGGGTCATTGTCGGCAATGCGGCTATCCTGGTGACCGAGGTGCAATATACCAAGAGCAATCGGGGTGTTGACCAGGTGAAGAAATTTGTGGTGGTGGATGCGGCCATGAATGACTTGGCCCGTCCTAGTCTCTATGGTGCCTATCATTCCATTGTGCCTGTGCACGACAAACAGGCGGAGCGAGAGGTGGTAGATATTGTCGGCCCGATCTGTGAGACTGGAGATTTCCTGGCCAAAGACCGGGAACTGCCCCAGGTGGAGCAGGGTGATCTCCTGGCGGTGATGAGCGCCGGGGCCTATGGATTCAGCATGTCGTCCAACTACAACTCACGACCCAGGGTGGCTGAGGTCTTGGTGGATGGCGGGAGTTACGCGCTGATCCGTCAGCGGGAGACCTTGGCGTCTCTTGTTCAGGGTGAGACTATTCCAGGTGGTGCGGAGTAAGGAATATGGCCATTGATTTTCCGGTTCCCTTTACCAAGATGAGCGGTGCGGGCAATGATTTTATTGTCATTGATCATCGGGTTGCGATGATTCCCGAGGCAGAACAGGCAGGGTTTGCGAAACGAGTGTGCCGCCGTATGTTTTCCGTGGGGGCCGACGGTCTGATTCTTATTGAGAATTCTGCTGTTGCTGATTTTCGCTGGCGTTTTTATAACGGTGATGGCTCTGTGGCCGAGATGTGCGGTAATGGGGCCCGTTGCGCGGCCCGTTTTGCCTATACCAAAGGGATCGCCGGTTCTCGTATGTCTTTTGAGACCCTGGCGGGGATCATCGAGGCCGAGATTTGCAGTAATGACACAGGTGATGACGAAACCGTGCGTCTGCGGATGACAGCACCCTGTGATTTCAGGACAAATTTATCGGTCATCCTTGCTGGCCAGGAAAAAAACCTGTCCTTTGTGAACAGCGGAGTACCCCATGCCGTGCTTTTTATGGACGAAGAAGAGAGCGTTCCCGTTCAGGAGTGGGGAAAGGTTGTTCGTTTTCATCCCCTGTTCCAGCCTGCTGGTACCAATGTGAATTTTGTGCAGAAACTGGCGGAGAATACTATTCGTGTTCGGACCTATGAGCGCGGGGTGGAGGATGAAACCATGGCTTGTGGCACAGGAGCTGTGGCCTCCGCGCTTTTTGCCGCCACTAGCGGCTTGGCCTCTTCACCCGTGACTGTGATTACTTCAGGTGGTGAACGGCTGATTGTTTTGTTTGATCTACACAATGGACAGCATGGGCTGCAAGCGGAGAATGTTTTTCTCCAGGGTCCCGCTCGCATTATTTATGAAGGAAAATTGACGACTGAGGCATTGCTCTGAGTCGTTTGAAAAATATATTTCGGCCACAAAAGCCATATCAGGAGAGGATATTATGAAAAAGTATTACGGTGCCAGCGTCGCCATTGTCACCCCGTTTATTGATGGAAAAGTAGATGAACAGGGTTTAGTGGATCTTATTGAATTTCAGATAGCCAATGGCACCCATGGTATTGTTCCTTGTGGAACAACGGGTGAATCGGCCACTTTGGATTTTGATGAGCATAAGCGGGTGATTGAGCTGACAGTCAAGACCGTTCGTGGGCGGGTTCCGGTTATTGCCGGAACCGGCGCCAATAACACCAAGGAAGCGATTGAACTCACCGAGAGCGCCAAGGCAAGTGGCGCCGATGCGGTTCTTTCCGTAACTCCATATTACAACAAACCCAGCCAAGAGGGATTGTTCCAGCATTTCAAGACCATAGCAGAGAGCGTGAAGATCCCGATGTTTTTGTATAATGTTCCTGGGCGGACAGCCATCAATATGTTGCCGGAAACAGTGGCGCGTCTTGCCAAGGTTAAAAATATTATCGGGATTAAAGAGGCCTGCGGAAGTCTGCAGCAGATCAGTGATGTCATCCGTCTTTGTCCTCCCAAGTTTATTGTGCTCTCTGGTGATGACTTTACCTCTATGCCCACGGTCTTTATTGGCGGCAAGGGGGTTATTTCTGTGACCTCCAATGTTGATCCCAAAGGGATGGCTGATTTGATGGAGGCCTCATTGGCTGGAGACCTGAAAAAGGCCAACAAGATTCATTATCGTCTCTTTCCACTCATGAATGCGATGTTTTGTGCGCCCAATCCTGTGCCTGCCAAGAAGGGGGTTGAGTTGATGGGCAAGATAAAAGAAGGTCTGCCCCGGTTGCCATTGTCAGCCATTGATGATGCGGCCCTTGTTAAATTGACTGCGGCAATGAAAGATGCGGGATTGATATAAGGGGCCTTGCCAGCAAGGCAGACTGCTGCAATGAGTGTGCTTTATTTAGAGAAAAGGAAAAAAGAATGATCAACGTTATTATCGCCGGGGCCTCCGGTCGCATGGGGCAGCGAGTAGGATATATGGTGCAGGAGCACCCTGGTTTACAGTATGCCGCGGCCTTTGAGGCTGTCGGTAGCCCAGCCATTGGCCGTGATCCGGGAGAGCTTGCCGGCTGGGGACGGGCAGGAGTTTCTATTGCTGAAGGTCTGGAGGCAGTGATTGAACAGGGTGATGTCCTCATTGATTTTACCTTTCATAAGGCCACCATGGAATTTGCCCGTCTGGCCGCACGGTATAATAAGGCTATGGTTATTGGCACAACCGGACTGACAGCGGAAGAGCTGGAAGAGTTGGCCTGCCTCAGCCAACATTTCCCTTGTGTCCAGGCCCCGAACATGGCCGTTGGCGTCAATGTCCTATTTAAACTGGCTGCAAAAACTGCCGCAATTCTTGGTGATGACTATGATATCGAGATTATCGAAGCCCATCATAATAAGAAAAAAGATGCCCCCAGCGGCACGGCCCTGAAGCTGGCGGAGATGGCCGCTTCGGGGGTGAATCGTAACCTTGCCGAAGTCTGTGTCTACACGCGTCATGGGATGATTGGGGAGCGGACAAAAAAAGAGATTGGCATCCAGACGATCCGGGCTGGAGATATTGTCGGCGAGCACACCATTTATTTTGCCGGCCCTGGCGAGCGCATTGAGATTACCCATCGCGCCCACAGTCGGGATAATTTTGCTAAGGGAGCTGCCACTGCAGCGGCCTGGGTTGTTGGTAAAAAACCCGGCATGTACTCGATGTTTGATGTTTTGGGATTGCAAGATCTATAGGATGTGAGAGCAGGAAAAACAACCCAGGCCTTTATTGGTTTTGGCTCAAATCTTGGCAATGGTCGGCAGCTTGTTTTGAGTGCCTGGAACCGATTGGCCGTTGAGAAAAAGGTTACTCCGTGCCAATTCTCATCATTGTATGTAACTGAGGCTGTGGGCATGATCAGCCGGTCTCTTTATACCAATGGTGTGGGCATGGTGGAGACGGAACTTGAGCCATTAGAGCTGCTACATCTCTTGTTGCAGGTCGAGACGGAGCATGGACGTCAGCGTGATATTCATGCGTCAGGCTATCAGGATCGTTTTCTTGATCTTGATCTGCTTTATTTCGGAGATACAGTGTCCAGTTCACCTGAGCTGCTTCTGCCGCATCCCCATATCGCCAGACGTCTTTTTGTTCTTGCCCCGCTTGCCCAGATTGCTCCCTGGTTTCAGGATCCCTTGACCGGACAGACGGTGGATGTCCTTTATCAGCAGCTTCTCATGCAAATTCAGCAGGGAAAAATTCCAGCGCAGGGTATCTCCCGGATTGAACATGCCATGTAATGCAACCTATCCTGTAATTATCAGGATAGGTTGCATACTAATTATGGGAAAGAATCATTAGACATTTATCTTTGGACGACTATAATAACTTTATGGGTTTTTCTTTTCACAGATTGATGAACGAAAGAGAGGGGATGGTGTGAGTCCTTTACGCTTGGTGATTCTGGCCATTCTTTTCTATATTGGGTATCGTTTATTTACGGGAATTGGCAAGAAAAAATCTGTCAACAAACAGTCTGATGAAAAATATTCTCCCCCGGTGTCCGATGCACTTGTAGAGGATCCTGTATGTCACACCCTTGTTCCTAAAGGACAGGCAATACGGTTGCAGCATGAAAATCAGATCTATTATTTCTGCAGCGAGGCATGTTGCAGTCGGTTTATCAGCGAAAAAGGAGAGAACTAATGAAGTTTTTTATAGATACCGCCAATATTGATGAGATCAAAAAAGGCGTTGCCATGGGGATGGTCGATGGCGTGACAACCAATCCTTCACTGATTGCCAGGGAAAACAAGCAATTTGAGGAGATCCTGAAAGAGATATGTCAGGTGGTAGATGGCCCGGTCAGCGCTGAGGTAGTCAGTCTTGAGGCGGATGGTATGGTCAAAGAGGCCAAAGTCCTTGCGGCCTTGAGTGACAATATCGTGATCAAGATTCCCATGATTATGGAGGGGATGAAGGCCGTTAAACAACTTACGGCTCTGGGGATCAAGACTAATGTGACTCTCGTGTTTTCAGCAGCTCAAGCACTTTTGGCTGCCAAGGCAGGTGCCACCTATGTCAGCCCTTTTGTCGGCAGACTGGATGATATCGGCCAGCACGGGATGGAGCTGATCAGTGAGATTATGACGGTATATCGTAACTATGATTATCAGAGCGAGGTGATTGTGGCCAGCGTCAGAAGTCCACTTCATGTGATGGATGCGGCGATGATAGGCGCTGATATTGCCACTATCCCACTCAAAGTGATTGAGCAATTGGCAAAACATCCCTTAACCACTCTTGGTATTGACCAGTTTCTGGCTGATTGGGAAAAAAGAAAAAAGTGATTCATTTGTCTAGTTGATAGTCAGTCATATTTTTGTGTCCCACAATGAATTGCAAAACATGGTGGTATGGATAGCGGCAGGCCAGGTGTTGTAAAAATTACGAGACATAATAAGGTGAAAAATGGGAACAGCCGGTAGAATGTTGTTGGTGGCAGCGATGGCGATCCTGTTTTATGGGCAGTCTCCGGTCAGGGCTGATATGTACACTTATGTGGACAGTAAGGGAACACGTTATTATACCAATGTCCC
The DNA here is from genome assembly GCA_030653035.1 of Desulfocapsaceae bacterium. Classification (GTDB taxonomy): domain Bacteria; phylum Desulfobacterota; class Desulfobulbia; order Desulfobulbales; family Desulfocapsaceae; genus UBA2270. The sequence goes on along the minus strand of JAUSAB010000072.1, from coordinate 1,323 downwards.
TGCTACCTCTTCTGTCCCGTGTCGCCTTTATCAGCGCGATGAAAAGGCAATCAGCAAACCCTCTGGCCGGGATTGGCCCGAGGTACGGGTTGGCGGTCGTCATGATTTTCCCAAAAGTAGCGTTGTTTATGATCAGCATATTCAACAGAGCGGATATCGTTACAACGTTGATCCTCAACTTATAAAAGCAATCATTAAGGCGGAGTCTGGTTTTGATTGCTATGCCAGGTCACAAAAAGGAGCCCAGGGGCTTATGCAGCTCATGCCGGGAACAGCCAGGGACCTCAATGTGTCAAACTCTTTTGATCCACGGGCAAATATTGACGGGGGAACACGTTATTTCCGTACTATGCTTGATACTTTTAACGGAAATATTCCTTTAAGTCTCGCTGCTTATAATGCTGGGCCGAATCTGGTTAAACGTACAAATCAGATGCCGCAGATTCCTGAAACGTTGGAATATGTTCAGCGTGTTCTTCAACATTATAAAGATTATAAGGGCGTTGGGCGGCAACCCGTCTCAGTAACCTCGGTAATCAGGGTGAATGATCTGGTGACAGTGAGATGAGAACCAAGATGGTTGCTGTGTTTGGGGGTAAGAAATGGATCAATTGGTGACGTTGCCAAACATATTCACTGGCCTTCGTTTTGCCTTGATTCCTGTGCTCATAGTTTTGTTTTCAGTGGAACAGACAACCGCCATTGGACTGGTGACTTTTTTGGTTTTTGTCTTTGCCGCGCTTACGGACTTTGTCGATGGCTATTTTGCCAGAAAATACAAGAGTGAGACAACTCTTGGCAAGTTGATGGATCCCCTTGCTGACAAGGTGCTTGTAGCCACCGCTCTGATTATGCTTATTCCAATGGGCCGGATTCCAGCTTGGGTTTGTCTGCTGATTATCTGTCGTGAGATCATTATTACTGGATTCAGGGGGTTAGCCGCATCGACCGGGGTAGTAGTGTCAGCCGGACAAATGGGGAAGATTAAGAGTAATTTTCAGTACTTCGGGATCAGTTTTTTGATTTTCCCTCTTGGTGTGCTGCCGATTCCCTATCTCCATCAGATAGGGCAGATACTGCTGTATATCAGTTTGGTCATGGCCGTCTGGTCAGGAATAGATTATTTTTATAACTTACGAAACATCTTTCAGGAAACAGTCAAGCAATAAGGGTGAAAGCCCATTTTTCTTGACAGACGATGTCAAGGACTGTATTAAGTTTTAGCTTCTTTCATTGCCGAAGTGGTGAAACTGGTAGACGCACGGGACTCAAAATCCCGCGGGAGCAATCCCATGTCGGTTCGATTCCGACCTTCGGCACCAA
>JAUSAB010000064.1 GCA_030653035.1 Desulfocapsaceae bacterium | reverse complement strand
ACAGGGATGGGTGGATTATATGTGGCCCAAGCCGGGAAAAAGCTCACCCTCTAAAAAAGTTACCTATGTTTACAAGGTTCCCTCAAAAGACCTGCTCGTTGGGGCAGGGGTATATGTCGGCGGGATGATGTATTGATTTTTCCTCCGGAATTTCAGGCGGGTGGGGGAGAATTTATTCCCCCACCTGTCCGCAAGTTTACGATTGGGACCAGAATGATCAGGGTCAGGTCTCGCACCTTCTGGAGTTGATGAGGTATGTGGTGCTTAATCCCGTGCGGGCCGGAATGGTCAGTGTTGCGGGGGATTGGCGGTGGAGTTCCTATGGTGCCATGGCCGGTGGCATACGCAGCGATACCATAGCAGATTTTTTATCTGCTATGGTATCGCGGTAGTGTTTAATTGGCTTAGCCTGCGGCCGACGTTGGGCGTAGGGAATTTCGGTCATTGCCGATCGGTCCGCGACTAACATTTGCATTCGCTCTACGAACGCCTCCGAGCCGAGATAAATCTGGCCGCGTAAGGACTCCCACACACTAGGCTGGCCGACCCCAGCCCAAACAAAGTCCATATAGCCCATCACAGCCTTGCCGTGAGTACTCCCAAACTGTCCCAACACCCAGTCAGTCTGTAGCCAGTCAGGCCGACTGGCCATACCAACCATGGCGCCATAGGAACTCCACGGCCAATCCCCTGCAGCACTGACCATTCTAACCCGTACGGGATTAAGTACCACATAACGCATCAATTCCAGGAGGTGCGAATCCTTTTCCACCATGATTGCCCGGTATCGTCCCTGAAAAACATGACCAACTCTATGATGAGTACGGTTGAGTTTCTGGGTGTACACCCCATTGAGATGTCGCATGCCTTGAGAAAGATTGCCTTCGACCGTCTCCACCACAAGATGATAGTGGTTGGTCATCTGACACCAGGCATGACAGGTCCAATTAAACCTTTTACACACCTCCCCGACGATTTCCAGCCAAACATGCCGGTCCGTCTCCCGGAGAAAAATATCCTCGCGCCGATCACCGCGAGAGGTCACATGGTAGAGGCCACCCGCCAGTTCTATTCTCAAGGGTCTTGCCATGAATTTATCATAAAGGGTCAATTGTTGGATTGCAAGACCTGACCCCCTGTTATTTTTCCTTTTTTGGAACAGGCCGAGCAGGTGTCGGGATTGGCGACCAGGCTGGTCAGGCAGTTTGTCGCCTTTTCACCCGGCGGAAATTTCCGGCCGACAGTCATCCAACCGGCAAGCTCTATCCGGGAGGAGGCTAGCGCCACCCTTGAAGGTTCCGGTCTGGTGATTGAATTTGATCTGGCTGAGAGTCTCTGGTCGGTTTCGGTTGATCCCGCTCAATTTCGTAATGTCATCAAGCAGATGGTGCAAAACGCAATGGAGGCCACGGTCCCGGAATCAGGTGGCAAGCTCTGGATAATCGCGACGAATGAACCGGCGAATCATGAAAAACCGCCAACCCTTGCCCCTGGTGACTATGTGAAGATTTCGATCCGGGATCAAGGGTGCGGCATCAGCAGCGAGCACCTGCCCCGTATCTGCGATCCCTATTTTTCCACCAAGGCGCGTGGTTCCCAGAAGGGTATGGGCTTGGGGCTGGCCTTGTGCGATGCGATTATCAGGAGACACGGCGGGGTGATAACGGTGCAGTCAACGCCGGGCGCAGGCGCTGTTTTTCATATCTATCTCCCGGCTGTCGTCGATCAGGTTGAAAAACAGTAGTGATCGGGCGGGAAACCGAAAAGAAGCAGATCGCGTCGGTCCGCACCAGGCAGTGTCCGGCTGTCCATGTGGCAGACAGCCGGGGTTTGATTGTGCATCGGCCGCTCGCTTGCCTCAGTTGAAGTCAACGGCCATGCTTTTCAGCGTTAGGCGGCGATATTGAGCAAAGAAGTAGAGGTTGTTGATTCTGTGTTGCTGAGCTGCTGGGTTAATTGCTCCAGCATGATTTTAAGCAGATCAATCTGTTCCTGTTTTGATTTCCCGGCGCTAATTGATTTGGATTCGGTCTGTGAGGTGTCACTGGATGTTGCCACCCCCATTTCTCCGGGTGGTGGAGGCGGGGGGGCGAATCCGCTCTTGTCCATAAAAGATTTCAGCTCATCAGCATTCAGCGAGCCGTCGCCGTCGCTATCGGCGGTGGTAAAGGTATCGTCGCTGACGGTGATGGTCTGGCCGGTCATCTGTTGTAATTCCTCGGCCAAGGTCAGCAACTCCTCCTGAGAAATGGTATCGTTGCCGTCCGAATCCACCTTTTTGAAAAAATCCTGCGGTTCGGGCCGTTTTTTGCCGTTTTTAACCGTCGCCGTATCCGAGTCTTGCGTGTCGGATTCAGACTGCAACTGTTGCAGCAGATTCTGCAGGTCGGTAATCATGGCGGTAAGGGAATCCCCGTCAGTATTGGCGGAATAGGCCGTCGCCGCCTGATCCTGCGAGGGTGGCGGACCCATCTCCCCCGCGCCAGCCCCTTTGGGAGGCCCGAAGCCGTTGCTTGTCAAGGCGCTCATTAACTCTTCCGCGCTTAACGTCCCTGTGCCATCGGAGTCGTAGCTGGTGAAGGATGAGTCGTCCACGCTGAGAGTCTTGCCGGTCTTGCTGTTGATGTCCTCCGCCAGCGTCTTCAATTCGGCCTGAGAGACCCCGCCATTGCCGTCTGCATCTATCTTCTTGAACATTTGCTGCTGCATGGCCTGTATGCCATAACCGCCTGAGCTGCCAATACTGCTTACCATGATTTGTCCTCCTCAGTGAAAGATTGATGATGCATCCCTGTGATGCACCTTAATGCTCATATCGGCTGTCGGGTAGGAAAACAATGTGGAAAGAATAAGGAAATGAGCCCGCGCCGGGTAAATCCCCATGCGTGAATGGCGCTGCTTGTGATAAAGGTAAAAATGAATATCGAAATACAAGAGTGTACGACATGGTATCCGCGCCACCTGATCGCCGGCGGGGGCAGGCTTCTACAGGAAAATAATGAATGTTGGCGATTTGGTAGGAGACGGCCCCTGCCGGCGAGCGGGTCTGTCTTTCATGTTTCGTTGTGCCCGTTTACGGTAATGGATGTTCTCTGAGCTTCCAAGGTTGAGGTTATTTTTTCAATGGTTCATGAGGAAAAGGCAATGAAGATCAGCATTACGCACCGGCTCTTTCTGGCGATCATTCTGGCGGCCGGGATGGCGGTTATCAGTATGGTCATCATCATGCAGTGGAGCATGCGGCAGGGATTTCTCCGCTACCTCGATACTATGGAAAAGACCGGATTTTCCCGCCTGGCCGGTTCGCTGGCGGAGGGGTATCGTGCGGAATCCGGCTGGGACTTTGTGGAGAACGACCCGGCCCTGTGGGATGTGCTGGTCATGACGGCCATCCCGGAAGGCGACCCGCCTCCGCCACCCCAAGCCCGGTCAGGCCCCCGGCCGGACGGCCATCCCCCGAACCCCGTGATGGAGAAAGGAGCGCCGCCCGACCCGCCTCTGGCGCATCATTTTGATCAGCGTCTCTTTCTCCTCGACGCGGACAGAAAGGTGTTGATCAGTCAGGTGGAAGTCCCTGAGGACAGCAAGGCCTCGCCGTTGCTCCATCAAGGAAAGATTGTCGGCTATCTGGGATTGTTGCCTCGCAAGGAGCTGTCCGAGCCGCACCAGGAGCGTTTTCTCAAGGAACAGTCGTTAGCGTTTGCGATGGTGGCGGGGGTTGTCCTTCTGCTGGCGGCCGGACTCTCGCTGCTGCTCTCCAGGCGGATGGTTCGTCCGTTGCGCGGTCTGGCAGAGGCGACACGTCATCTTGCTGCGGGCACGTTTTCCACCAGGGTGGAGGTGGCCTCTGCCGACGAACTGGGGCAGTTGGCCGTCAACTTCAATAGTCTGGCCATGACCCTGGAAAAAAATGAACAGGCCCGTCGGCAATGGGTGGCGGATATATCCCACGAGTTACGCACACCGGTGGCGATCCTGCGGGGTGAGATCGAAGCGCTTCAGGACGGAATTCGTCAGCCCGACGCCGAGGCGCTTCGATCGCTGCATAGCGAGGCGCTCCGTCTCGCTCGCCTGGTGGACGACCTTTACCAGTTGACCATGTCTGATCTGGGGGCGCTGAGTTACCGGAAGGAAAAAGTAGACATCAGCGGCCTGCTCAAGGAGACGATCGTCAGCCATGAGGCGGAATTTTCAGCAAAGGACATTCTGTTTAACACCACTCTCCCTGCCGAAAAAACCGTTGTCGTCTTCGGCGATAGCGAACGTCTGCGTCAGCTTTTCGCTAATCTGCTTGCCAATTCTCTCAAGTACACCAATGGGGGAGGAGAGCTCCGCATCAGCATGAGTTGCGATGCGTGCGCCGTGACCATTGATTTTCAGGACTCCGCCCCTGGGGTTGCAGAGGCAGACAGGGAGCGGCTCTTTGAGCGTCTTTATCGGGTGGAGTCTTCCCGCAACCGTGCCACCGGCGGCGCCGGGCTTGGTCTGACTATTTGTCGCAATATCGTTGAAGCCCACCAGGGAAGGATCTCGGTCCACTCTTCTCCCTTGGGCGGTCTGTGGGTCCAGGTTGAGTTTCCGAAGATGGAGTGTTGATGATGCAGATGATTCTGATCGTGGAGGACGAACCGAAGCTGGCCGAGCTGTTGCGCGATTATCTACGCCAGGCGGGATTCAAGACCTTCTGGATTGCTGATGGGGCGGTGGTGGTTCCCTGGGTGCGGGAGCATGCGCCCGCCCTGATCCTGCTGGATCTGATGCTGCCCGGTCGTGATGGACTGGAGATCTGCCGGGATATCCGCACCTGTTCGGCCGTACCGATTATCATGATCACCGCCAGGATCGAGGAGATTGACCGAATCGAGGGGCTGGAGTCAGGGTCGGACGACTATATCTGCAAACCGTTCAGCCCCCGTGAGGTGGTGGCCAGGGTCAGGGCGGTGCTCAGGCGAACCGAAGGCGCTCCCTTGCAGATAGCGGGCCTGATGCTGGATCAAGCCCGCTATCTGGCCACCCTGAACGGTCACGACCTGGGGCTCACCGTTGTTGAATTCAAATTATTGCAATTTCTTTCCTCAAAGACCGGGCAGGTCTGCACCCGCCAGCAGTTGATGGACAGCATCTACCCGGACGAGCGGGTCGTGGCGGACCGGACCATCGACAGTCATATCAAGAAACTGCGCCGCAAGATCGCCTCGGGCAACGCCGATCAGGAGTTTATTCATTCGGTTTATGGCATGGGCTATAAGCTCGAGCTGCTGGAAGACGCGGGGAAGGTCAACCCTTTCCTCCAGTTAGAATTTGAAATCATATTCTAACTGAAAAAGCTATGCCGGGGGTGGTCAAAATTCGGTTAGCACTACACCGCGTTAATGGTCAATTTTAGGTTAGCACAACTAAAGCTGAACCGCTGCCGCAAATAAGACATGTTAGTAACAAGATCTGAAATTCTTTCTTGACATATTAAAACGTAAGTTTTAAATTCATAATTAAAATATACATTTTAATTATGAGGGCATCATGACAAAACAGAGATCAGGGGATACCAGAGGAAAACTGCTGGCTGCAGCAAGCGATGTGTTTGTCAAAAAGGGGTTCCGTGATGCGACGGTGGCTGAGATATGTAAAAGTGCCGAGGCCAATATCTCTGCTGTGAATTACTACTTCGGTAGCAAGGAGGCCCTCTATCAAGAAGCTTGGCGGAAATCCTTTGCCGAATCGATCGCCGCCCACCCACAGGACGGCGGGGTACGTGGAGATGCGCCTGCTGAAGAGCGTTTACGGGGCCAGGTGAAGGCTTTGATTGAACGGATTGCCGACGAAAACAACAAGGATTTCTTTATCTCCCAAATGGAGTTCGTCAATCCCACCGGCCTGTTAGGCGAAGTCATGAAGTCGGAGTTGATCCCCCTGCGGGAAAAAACCCTGGCGCTGATGAGGGAGCTGCTCGGGCCGGAGGCGAGCGAACAGCAGGTGGTCTTCTGTGAAACCTGCATGATCAGTATGTGTGTCCATCCGATGTTGATCCAACGGGTCAGCCAGAGGAGGAAAGACATCGAGGTGCCGGTCATCATTGATGACTTCGAGGCCTTTACCGACCATGTGTTGACCTTTGCTTTGGCGGGAATTGCCGCAATCCGAGACAGCTCTCCTTTGATCAGGCCAGCCGTTCAGCTCGCTGGCTCGTCAACGTCGAAATGCTGAGGCTCATCCCTATGACCACGCCTTCTTTCAGTCGCATGCTGATCATTATTGCATCCCTATGCCTCACGTCCTGTGCCATGGTCGGGCCAGACTACGCGCCCCCTGCGGTGAATGTGCCGACAGGCTGGAACCGGATCGAGCATATGTACACGGAAACGCCGGCTGCCGTGACAGTTGATCTCAGCCAGTGGTGGCGAAGCCTGAACGATCCACTTCTCTCCGAAATGGTGGATGAAGCCTTGCAGTCCAGTCTTGAACTGCATAGCGCCCAGGCCCGGTTGCGCGAGGCACGTGCCCGCCGCGCAGTGGCAGTCTCCGAACGCTTTCCCAGTGTGACGGCATCCGGTAGCGCCAGCCGCAGCCAAAATAGCGAGGAGACTGGCAGCGGTACAACGCGAGAACTTTACAGTGCAGGGTTCGATGCCAGTTGGGAGTTAGATTTGTTCGGCGGCATACGCCGCGGCATTGAGGCGGCTGACGCCGATCTCGAATCGTCCATAACCAGCCTGCACGACGCACGGGTTTCGCTGGTAGCCGAAGTGGCGAGGAACTATGTCGAGGTGCGCACCTTGCAGACCCGGCTTGGTATTGCCCAAGACAACCTCGCCAGCCAGTCCGAGACGCTACAACTCACCGATTGGCGCGCCCAGGCCGGGCTCGTCAGCAGTCAGGATGTGGAACAGGCACGTAGCAATCGAGAACAGACCCGTGCCCAGATCCCCAGCTTGGATACGAGCCTTGCCGAGGCAGAACATCGTCTCGATATCCTGCTCGGCAAGGCACCGGGAACGTTGCATTTGCGCCTCGTCGTCGCTGGTGAGTTCCCGACTGTGCCCGAGCAGATCGCCGTCGGCATACCGGCCGATGCCATACGACAGCGCCCAGATGTCCGGGCCGCCGAGCGTAACCTGGCGGCGGAAACCGCCCGTGTCGGGATGGCCGAAGCGGCGCGCTATCCGTCTTTCAATCTCTCGGGCTCGATCGGCCTCGAAGCCCTGACCATGGGCGCGCTCGGTAACAGCGACGCCGCCACGTCGTCGCTGCTCGCCGGTATCACGGGCCCCATCTTCGATGCCGGACGTCTGCGCGCCCAGGTGGAGATCCAGAATGCGGTGCTCGAGCAGGCGTACGTGATGTACGAACAAGCCGTGCTCACGGCACTGCAAGATGTAGAAAATGCGCTGGTTTCCCTTGCCTGCAACCGCGAACGTGTCAAGGCGCTGACTAACGCCGCCGAATCTGCGCGCAACGCGGCCCAGCTGGCGCAACAGCGCTACAGCGCTGGCCTGATCGATTTCCAGTCGGTACTTGACACCGAACGCAACGTGCTGTCTGTCGAGGACAGCCTCGCCAGTACCCGCGCCGATGGCGTACTGGCACTCATCAGTTTGTACAAGGCACTGGGCGGCGGTTGGTCGCCCCAGGCCGAAACCCGTACGGCCAGCAAGGAAATGCTATGAACACAACCAACACACCGCAAGCCAAGCAGGGCCCCGACCTGAAGCAACTTCTCGACATCAAGCCAGGCGGGCTGTTCTCGCGCCGCTGGCTTTTGCTGGCCGGTGCGCTGGTCGTGATTGCTGTCGCGGGTTGGCTGTTGCTGCACTCCGGCGAGGACAAGGCCGCGCCGCGCTATACGACCGAAGCGGCCACGGTCGGCAAGCTGGTGGTCAAGGTCTCCGCCACCGGCAACCTGCAGCCGACCAACCAGGTGGAGGTGGGTAGTGAACTGTCCGGCATCGTCGATCAGGTGTTCGTCGACGATAACGACGAGGTGAAAAAGGGACAGATATTGGCACGACTGGACCTGTCCCAGCTCCAGAACGCGGTGGCGAAATCACGCGCCAACTTTGCTGCGGTCGAGGCGCAAGTCCTGCAGGCGCAGGCAACGGTGGCGGAATCGCGCGCCGCGCTGGCTCGCTTCCGCCAAGTGTCACAACTGTCCGACGGAAAGGTGCCGTCGAAAAGCGAAATGGACAGCGCTGAAGCCAACCTGAAGCGCGCCGAGGCGAGCGAAGCCAGTGCACGCGCGAGCGTCACCCAGGCGCGCGCAAGCCTACAGTCGGACGAGACCAACTTAGGCAAGGCCAGCATCCGTTCATCCATCGACGGGGTGGTTCTGGCGCGCAAGGTGGATCCCGGGCAGACGGTCGCCGCCTCCTTCCAGGCGCCTGTGCTATTCACGCTGGCCGAGGATCTGGCGAAAATGGAACTGCAGGTCGATATCGACGAGGCCGATGTCGGCCAGGTTGAGGCAGGCCAGAAGGCTACCTTCGGAGTCGACGCCTGGCCCGGTCGCCAGTACGACGCCGTCATCACCCGTGTCGGCTTCGGCTCCCAGGAAAAGGAAGGAGTTATCTCCTACCTTGCCGTGCTTAAGGTAGGCAATGACGACCTCAGCCTGCGACCAGGCATGACCGGCACCGCTGAGATCACCACGCTCACACGCGAGAATGCTCTACTGGTACCGAACGCTACGCTACGCTTCACTCCTGCGACCACCGATACCGCGCAGAAAAAATCGAGCGGTAGTGTAGTGGGCGCTTTGATACCGCGGCCGCCGAGCCAGACGAAGAAGGTCGAAGCGACAGCGAACGGCGGCACGCCCAAAGTCTGGGTGCTGCAGGACGGCCAGCCCCTGGCTGTCGAGGTCCAGACCGGCGCTACCAACGGCCGTGTGACCGAGATCACCGGCGGGTCACTCAAGGCCGGCATGCAGGTGATCACCGAGGCACTGGACGGCGCGTCATGACTGATACAGCCATCATCCGGCTGTCCGGTATAACCAAGACCTATGGTTCCGGACAGGCCGCCTTCCAGGCGCTGAAGAGCATTGATCTTGCCATCGATGCCGGCGACTTTGTCGCCATCATGGGTCCCAGCGGCTCTGGTAAGTCCACCGCGATGAACATCCTTGGCTGCCTCGACACACCCACCAGCGGGAGCTATGAATTCGAGGGCGTGCAGGTCGAGCAGTTGTCGCGTAACCAG
>JAUSAB010000063.1 GCA_030653035.1 Desulfocapsaceae bacterium | reverse complement strand
CCGGGTGGCCTTACAGAGCAGTTGCTCCGGGACAAGCCTGAGTCTTGGACTGGATGACAAAAAAGATTCTGACAAGGTGTTTGAGGAAGATGGGATCACCTTTCTGGTTGATGAGGGGATGTTCGTTACCACCGGCGCCATTGTGGTTGATTATGTCAAATCCACTTCCGGTTGTGGTTGCAGTGGAGACGGTGGCTTCAAGGTAAGCTCGGAAAAAAGACTGGGTGGTGGTTCCTGTTCAACGGGTTCTTGTTCCAGCGGTTCCTGCGGTTGCTGACGTGAGAATTTCACAACAATAAAAAAAGGAGAAAACAATGACCACAACACCGTTTGAGATAAAGGCCTACCCTGAGATGTGGGCAGAGCTTGACATGGACGTTCCCCGCTTTGACAAGGCCCGCCTGATGCTGGGAGAGGCTTATCAAAAGACCTATCTTTCCCAGGTCAACCGCCCGGCTGGGATGGCTTATTTTGACAGTATGATCGCCGAGCTCCATGGCGGCCGCGTCAAGGAGCTGCTGGCGGCCAAGGCCGAAGGGCGGCCGGTGATCGGCACCTTCTGTGTCTACATCCCCGAAGAGATCGTCCTTGCCGCGGGCGGCATCTGTGTCGGCCTGTGCGGCGGCTCGCAGGGCTCGGTGCCGGATGCGGAAAAGATCCTGCCGCGCAACATCTGCCCCATGGTCAAGTCCGCCTTCGGCTTTAAGGTCGGCCGCATCTGTCCCTATTTCCAGGCCGTCGATTTCGTCTATGGCGAGACCACCTGTGATGCCAAGAAAAAGTGCTGGGAGATCCTCGATACCCTGGTGCCCACCTATGTCATGGAGATTCCCCAGCTTAAACGGCAGCGGGATATTGACCTCTGGCTGGCTGAGGTCAAGGATTTCAAGACCAAGGTGGAAGAGGTGGCGGGGCGGGCCATCAGCGAGGAGGACCTGGCTGCAGCAATCAAGGTCATGAACTCTAAACGCAAGGCCCTGCAGCGTCTCAATGGGTTGCGCCATCATAATCCGACACCGATTTCCGGCAAGGACGGCCTGCTCATCGAACAAATCGCCTTTTACGACGAGCCGGTACGCTTTACGGAAAAGGTCAATGCCCTCTGCGATGAGCTGGAAGAGCGAATCAAGGCCGGAGTGGCGATTCCATCGAAAAACGCCACCCGGGTGATGCTGGCCGGTACCCCTATGGCCCTGCCCAACTGGAAGATCCATAATCTGGTGGAAGGGGCGGGCGCGGTGATCGTCAACGAAGAGTCGTGCATCGGCACCCGCTACTTCAAAGATCTCATTGATGAGTCCGCCACCGGTATGGAAGGGATGCTCGTCGCGCTCACCGATCGTTACAAGGAAATTGACTGTTCCTGCTTCACCCCCAATGATGAGCGCATCACTCAGGTTGTCAAGGAGTTCCGTGACTCCAAGGCCCAGGGCATCATCAACTATTCACTTCAATTCTGTCACACTTACAATATTGAGGAGATCCGCATTCGTAAGGCCTGCGAGCAGGAGGGAATCCCCTACCTGTTTATCGAGTCTGACTATTCCGCTGAGGATCTCGGCCAGCTCCAGACCCGGATTGAGGCCTTCCTTGAGCAGATTGGGGAGTAACCATGTACATCGGGGTTGATCTGGGTTCCCGGACCGTCAAGATGGCGGTCTGGGACGGGGAGCAGCTGGTTGATCACCAGATTGCCGCATCCGGTTTTGAGCCGCACCGCCAGGCGGAGAAGATGATTGCCGCCTGGCGGGCAAAGAGGGTGGTGGCCACCGGCTACGGCAGGCATCTAGCGGCCGAGCATTTTGCCGATGCGGTGATCACCGAGATCAAGGCGCATGCACTCGGAATTTTCAACCACTTTCCCGGTTGCACCACCATTGTTGATGTGGGCGGCCAGGATTCCAAGGTGATCAGTCTGGACGCGGCCGGGCGGGTGATGAATTTTCAGATGAATGATAAGTGTGCCGCCGGCACCGGTCGATTTCTGGAGATTATGGCCGCCTCTCTGGCCTACAGCCTGGACGAGTTTGGTGCAGCTGCACTTGGCGCCAGCCGGGAGGTGCAGATCAACTCCATGTGCACGGTCTTTGCCGAGTCCGAGGTGATCTCCATGAAAAACCGGGGCATCCCCCGTGATCACATTGCCAGGGCTGTGCATGGTTCTGTGGCCGACCGGTTGGCGGCGATGCTGGCCCGTCTCGGCCATGGCGAAACAATCGCCTTTTCCGGTGGGGTGGCGAGAAACCCCTGTATGATAGAGCTGCTTGGGCAAAGACTGCCGGGGGTGCGGGTGCTGGTGCCGGAGCAGCCTGATATCATCGGCGCCCTGGGGGCCGCTCTGCACGGGGCAGGGCGGTGATCATGGAAAAGGTTTCCCTGGAGATTCATCAGACCCGCAAGTTTGCCAAACGACTGGTGGCCATGGCCAAGGCTGGAAAACATGAACGCATAGTGGCGGAACGGGCACGGCAGATCCTTGCTGATCTGCAGACTCATCCCCGGCATGAGGAGGCGGAATGCAAACGGACCCGCCACGGAGAACTGCGCCTCAATGACTGCCGCAAGTACGATCTTTCCTGCGGCTACCGCCTCATTGCCCTGAAAAGGGACAGCCGGTTGATCTTTACCTATATCGGGAGTCATGACGACGGTCAGCGCTGGATAGAAAACAACCGTGACTATCAGGATGAAATAAAATCTGTGCCTGTCCCTTTGATTAAGGCGGAAGAACGACGGCAATCGGAGGCGGTCATCGAGACAGGGCCGGATGATGATGAGTATGAAGAGCAGCTGAAGGTGGAAATTGATGAGCGAGTGTTGCGGGAGATTTTCTCAGGACTTTGCAACAATGGCTGATGGAGCCAGGCCTGTGGCAAAGCACCTTGCTTATTCCAAAAAGCATTCAAATTGACACCGAGAAGGCAGTGGATGGGTGTTGACTCATTGACGAGCGAGCGGTGCCGAAGGTGCAGGCTTGAATGCAAATTGGACTTATTCCATTTTTAAATCAAGATGGAAACGCGAAGGCAAGCGAGCAGCGACGAGACAGTACAATGAGTACGGCGAGGCGCCGCACAGCGCAGCCGACAAAGTTAACGCTTGATTTAGAAATGGAATTAGAACTCCATCCCTTTCTGGGCCTTGACCCCGTCCTGAAAGGGATGCTTGATCTCCCGCATCTCGGTGACCAGATCGGCGAGTTGGATCAGGGCCTCAGATGCATAGCGGCCGGTGATGGCGATATGCATGGATGCCGGCTTGTCGCGGAGAACGGCAAGGATCTCCTCTTCTTCAATGATCTGGTAATGGGATAGATAGGTGAGCTCGTCGAGGATAACGAGCTCATGCCTGTTTTCGTGGATGGTCTGGGCGGCAAACTCCCAGGCCTCACGGGCTGCGGCCTTGTCTTTTTCCAGATCGTCGGACTTCCAGGTAAAGCCCCGGCCCATCACATGGAAGTCAAGCAAGGGCTTGAACCGGGTGGCGGCCTCAAGCTCGCCGTACTTCCAGCTTCCCTTGATAAACTGGATGATACAGACCCGATGTTCATGTCCCAGGGCCCGGAAGGCCAGCCCCAGCGCCGCCGTGGTCTTGCCTTTGCCGTTGCCGGTGAAGACGGCGATCAGTCCCCTGGTTGATTCTTTAGTCTTGTCCTTGTGCAGATCGGCTGCCATGGCTGAACTCCTTGTCATAGAGTTTGGAAACGGCTGCAAGCGGCAAATCAGCAAAAACCCGGCCCACGCAGATGATCGCGGTCTTGCAGATTCCGGTCTCGCGGATCCTGGCGGCGATGTCGGCAAGCGTGCCCTTGACGATCCGTTCATTGTCCCAGGTCGCCTTTTCCACCACGGCCACCGGAGTATCTTGAGGATAGCCGCCGGCAATCAGCTCAAGGACCACGGTTTCAATCATGGAGACGGAAAGGAAGATGAGCATGGTGGTCTGATGGGTGGCCAGAAGTCGTAATTTTTCAAGATCCGGTACGGGAGTCCTGCCTTCCTGCCTGGTGATGATGACTGTCTGGGCGATCTCCGGCAGGGTCAGTTCTGCCTTCAAGGCAGCGGCAGTGCCAAAGGCGGAGCTGACGCCCGGCACCACAATGTAGGGGATGTCGAGGGTATCGAGGCGCTGCATCTGCTCTTTGATGGCCCCGAAGATGGAAGGGTCGCCGGTGTGCAGGCGCACCACCGATTGACCATTGCGCCAGGCAGTTGCCATTGTCTCAATGATCTCATCAAGATTCATCCCGGCGGAATCATGGATGTCGGCCTGGCATCCTGCCAGAATTGCCGGATTGACCAGACTGCCGGCATAGACGATACATCCCGCATGATCAAGGAGTCGTCTGCCCTTAACGGTTATCAGTTCCACATCCCCTGGTCCCGCCCCGACAAAGGCAATCGGTTCGAGGGCCCGGTTAGATACACTCATCTGTTTTCTCCTGTTCCGTATTCTTTTTCTGACCGATAATAATGGTAATAGGGTGCATGGTCTGAATAGGCTGAATTCCATCCTTAGCTTGCGAATAGCTGCGCCGGGTAACCTTGATCTCGCTGAGAGTGACGTCCAGTCCAAGTGCGTGGAGGTATGCCGGTGCGTCCTGTGCCGTCTTTTCGAGAACTGCATTGACCACAATCCTGCCTCCTGGAATCAACCTTTCTGCCGCATGGTCAATGATAGTGAGGAGCTGTCCGCCGCTGCCTCCGATAAAGACCCGATCCGGGGCAGGCAGAGCTGTCAGGATGTCGGGGGCGCTACCCTGATGCAGCTTGAGATTCCATGCCCGGAATTGTTCGCGGTTTTTTTGAATGTTTTTCACCTGTTCCTCTTCCCGTTCAACAGCAAAAATCTGAAGCTCGGGAAATAGACGGGCAGCCTCCAAGCCTATCGAACCGGAGCCGGCGCCTACATCCCAGAGCACCCCTTGTCGTGGCAGCCGTAAGGCATGCAGGCTTGCGGCCCGTACCTCATTTTTAGTGATCAGCCCTCGACTGTGCGTGATCTCATCTTCCGTCAGGCCGAAACAGGGCTCCGTGGATGATGGGAAGTCCCTTGTTTTTAACAAAATTATCACATTGAGAGGAGAAAAGGTCTGCTCAGCAATTTCGGCAAGGGTGCCGGTGTGTAGGCGTTCATCGTCCATTCCCAGATTTTCAGCGACATGGAGGATGTATTCGCTATTGATTCCACTGCCGCACTCAGTCAGCAAGGATTTGGCAATCCGGTCAGGACTGGAGTGTCGATCTGTAAAGAGAAAGAGTTTGTCATGGGTGAGGAGGGTGGCAATGTTGCATGCCGCCCGTCCATGCAGGGAGAGGAATCCGGCGTCATCCCAGGGAATTTTGAACCGGGAGAAGGCGATCTGCATGGAGGAGGGCGCTGGATAGATCGCGATGCGGTCAGGGCCAAAAAACTTAAGCAGGGTCCGGCCAATGCCAAAAAAAAGGGGATCGCCGGTGGCAAGGATCACCACATCGCCCTCTATCAGGAAATGGGCGGCCTGATGTAAGGCGTCCTGCACCGGGGCAATGGGAATCAGGCGTTCCGCCGGCAGATCGTCAAGGAGTTGGGAAAGCAATGCTCGATGTCTTTTTGAAAGAACCAGCGCCCGGCAGTTTCGTATGAGTTCCAGGTTTTGAGCAGAAAATTCCCCAGAGATCTCCACCCCGATGAGATGTACGATTGTGTGGTTCATTTTGACAAGTTCCCCGCCACTGTTTCAACAATCTGCCTGGAGCTGGTCGCTCCTGCGCCGTCCTTGGCGCCTGCGACACTGGGCCATCCCTGGCCTACGTGTACCAGATAAATATGGACCGGTAGGCCGGATACCTCCTGACAATAATCGCGGGCCGCACAGCAGACCTTTTTGACAGTGTCAACGGCATCCATGGCGATCAGCCGCTCGTAGATCTCACGGGCGGTATTGGATCCGGAAAGTTTATCCAGGACAGCGGGCGCGACCCCCAAGGTCGCCAGAAAAGAGATGGCATCTTCGATTTCAAGGGCTCCATGGCGGACATGGGTCTGGGGGATACGCATGGCACCTTTCAGCACCTTGGCCCACATGGCCGCCAGATGGATGGCGG
>JAUSAB010000057.1 GCA_030653035.1 Desulfocapsaceae bacterium | reverse complement strand
ATAAAGGCACTAATACAGAATCCAAGGGGTTTCTTTAGGTGCAATCAGGCCCGGTACGAGGCTCCACCATGGGAATCCGCTTTTCACATTGACTCCGAGGGTGGTGTAAGGTGTAATTCCGCTGTTGCCGTCATCGGCTGTCAGGGTGCAGGTTATGGTTTTTTTGTCTTCATTTACAGTCAGTTGATAGGTATTCAAGGTCGCCCCAGGGATATCAACTCCGCCGGCAGCCCATTGATAGCTCAGGGTCACGGTATCACCATCGGCATCGCTGGTCCCGGTGTCGGCAAGGGAGAGCGTTTGCTTGATTTTGGCCCTGCCGGTAATGGCAGGTGTTCCTGTGAAAGCAGGAGCAGAGTTGGCGATCAGGACTCCGTCTGTCGTTATGATGGGTGTTCCTCCGTTGCCGTCATCGGCGGTAATGGTACAGGTAATGGTTTTTTTCGATTGCGCAGCCGTCAGAAGACAGGTTGATAAAGTTTTGCCGACAATAACAGAGCCATCTGTCTTCCATTGATAGGTGAAGGTCGGGGTATCGCCATCGGCATCGGTCCAGGTTCCGGTGGTGACGGAAAGCGTACTTCCTACTTTGTTGGTACCGCTGATGACCGGGAGCACAGTATTGACCGGGGCTTCATTCACATTATTGATAGTAATAGTAAAAGCCTTCTCAAAGGTCAGACTCCCCTGATCGCTAGTGCGGACACGCACGGAGTAGCTGCTCTTCGCCTCAAAGTTGGGACTGCTGGTGATGCGCAGGCTGCTGCCGCTGATGTTGAAAGACGCGTTGTCGGTATCCCCGGTTCCGGTTACGAGGGAATAGGTAAAGGTGTTGCCGGCATCCGGATCGATTGAGCTTAAGGTGCCCACTGTTGAGTTGGCCGCCACGTTCTCGTCGATCGCGCTGGCGGATAAGGCGATGTCGGTAGGGGCGCTGTTCAAACCGATGCCCTGGATCGCGAAATCATAGGGGTTTTCGCCGGAGTCGTCGTTGTTGATGCTGAGTGTCGCCGAGCGCGTCCCTACATCGGAGGGATCGAAGGTAACCTGGAAGGTGGTGGTATCCAACGCAGCCACCGGCGAGGTTGGCTGGGCAGAAACCGTGAAATCCGCCGCATGGGTGCCGGACACCGCAACCTTCGGGGTGCCGCTCAGGGTCAGGGGGGCGTTACCAAGATTTTCGATGGTGAAGGTGCGGACCACCGTGCTGCTGGCCGACGCGACCGAGCCAAAATCGGTATGATCGGCGAGAGACGGCGTCGCATCGCCATCGGCGATGGAATTGGCGTTGCCTTTCACGTTGATCTCCGGCGCAGCCAGGGTGTCTGTATCCGTCGCCGAGTTGTTGCCCGGCGTCGGATCGGTTACCCCGCCCGGAGCTGTAACCGTTGCGGTATTAGATAGAGTACCCGTGGCCGCAGTAGAGATCGCACAACTCGCAGTATAGGTGCTGCTGCCGCCGCTGGGCAGGTTTACAGTATCGTTGATATTGCCCGAACCCGCCGCAGTGCAGGTGCCGCCGCCCGCACCCACGCACGTCCAGGTACACGTCAGAGACGCGGGGAAGGTGTCACTCACGGTCGCGCTCGAGGCGTTACTCGGACCGGCGTTAGACGCAGTTATGGTATAGGTCACCGACCCGCCGGGAGTGGCAGTGGTTACACCGTCGGTCTTGGTGATAGCCAGATCGGCCTGGGGCGTCAGGGTGTCTGTATCCGTCGCCGCGTTGTTGCCCAGGGCTGGATCGGTTACCCCACCCGGAGCTGTAACTGTTGCGTTATTAACTATGGTGCCCGTGGCCGCGGCAGAGATTGTGCAACTCGCAGTATAGGTGCTGCTGCTGCCGCTGGGAAGGTTTACGGTATCGTTGATGTTGCCCGAACCCGCCGCAGTGCAGGTGCCGCCGCCCGCCCCCACGCATGTCCAGCTACAAGTCAGAGACGCGGGGAAGGTGTCACTGACGGTCGAACCCGAGGCGTTACTCGGACCGGCGTTAGACGTGGTTATGGTATAGGTTACCGACCCGCCGGGAGTGGCAGTGGTTACGCCGTCAGTTTTGGTGATAGCAAGATCGGCCTGGGGCGTCAGGGTGTCTGTGTCCGTTGCCGAGTTGTTGCCCGGTGTTGGATCGGTTACCCCGCCCGGAGCGGCAACTGTTGCGGTATTGGATAGGGTACCCGTGGCCGCGGCAGAAATCGTACAACTCGCGGTATAGGTGACGCTGCCGCCGCTGGGCAGATTTGCGGTATCGTTGATGTTGCCCGAGCCCGCCGCAGTGCAGGTGCCGCCGCCCGCCCCCACGCACGTCCAGCTACAAGTCAGGGACGCGGGGAAGGTGTCGCTGACGGTCGAGCCCGTGGCGTTGTCCGGACCGGCGTTAGACGCGGTTATGGTGTAGGTCACCGACCCGCCGGGAGTGGCAGAGGTTACGCCGTCGGTCTTGGTGATAGCAAGATCGGCCTGGGGTTCGTCGTTGACAATTGCCCCCTGGCCCTGTCCGTCGACAACAACTGCGCCGGTGACGTTAGTGACATTGACAAAGAAGGTTTCATTCGCCTCAAAGGTGGTGTCGCCGTTGACAAGGACACTGAAGCTGTAAGTGGAAGAGCCGGCGGGGATCGTCTGTCCGGTCAGTGACTGAGCCGTGTAGTCGCCGGGCGCGGTCGCCGTATTGTCAGCCGTCGCAATGTCGAAGGTGACGCCGCCCGCTCCTGCCGGGGCCGAGAGGCTTACGGAGAAAGTAAAAGTCGTCGTGCCGGCGTTACCCTCGTTGTGAGACACGTCGTTGATTGTCAGGTCCGGCAATTCGATCAGATCATTGATGGTAATGGAAAAGGCCTTATCGAAGAACAGGCTACCCTGATCAGTAGTGCGGACACGCACGGTGTAGCTGCTTTTGGTCTCAAAGTCGGGGCTATTGGTGATCCGCAGACTGCTGCCGCTGATGTTGAAGGAGGCGTTGTCGGTATCCCCGGTTCCGGTAACGAGGGTATAGGTAAAGGTATTGCCGGCATCCGGGTCGGTTGAGCTCAAGGTGCCCACTGTGGAGTTGGCGGTGACGTTCTCGTTAATCGCGCTGGCGGATAAGGCGATGTCGGTTGGAGCGATATTAGTGGTGAAATCCTGAGCGATCTGATTAGCCGTTACATTTGTATACGTTCTACTGGCAGGAGAGAAGACCAAACCCGCTTTGGATGGCGTTACCGTGCCCGACCAGTTGTTGGGGACCGTAAAAGAATAGACACCGGTGCCGTCGGCCGAGGCGGTCTTGGCTGTCCCATCAGTGTAGCTCAGTGTGGCTCCGGCTGCTCCGGCATTCCCCGAAATCGTATACGTGACAGACTCCGCCAGGTAGATGGTGACAACAACATTGTTCAGACTTGAGGTGTAGGGGCCGCTTGCATCGGTGAAAACGTCTGCGAACTTGATGGTCAGATTAGCCCCGCCGGTGTAGGTGTGCGGCATCACTCCGGTCCAGCGTAGCGCTGTAGCACCTGCACCCGGCAACACGCCAATGTTGGCCGGTGAGGCGGGTTTGAAAACGGTAGCGCCGCCATTGTTGAGCTCCATCTGCAAGGTACTCGACCAACCATCGTGGGGCGAGACTCCCGGCACGTAATCCGCCGTCACCGAATACATGAGGTGTTCAGAGGTCGGAAGCCCGGATACGTCCAGAGACTTCGTATAAGCGGCTTCTCCTCCCGTGATCGTCCCGGTGTTGAACGTCGAGAAGGTCTTTATGGGCAAAGGGGCCGGGTAGATGGTAACAACAACATTGTTCAGGCTTGAGGTGTAGGTGTTGCCAGACGTATCGCTGAAGATGTCTGCGAACTTGATGGTCAGATTAGCCCCGCCGGTGTAGGTGCGTGGCATCACGCCGGTCCAGAGTAGCGTGGTACTGGCTGAGGATGTTGATGATGCGCCCGTGTCGGCCGATGAGGCGGGTTTGAAAACGGTCGCGCCGCCATTGTTCAACTCCATCTGCATGGAGTTTGAATAAGCGTCATTGGGTGCGGATCCTGACACGAAGTCTGCCGTCACCGAATATAAAAGGTACTCGGAGGCAGGAAGTCCGGTCACATCTAATGACTTTGTGAATGCTGTACCTCCTCCCGTGATCGTCCCGGTGTTGAACGTCGAGAAGGTCTTTATGGGCAAAGGGGCCGGGTAGATGGTAACAACAACATTGTTCAGGCTTGAGGTGTAGGTGTTGCCAGACGTATCGCTGAAGGTGTCAACGAACTTGATGGTCAGGTTGCCCCCACCGGTGTAGGTGCGCGGCATCACACCGGTCCAGCGCAACGTGGTGCTGGAGGAGTTTCCTAATGCACCCATATCAGCTGATGAATTGGCTTTGAAAACGGTAGCGCCGCCGTTGTTCAACTCCATCTGCATGGAGCTCGAATACGCATCATTAGGTGCAGTACCCGACACGTAATCTGCTGTTACTGAATACATGAGGTACTCGGAAGCAGGAAGCCCTGATACATCCAGGGACTTCGTGTACGCCGCACCTCCTCCTGTGATCGTACCGGTGCTAAACGCCGGGAAGGTATGGGTGTCTCCCGCCAACACCGTTTGCGGCAAGGTGAACAGAACAGCCGCGAACAGAATCGCGACAGAAGCAGTAAAGGAAAATTGTGTTGTTTTCCTAACAAACAGATGTTCATTTTTGCACCACAGGGAGAGCGTGCGGGGTCGGGCTTCCAAGTTGACAAGTTTCTTCTTGGTCAGGGTGCGTGCAAAAAACAGGACAATCGCGGCGAGGGCAGCGACTGCATCAATCATTCTTTTCTGATGTGACATGGAGGCCTCCGAATTAAACTTGTCTTTGGGTTGTAATAAAAAAATCATATTGGCCTGATCCGACCCAGTATTCTAAAAAAGTGTCAGGGGTCGGACCGATCAATATATTACGATGAATATCCTGCAATTTCTTTAGCCATTTTGTTCGCTATGCTTTAATGAGGATATCTGAAACGTCAGCCAAAAACAAATTTTTTCAAAAAAATTACTAAAATGAAGAAGTTGTTGGTAAAGACTATCTTGTGTATCATAAAGTTGATACAGGGGTAAATCTTGCAAAGAGTGAAAGTCAGCAAGAATCGTTTTGTTTTCAGCCGGTAAGTGGTCAGAGGAGATTCTTATGGGTAATCAGGGCCGTCCTGATAATGATAAAAAAATCGGGGTGCTGATCGGTGGCTCCGGTCTGATCGGCGGTGGTATCCTCCATTATTTCAAGACCAGGAGTGAGGGCGAGTTTGATTTGCTGGCACCCAACAGCAAACGCCTGAGTCTGCGGGACCCTGAGGATATTAGGCTTTATCTCAAACGGCACACCCCGGATTTTATCATCAATACTGCCATCACTGCCATTGACAGTAATCCGCTTCTCACTTTTGAAACAAATTATCTGGGGACGCTCAACCTGGCCAAGGCCGCGGTGGATCTGGGTATCCCCTATATCCATTTCAGCTCTGCCGCAGTTCTGCCGACAGGGGAAAATCTGAGTGAAGATGATCAGCTGAGATTAACCCCAGAGCTTGCCAACTACCCAAAGTCCAAATTACTGGCTGAGATGGCCCTGCAGGAGATGCACCGCACACTCGGGCTTGATTATACCAATATCCGTCTGGCTGTGGTCTATGGCGCGCATGATCATAAGATTCAGGGGTTTCAGCGGATGCTTTTTGCGCTGGCTGATCAAACCATGCCGTTTCTTTTCACTGATCAGCAGGCCATGCATTCGTATTCCAATGCGAAAAAAGTCCCATTTTTCGTTCATCATATCCTGAGTCACCGGGAAGAGTTCAGCGGCCAGACCTTTCACTTTGTTGATCCTCATCCGGTGCTGTTAAGCCAACTTATTCTTACGATCAAGTCTTACCTGGAGTTGAAGCGGCCGATGGAGGTTTTTCTGCCCTATCCCCTGGCCAAGTTTGGGGCCGGTTGCATGGTTGCTTTGACCCGGATGCTGAGAGGGATCGGCATTGAGTCAAAGATGCCGCCGGAGTTGATGTTTCTCAAGAATTTTTACCAGACGCAGAGTCTGTCGGCGGCAAAACTCAAAGGGTCGAGCTTCGTCGATCCGAATCCGCAGGCCACTATTTTTACTGAATTGCCGATGTTGATCCAATATTATCTGACGCGTTGGGAAGATCTGAATCTCATCATTCCGGACGATACGATTTTTTTTGATCCGAGCAAACGGGCCGAAATCTTTCAGAATGACCCGAAGCAGATACTGGCATCTCTTGGGGCGGATGTTTCTCAGCCTTTTCTGGATACCTGCATGTGGCCACGGGGTGGTGCTGTCGATTCTGAGACGGGAGACAAAGAAAGCCAGATGCAATTACAGCAAGAGGGCAGGGAAGTGCGTCAATGACCATGAAAGCCGCAGTCTCGAATAGAGTAAATATGCACCAACGCCTTGCTGGGAACAATTTCACCCTCACCCCCTCCCTCCCAAAAGGAGAGGGGGCTTTTTTCTTCTCCTTTTGGAGAAGGAAGATGATGAAGGTGAATAACATCTGCATTATTGAGGGCCTGCCGTTTTCCGGGAAGGTAATCACTTGACATTGGAGGCTGCTTGCCCATACCATACTTTATGAAAATGAATCTTTGCTGATGATAGTTCCTTGCTGTATTTTCAATACCCGAAAAGGAGAAAATATCCATGGCAACCGTGCAACAGATTCCCCCTTCCCCCTGGCGGGCCATTATTGAAACCGGCCTCTATGCCAATTCAGTGTGCAAGACCACCATGGCTGAACTGTATGAGCTTTCGCTCCGGCAGTCCGAGGTCGTGGCCACCTCTCACCCCATGTATAATCCCGGCATGTTTGGTCTGCCCGAGGATGCGGTCGTTCTTGTCTCCAATGACGGATCGGTTGTCGGCCGTACAGCCAGGGCCCGTCTGCTGGTTCGTACCTTTGATAAGACCCAGAGTGACACAATTCAGGCCCTGTTGCGGGAGGCGGTCTATCAGTTCAACAAGCGGCCGGGTCTACACCTGGAAGGGGTGATCGGGATGCACCCGGATTTCATGATCAAGGCCCATCTTCTGAGTCCTGTAACCGATGCCAAGAATATGCTGGACTGGGGGATCAATTTCTGCCCCTTTATCAAGCCCTGGAGTGATTTCTATGCCAAATCCCGGATCATCAATGAACCGGATATCATTGCCTTTGCTGATCCGGAGTGGAGCCACCCCGATTACCCGCATGGCTGTGTCATCATTGATGAGATGACCAACTCCATTGCGATCCTCGGGCTCAGGTATTTTGGGGAACGTAAGAAGGGGACGTTGACCCTGGCCTGGACCATCGGGGTACGTCACAACATGGTGGCCTGTCACGGCGGCATCAAGAAGATCGGCAATACGCCGCCGATAGCGGTCTTTGGCCTTTCCGGTTCGGGAAAGTCCTCAATCACCAACAGCCTTGACCATGAGGGGTTGCTGACTGCGGAGGAAAAGGTGACTGTGATCCACGATGATGCCTTTCTTATTGATCTGGAGCGGGATTTTTCCGTGGCCCTGGAGCCTTCCCTGTTTGACAAGACCGATGCGGTTACCTTTGATGATCCGCAGCTCCAATATTTCTATTCAGCCCAGAATGTTGGGGTGATGGCCACGGCCGATGGCGGAAAACGGATGGTGAATGGCGATGTGCGCAATAACAATGGCCGCTGTTTGAAGAGCCGGGATATGTTCCGCCATGCCGAGTATTGTGAACGGCCGGGCATGCTGATCTGGCTGCAGAAGGATACGAGCCTGCCGCCAATCTCCAAGGTGACGGGTAGCTCGCTGGCGGTGGCCATGGGTGCTTCCCTTTCCACCATGCGGGCCAAGGGGGTGGAGAATGTGGATCCCCTTGAGCTGGAAAAACTGGTCATTGAACCATTTGCCAATCCCTTCCGGGTCCATTCTCTGCTGGAGGATTGTGAGCAGTTTCGTAAATTGTTCAAGATGGGTTGTGAGTGCTATATCATGAATACTCATGCCTTTGGGGTAGGTGATGATCTGGAGAATATTCCCAAGGAGTTATCGCTGGCCATTGTCACCGAACTGGTGCGGGGGAATATCCAGTGGAGGGAATGGCGCACCTTCAAAGGACTTTTGGTGCCGAAAAATGGCAATGACTGTTTCGACGCCGATTTTGATCGCCGGTATAAACCATCCCGGGATCCGGTTTATCTGCGCTTTCAGCGTGACCGGATGCAGGATCGTATCACTTTCCTGTCCCGTAAACGGGATGAGGACTATGATATGGCCAATACCTTTATCGCGCCCCTGGTTTCCGCCCGGTTGACTATCGACCGGATTCTCGATCCGGATCTGTACCGTTGAGTTTTTTCACATTTGTTAAAAGGGGTGCTGTACAGGTTGTTAGATGGCGGGAGGTCTATCGTTGGGTGAAATATTTTTGGTTTATCAGAGGTTCCTTCAATCAAGGAGGTACGGGTGATGAGCTGGGACAAAAGGGAAAGACCGGCTTCATTTAGCCAGGAGGATTGGTGAGGCCTTGAAGCATGCGTATCAGGGCGATCTTGATTTCACTTACGGTGATGGCGAAAAAAGTATTCGCATGATCTGGATCCGGGAATAAAGGGATTCTGGGCACCCATCCCGACGAGTGTCAGGGCAGGCGTTCTGTCAACGTTCTTTCCTGAACGTGCCTCTCTATAGGAAACTCAGCTATCACCTTCCTGAACTCTCGGCTATGCGGAAGTGACATAGCATTTAATTAATGTCATTCCCGGACAGGTTGAAGTCCACTATTAGTGGGGTTCTCAGGAACATTTAGCTGAGTATTGTATAGAAGCATTTTCCTGAATGAGCCAGGGCTATGACGGCTGCTCACGGTCATTTAGGCTGTTTTTGATTTCGTGCTTGATGATGTTTTTCAAGGACTCTATCACGTTGCTGGCCTCTTTCTTGGTCAATTCGTCGATCGCGGTTTTCTGGTAATATTTTTTCAGAAAATTGAGGATATGCTGGTCGTCCCAGCCCAGATCCGCCAGGAGATGTTTGATGAAATATTTTTGTCTGAAGGTAAGGCCATACTGGTTGATCTGATATCGTTTGCTCCGGGTAAAATAACGGAGCAAACGTTGGAAAGCCGTCTCGTCGAGATCCTTGGCCGATCGGACGCCTGTCACTTGCTGCAGGATGTCCCGATACTCCTGGTCTGAAAGGTTAAGCTCCTTTTTGACAATATGAATGAGCGCCAGTTTCTTCCTGTCGATCCCTGTTGGTCTTCGGCATTTTTTCATGATCTCCCGCATGAATGCCGGCAGATCGGCAGAGACCCTGGAGGTGATCAGGTTGTCATCGACCACCACCTGCTCATCACTATAGATACATCCTGCTTCCTGTAATTCTTCCGCAATGTTGCGGTAGCAGGTGGCCCTTCTGCCGGTAAGCACACCCGCCGATACCAGGATCTGTGGCCCATGACAGGTGGCGGCAACCGTTTTGCCCTTCTCAAAGAAGTGTCGGACCAGGGCGAGCAGCTTTTTGTCTTTTCGCAGGAGGGCGGGGGCCTTCCCTCCAGGCAGGATCAGGATATCGTAGGCAGAGGAGTCAAGCTGGGCCAGGGAAAGTGTGGCCAAAACATGATACCCGTGCTTGCCAATAATTGGGCCGCTCTTGATTGATGCGATGTCGATCTCTATTTCCTCTTCAAGAAACCGATAGTAAGGAACCAGCAGTTCTGAATCTTCAAACTCGTCCGCACTGACAATAAGCGCTTTCATTGTCTCCTCCCCTTGTTTACTACCACATTGTTTTTCTTTAAAATGACAAAAGCCCCTTCATGCAACATGAAGGGGCTTTTGTCATTACCGCCTGAAAGGATGAGTGGACGAATTATTATTCGTCAATATCAACCTTGGCGATCTTCGCTCCTGGTTTTACGGCATCCCCCACCTTGACAGAGAGAGTGGTCACAATGCCGGCAATGACGCTGACCACAGGGGTTTGCATCTTCATGGCCTCCATCATGGCAATCTGTTCACCGGCTGCAACCTCCTGACCTTCCTTGACGCTGATCTCGCAGATATTACCGGCAAAAGGGGCGCGGATATCGCCATTTTTGGCCAGGGTCATGATCTCTTCCTTGGAGAGAACCGTGGCGGCGGCAGCGACCCCGGCTTTGGCCACGGGGGCAAAAGAGTAGATGCGCTGATGGTGATCGACATTGAGATAGACATTGGACTCGCCACCTTCATTGACCATGGACGGGCCAATTTCGATGACGTGCTCTTTGCCGTAATGATCGGTAAAGGAAAGGGTTGTGCCGACGTTAAATTTCCCTTGATGCAGAAAGATGGATGGCGGCAGGACATAGACCTTGCCGAATTTTTCCTCAAACTTGAAAAAGTTGACGGCATCGTTGGGGTGTTGCAGATAGAGGACCAGTTGCTGATCGGTGGGTTCATGGCCGATTTTTTCGCTCAGGTTAGTGCGTTCTTTGGCAAGATCCATGTCTTCAATCTCGTCCATTCCCCCTTCTTTTTCCAGAACTTTTTTCCAGTCGGCGCCCAGTACTTTTTCGTAGATCCACTCTTCCGGCTGGTAAAAAGGAAAGGGACCATACTTGCCAAGAAGCAGGTTGCGCAGGTCGCCGGAAGGGTTGCCGTAGCGTTCGCCACCCTGGACATTGGCGACCGCAGTGGTCCACAGGATCTGGGAACCAGGGGTGACCGACCAGTAATTGCCCAGCTCTTTCTGGACCCGTGGTAACTCCTTGTGCAGGATGTCAGGCATCTTGTCGAGGAAACCGCCTTTGGCCGCCTGCTCAAGGCTCGATCCCATGGCCCCGCCAGGAAGCTTATGGATCTGCACG
This sequence comes from Desulfocapsaceae bacterium, assembly GCA_030653035.1. Taxonomy (GTDB): domain Bacteria; phylum Desulfobacterota; class Desulfobulbia; order Desulfobulbales; family Desulfocapsaceae; genus UBA2270. The sequence continues at coordinate 58,774 of JAUSAB010000057.1, read as the reverse complement.
GTTGGCTGAAAGCCCTTGATCTGGGATTCAAAGGCCGCATAATATTGACGTTGGTCACGAATGACCTCAGAGGTCTCGATCACGGCGTCTTCATCAAGTCCAATTGCCGTATAGCCCAGTGATTTCATGGTCTGGATGACCGTGAGGCTTGGCGGCGGGCCGTAATAGCCGGTCATGGACGAGTCGCTGGCATCAACAATGGAGGCGCCATTGAGGATGGCGGCGGCAATCCTGCCGATATCGTTGCCATCGGTATTGTGGCCATGATAGTGGATCGGCAGATCAGGATAGCTCTGCTTGATGGCGTTGACCAGTTGGCCAATACGTTGCGGGGTGCCAAGACCGCCATGGTTTTTGATGCAGAGGATGATATCCGTGCCGGTGACATCGAGGATACCCTGGACCTTTCCTACATAGAAATCGTCCGTGTGTTCCGGTCCGGTGGAAAAGCAGATGCAAGGCTCGTTGATCTTGCCGGCCTTGGCAACTTCCTCAAAGACTGCCTGCATATTGGGGATATGATTCATGAAGTCAAAGGTGCGCCATACATCGACGTACTTTGCAAATTCGCGAACCGTGAAGCGGATAACATTCTGCGGGTAGGGCCGATACCCAAACAGATTCACCCCGCGACACAGGGTCTGAAACATGGTTTTGGGCATTTTTTCGCGCAGGAGTTCCAGCTTCAGGAAGGGATCAACCTGTTTGCGGAGGATATCCACATGCACCGAGGCGCCGCCGGTTATTTCCAGTGAAAAATAGCCGGCCCGTTCCCGAGAGGGTGCGGCCAGCATATCGGTATGCAGCAGGATGCGATTTTTGAAATCAGATTGCGAGAGGTCGCGGGCCGTATTGGTGATGTAATAGCCATCAGCCTTTCTGAGCTTATCGACAACCTCGCTGGGGGTCATTCCCTGTATGATTCGTTCCATAATTTATCCTCGTGGAGTCAGTATCTCCTTGTTTTTTCCGATAGAACGAACCATGGAAAACACAAAGTATATCTGAGTATAGTTATAAAGTGTTATTAAACTCGCAGAGTTCTGTATCCTTACAGGGCGTACGGATTAGTGCCGCGATGATGGATCTCGGCAATCAGTTTGGACAGTTTCTCTGCCTCATTGGATGTTTCCTTATACTCAAAGAGTTGAGGATGGGTGTCCAGAAACGAGGTGTTGAAATCCCCCTTGATGAAATCAGGATCCTGGACGATGTTCAGATAAAAAGGGATCGTGGTTTTAGGACCGGCAATCTCAAAATTCTGGAGACAGCGGCGGACGCGGCTTACGGTTTCGCTCCAGGTGAAACCATGGACAGTCAGCTTGACCAGCAGGGAGTCGTACACCTGGGGAATGGTATAGCCCTGATAGACAAAACCGTCGAGACGAACACCATAGCCGCCGGGGGAACGATAGACGGATACGGTCTTGCCGCCCTCCGGCATGAAATCCGCCTGTGGATCTTCGGCATTGAGCCGCATTTCGATGGCGTGTCCACGCAACTGGACATCATTCTGGCTGAAGGAGAGGGGCTTGCCCATTGCCAGCTTGATCTGGGTGCGGACAATATCAATGCCGGTGATCATCTCGGTGACGGTGTGTTCAACCTGGACCCGAGTGTTGATCTCCATGAAATAATAGTTGAAGTCCTTGTCAATCAGGAACTCAACGGTGCCGGCATTGGTGTAATTGGAGGCCTTGGCAGCCTTGACCGCAGTCTGACAGATCTTCTCCAGAAGCTCCTTGTCGCCAATCATGGAGGGGGCGATTTCGATGAGTTTCTGATTGCGGCGCTGGATGGAGCAGTCACGGGTTCCCAGATGGATGGTGGTTCCTTCCTTGTCGGCAATGATCTGGACCTCAACATGTTTGGGGTTGATCACCACCTTTTCCAGATAGACCGAATCATCATTAAAGGCGGCCTTGGCCTCGGAACGGGCCACCGGGATCTCTTTGCGCATCTGCTCGTCTGACTCGATAAGCCTGATGCCGCGGCCGCCGCCGCCGCAGGTGGCCTTGAGCATGATGGGGTAGCCGTGTTTTTTGGCAAATATCAACGCCTCCTGGACGCCATCTTCACCAGGCGAAAGATTCGGGGTGCCTGGAACCATGGGGATTCCGGCTTCTGCCATGATCTTTCTGGCAATGACCTTGTTTCCCAGGTCGGAGATAACCTTGGAAGTGGGACCGATAAAGATGATCCCGGCCTCTTCGCATGCCTTGGCAAAATCAGGGTTTTCGGCAAGAAAACCGTAGCCGGGATGAATGGCGCAGGCGCCGGTATGTTTGGCAGCCTTGATGATCTTCTCAATATTCAGATAATCGCAGCGAGGTCCGTCACCAAGGAGAACGGCTTCACTGGCAAGACGGATATGGCGTGAATCTTTGTCAGGGGTTTCGTAAACTGCCACAGCCTCATAATCTAATTCCTGGATAGCCCTCATGATGCGGATGGCAATCTCTCCACGATTGGCTACAAGTATCTTCTTCTTCAAGGGAACTCCTTTCTCTCTTGTTTGCGGGGGTTCGGCGTCTGGCAGATAACAGACAATGAGCCGTTATGAAATAACCATTATCTCCCTGCTTATTTCGTTGCGACGGCCTTATGCCAGTGACGGTATTTCAATGTTACGGTTACTTTTATACGGCGACCAACATCATAAAATAAATGCATAGGCAGGATGCGTCAAGAAATATGTTTACCTTTTTTTTCAATATCTGGCAAGAGAACAGGCTTTGTCGGTTCGCAGCCCAACATTCAACCTGATCGAGGGGTGAATGGAGGCCCTGATTTCAACTTGATAATGTCTCGGCAACAGACGATGAGTTGTTTTCTGCAATTACAGAAAAAAGAGCCGGCCGTTTCTGCTGTCCATGACAGTTTCCGCGCCATGGGGCAGGGTCATGTTAGCCGGCCCGTGACCAATGGGGAAGCATCCCCAGACAGGGATCTGGCTGCCGGAGGTGAGTTGCAGCACCCGGTTCCAAATCGTTTCGTGATGGCGGATCTTCTCGGTTGATTCCATGTCGTTGCCCAGGGAGAAATCGCCAAGGATAATGCCCGTTAATTTTTGGAATTTTCCGGCCAGCCACAACTGGGTGAGCATACGATCAATGCGGTAGAGTGGCTCACCCACATCCTCCAGAAAAAGAATTCGTCCGGCAAACTCGGGTTCAAAAGGGGTGCCCAGCAAGGTGAGCAAGGTGCTCAGGTTGCCGCCGATCAGCCGGCCGGTGGCCTCTTCGGCACCTCTTAAGATCTCAACCCCTTTCATCTGGAGGGTGGTGCGCCACTTCCCGGTCAGACATTGATGAAAGCGCTCAAGAGAATCTCTGTTGCTCGTTGCCAGAGTGGAAAGCGTTGGTCCATGCAGAGAAATAAGGCCGGTCTGTTGACAGAGATAGTTGTGTAACACCGTGATATCGGAAAAACCGATCAGGAATTTTGGCTGGTTGCGCACCGGCGTAAGATCGATCATCGTCGCCATGCGCAGGCAGCCATAGCCGCCCCGCAGGGCCAGCAGGGCGTCGATTTCAGGGTCGGCCCACATCCGGTTGAACTCCTCGGCCCTATTGGTATCGGTGTCGGCCAGATAGCCGGTCCCCGGCCAGAGTTCACGGGGAAATCTTGGCTCAAAGCCCATCTCGGCCAGCAGCCTGATGCCGGTATCAAAGCCCTGCTGGTCACGGATCTGACCGGCAGGGGCGATAATGCCGATGACGGCCCCAGCTTTAAGTGGGGCAGGGACGTGCTGTTCCATTATCTGTCTGTTGCCTGGGAGTGGAGAAAGCGGAGTCCCTGCAAGGTGAGCATGGGATCAACCTCCTCAATGGATTGGGCATAAGGGGCGATGAGGTGGGCCATGCCGCCGGTGGCAATGACCTTAAAATCATTTTCGGAGCATCCCATCTCCAGGCGGATCTTGTGGCTCATGCCATCGACGAGGGCGCCATAGCCATGCAGGATCCCGCTTTTCATCGCCTGGACGGTATTGGTGCCGATGACCTTTTCCGGCCCGTCGTTGATGTCAATGCGCGGTAATTTCGCAGTCCGGGACGAAAGGGCATCAAGGGAGATGGCGATCCCCGGGAGTATGGCACCGCCCAGATATTCACAGCCGGCCGAGACGCAGTCGAAGGTGATTGCCGTGCCGAAATCAATAATGACCAGATTGCATCGATAGGTATTCCAGGCGGCAATGGCATTGACCAGGCGATCGGCGCCAACCTCTGCCGGATAGTCTGTTTTGATCCGGATGATCTCCTTGACGCTTTCCGCCGATACCACCATGAGCGGGCACTCCAGGTTGGCTGACAGATATTTTCGGCAATAGGAGATCCAGGCGGTTTGCAAGGTAGGGACCACGCTTGCGAGGATGATACCGTCCAGTTCTTTGGTGTCAAAGCCGATCATGGAGAAGAGGGCATGATAACGGATGGCCAGTTCATCGTCGGTTCGGTCCCTCTCTGATTTGAACCGCCACTGGCCGATCAGCAGGTCATCCTTGAAGAGGCCGACGACGGTGTGCGAGTTGCCAATATCAATTGCCAGAAGCATCTTGTTCCTTTTTTTGGTGATGAGTTTCCCTGGTACTTTCTTTGTAATCTGAACGCGATTAAGGTATTCTACTCTTGCGAAAAAAGAAAGCAATCAAGCAGGATAAAGACTAAAAAATGCAAAGGGGGCTTGTTTGATGTCTGTTCCACTGGTGATTACCACGGCCTTTGAGGGTCGCGTTGATGCTGAAAAAATGGCGGCTGCACTCCTTGAAAAACGGCTTGTCGCCTGTGCCCAGATCTCAGGTCCTGTCAGCAGCTCGTACTGGTGGCAGGGGAAGGTTGTCTCTTCTGAAGAATATCTCCTGGTAATGAAGAGCGACGAATCGCTGTATGATGAGCTGGAGCAGTTTATCCGGGAGTTGCACCCCTACGAAACGCCGGAGATTATTGCCACGGTCATTACCCATTTGAGCGAAGACTACCGGCAATGGCTGGAAAATGAGCTGCGGAGATGAGTGAGATGAATGAAAAAAAACCTGAATTGACAGGCTACCGAAGAAAAAAGATTGGCGAATACCAGTGTCATTGCTGCAAAGAAAAGAAGCCCTATTGCTTGAGCTGTACCTGCGGATTTATGATCTGTGAGACCTGCTTTCAGGAGAATCTGTGGGGGATGAGTAACGGCCCGACCTGGATTTGCCCTGACTGCGAGCGCATCCATATGACCTGAGATCTCAGGAAATGCGCAAACAGGCGAAGTGATCCCAATAAAATAAGGGGATCACTTCGCCATTGAGTGAAAAGATGACCTTTTGAGCCTTTTATGTTTGCTTTTATTTTACTTCAATCTGGGCAACCTTCTTTGCCGCCTCTTTCGATTTTGGGAGGGTCAGGGTCAGTACCCCATCTTTAAAGTTTGCATCAATTTTATCACTCTCTACGGCGACCGGTAATCTCAGAGCGCGGTAAAAGGAGCCACTCCGGCGCTCAATAGTGTGAAAATGTTTGTCTTTCTTCTCTTTCACCTCTTTTTTCTCACCTTTGATGGTCAGCAGGTCACCATCGAGAGAGACATTAATGTCTTTTTTGTCCATCCCGGGTAGATCGGCAACAATCTCCAAGGCCTTGTCGGTTTCACTGACATCGAGACGGGGGCTCCAGCTCAGGTTGGTGTCTTCTTCCAGATTGTGGAAGGGGAAATCGACCCACATTTTTTGGAGCAGATCGTCCATCTCTGAGAAAACACTTGGCACTTCACTACGACGCTTAAAGGGTGATAAATCAAACATGACACATTCCTCCTGATAAAGGTGAATAAGAAAGACGAACAGCCAAGAGACAGTTGCCCTGCCGAGCCACAGTCAATGGCTTATCTTCAATAATGTTTGAAACCTGTTCCGCCGAACTTTTTTTATTCTCTCTGAATTCTCTTTTTTTTGTCTAAAATGTCAGGTTAATTCTTGCAAGGTCTGTCCGTTCTTTGTCGCCAGAAACTGCACCTCTCTGGATCAGCGAGGGCTCATACAGTCGTCGTGCCAGCAGCAGTCTTTCTGGCCGCAAGTGTCATATGCCTCTGTCTGGAAACAGGGTGAGTTTCCTTCTGCTGACTGAATGGCCCTGATAAGATCTGTTTTTTTCATCTTGCCTGGCGTAATCCCCATTGCCGTTGCCATTTTCTTGATCTCCTGCATCTTCATCGAATTTCCTCCCTTTGTTTATGTGACGTCGCTAACGTTTAATACGGTTTTCAGAGTGTTGCTGAGGTCCTCCATATTGAAAGGCTTGGGCATCATTCCTTTAAATCCGTAATTTCTAAAATCAGCCATTATTGGATCATTGGCGTATCCACTGGAGACAATAGCTTTAATCTCAGGATACAAGCGAAGCAGATGTTCCATTGTCTCTTTGCCGCCCATCCCCCCCGGGATGGTTAAGTCAATAATCACAGCATCAAATGGCTCTCCTCTCTCAACAGCCTGCTTGTACTTTTCTAACGTCTCCTGCCCATCGCTTGCCAGTTCAACGCGGTAACCAAGAAAATCGAGCATCTGTGAAGAAATGTCCCTGATCATTTCTTCATCTTCCATGACAAGCAAGTTATTATGTTTTGGCTTTGTTTTTTCTTTATTTTCAGGATGGAAGTCCTGATCTGGAAGCTCGGGCAGTTGTTGATCTGCTGCGGGCAGATAGAGAGTAAAAGTTGTCCCAATTCCTTGCTGTGATTCTACGGTGATATGACCATTATGTTTTATGATGATCGAGTAGCAGATTGACAAGCCAAGGCCATGGCCTTCTTTTTTTGTCGTGAAGTAGGGATCAAAAATTTTTTCAAGATATTGGCTCTCAATTCCCTCACCACTATCTTTGACAGTTATCTTGATATATTTTCCGGCTCTCAGTGCGTTTTCATTATTCTTGTCAAAAATAATATTTTCGGCCCCGATGTTAACGAAACCACCATGTTTCATGGCCTGATCGGCATTAATAACAAGATTCTGGATAACCTGGCTAATCTGTCCCTCGTCAACCTTGATAGGCCATAAGTCATCGGCGATATAAAAGTGGCATTTTAATTTTGAGCCGCTGGAGGAAAATTGAGCTGATTCTTCTATAAGTTCTCGGGTCGAAGTAAGAGTAGTGACAGGGGTTCCGCCTTTGGCAAAAGTCAGGAGTTGGCTGGTCAGTTTTTTTGCTCGGTAAGTGACTTTTTCAGTCGCATCAAGAAGTGTGGCAATTTTATCATTGTCATTAACCAGAATTTTTGCCAGGGAGACATTCCCAAGGATTGCGGTCAGCAGGTTGTTAAAGTCGTGGGCGATTCCACCGGCCACAAGGCCGAGGGATTCTATTTTTTTGGCGCGGACAAGTTCTGTTTCCATCTTTTTTTCCTGGGTAATATCCCGAAAAACGATAATGGATCCGGTTGGGTCGGTTTGGTCCTCCATTCTTATAGGGGCGGCGCTGAGGGTGATCAACCTTTCTCTGTCGTCCTTTGAAGTGAGGGTCGTCTGGCTTATTCGTTTGAACCTGGAGTTACCTCTCTTGAGCTCTTCAAAAATATTCGCACATGAATCCTTCTCGCCTTTATTTTGTATATTGAGGACCTGACAGGCGGATTTACCCATGGCCTCATCCCTGGACCAGCCCGTCAGTTCCTCTGCGACTTCGTTCATCAGGGTGATACTTCCTTGCGTGTCCGTTGCCACAACTCCCTCGGCGATACTGCTCAGGGTTAGTGAAAGGCGTTCTTTTTGATTGGCAACAGCTTCTTTGGCCTTAATCAGTTCGGTTATATCAGTATAAAGTAAGACAATACGGACAATTTTGTTATTTTTGTCTTTAACCGGCGTTGCAATGATATTGTAGTGAGTTGATTTCAGCTTAAAACCGGCAAGCATCGAAACCGTCTGCCCTGTTTGAAGCAGTTCATCAAAAGGACATGGTCCGTAATAACTGCCTTTACAGATGATATCCGAACATGAAAATCCATCTATTTGCTCTTCTTTGATGTCGAACATCTGTTTGAGTGCGTCATTATGAGAAATAATTTTCTTGTTGGTATCGAGGACAAGAAGTCCGCCACCAACTGACTCAAAAATTGCTCGTATCTCATCCATGGCCATTTCCAGCTGGTCATTTGTCTGGCGCTGATGAACGAGAATCTGGGAGAACGATTCTGCTATTATACCGATCGGGTCAAGACGAATAAGAGTTGCATTGTAGAGTTCTTCCGGACGCAGTGGAATTGTTCCGATGACAAGAAGGAGTTGATCAATTTTCTGCCGAATATAGTAGAACGCTGTTTCATTGCTTTGGCGAAGAATTCTGTTTTCTTCCAGCAATTCATTTATAAAATCAGCGACAGGTGCCAATTCATCGTCAGAACTAAGATGAAGCAAAGGAGAGGAGGGATTTTCCTTTATGTGTTTTGCTGATTGAAGAATTCTTTCAATATTCATTATTCCCTGCTTTCCGTGATAAAACGGCCAATAGAGATCTGGTAAAAAGAATCTATTCTGGTGACAGTCGCAGGGTAGCCCATACTCCTGGCCGTGGTGGGAATAGTGGTGGTTGCTTCACGGTTATCGGTTTTAATGCACAGCGTTTCCAGACCGTTATTGAGGGCATCTCTGTGTCTGTTCAACGCGTCCATTGCCACAAGCAGGCAGGCGGGACAAACCTGACCGCGCATATCGAGATTGATGAGTTTTGGTGTTACCTGCTCACTTGTCATCTGGCTTCTGTTGACCTTATTGACTGTTTTAAAATGATATGAGATACAATTTTACTGCCAAGCCATGTCCCGGGGAGAAGCCCAAGGATAAACAGTAGGCTTTGTAATGCCAGAATAGGGAGTCCACCCATAAGATGCCAGACATTACAGCCTTGAGACATTCTTGAGGAAACGCCAAGCAGTATGCCGCCCGATAAAGCCATGCATAATTGGACAGGAGGAACCCGGTATTGGATGGAAAATTCTCCTAAAAGCATAGCTGATAAAGTGCTTCCGAGAACAATTCCGGCAATAAGGGGAAACTGGATCGCCCATATTGAATCAATCTGTGGGCCCGGACCTCCCTGAAGTAATGCTCCCGAGGATGGGTGTGTAATATTCAGAGGGGTGAGCTGAAAAAAACTGACAGCACTAATATGCTCGGGAATAAGCAGGGTTTCTATCATGGCCGCAATTTTTGTATAGGTAGTCGTTACTCCAAGAGGCATACCGATAAGAGTATAGGCCAAAAGGCCAAGCAGAGCAAGGGCTACTGCTGTTTCCCACGGCTGAATATAGCCTTTTACTTCGCTCTGCCTGACAAATTTGTTTTCTCTATGCCATTTAATGAAAACCAGTATAGAGACGAATGCTGTGGGCAGTAGAATAAATGCGGGGTTGATTCCGAAGAGCCCAGGCAGGGTTTTAGCTGATTGGAAAAATGTTGTTGCTTTCATAAAAGAGGCCCACCAAGGGTGTATTTCAGCATAAAGCGCACTGCCGGCAATGAACCCGATAAAGGCCATAGTGCTGATAACGCTGCCGGCACCCATTTTGTAGAGGGTTCCCACTACACATCCGCCGGCCAGGACCATGCCGATACCAAAAATAAATCCGCCAATGATAGTGGCTGCGGAGGCAAAGCCGAGGAGAGGAAAAGGGTAAAGTGGAAGCAGGTCCAGCGCCCTGAAGATTTCGAAAAAAACCAGCGTTACAATAACTTGTAGAGCTAACGATCGCAGCATGAAGGTGTTTCTGAATAAAAAAGCATCACGAAACATACCGGCAATACAGTAATCCGATCGATGCATGAGAAATCCGGCCAGAAGCCCAATAATGCTTCCCGTTAAATATATAAGGAATGTAGAGTTGGTTATCATTCGTGAATTTGGCCTTTTAAGGATTTGCTAAGGGATGATTTAAGTTTGAATCCTTCAATTGAATTAGGATCTTGTAGAAATACCATTAAATTCTCTCCCTCTCTCTCAATCTCCCACCCGTTGTTGGATGGTGAAAAATTTAGAAGAATTTAACGAGAAGTTTATAATCTTTATGCCATGTTATAGGGTAAAAAATTATAAGTCAAACATGATGGTCTCTTCAACAGAAAAAAGACCCACGTTGGTTGGTATTGAAAGAAGAAAAACGAAACTTTTTAAGATGATGGCACTGTCAAGTGGCCATGGAATGGATAAAATCAGGGAACGAGCAGGTGTTATTTTACAGAATAAGTGTCATCTCCTTGGCAGGATTTTTCTGCCCAAGGAGGCCGCGTAGAGGATGGATTCTTCTTCGCCGTCAATCTGGAGCAGCTGGTTGAGTTCGTTGTCATAAAAAGCGCCAACAGGGCAGCCGCCACAGCCCACGGCCTCGGCAGCGAGCAGGAGATTCTGACAGATATGGCCGGCGTCAAGGAGGATATAGCGCATACCACGGTCGCCATATTTGCTCATAGCCCTTCTGAAGATCCCGGTCCATAGAAATACCACTGCTGCCTGGGCCATGAACTTCTGATCGAGGCAGGCCTGGGCCACGGCCTCTGCTTCATTCTGTTCTGTCAATCGATCGAGAGCGAAATGCTCCGCATCAAAATGATAGAGACCGGCGTCAAGTCCCTCAATGGAATGGGCACTGATGTAGGTTTCAACTGGATAGAGGGCACCACCCGAGGGAGCGGTACGAAAAAGATATTTCCCGGCCTGACCGGTAATTCCCTGTGAGGCCCAGAGGAGAAAGGCAAGGTGTTCCAGACTGACTGGTTTCGTGCTGTATTTTCGTAAAGATCGACGATGTTGCAGAAGGGACGTGATGTTTTCCTGAGCAATATTCCAGCTCCGTGGCAGTGGGATCTTGTCAGAATGGGGATAGTACTTGAATGGCTCGACTTTAGTGATAGCCGGTTTTTGCCTATTTTCCATGGAGAGTCGGTCAAAACGGCTGCCCTCCAGATATTGAAAGCCTTTTGTTCCCTTCAATTCAGGCATTCTCTACTCCTCCCTGTCTATTCCATTCTTGTCGTGCCGGTGCTCAGGTTCTGTTGGTTTTCCTCTTCCTTTTTGGCCAGCTGGCCGCAGGCGGCCGAGATATCAGTGCCCCGGCTGTTGCGGATGAAGACCGAGTAGTTGGCATCCATGAGGATCTTCTGGAAAGAGAGGATCTGATGCATGGGCGTGCTCTGATAGGGGATGCCTGGGGATTCGTTGTAGGGCAGGAGGTTGATCTTGCAGGGGATGTCCCTCAGCTTTCGGGCCAGCTCGCGGGCCGCGGCGTCGGAGTCATTGATTCCCTTGAGCAGGATGTACTCAAACATGATCCGTTTGCGTTTGGGCATGGGAAAGTCGCGGCAGGCGGCCAGCAGTTCATCGAGCGGATAGCGCTCATTGATCGGCATGAGCCGGCTGCGGGTGGCGTCATCAATGGCATGGAGCGAGATGGCCAGATTGGCGTCGGAGTTCTCTCCCAGTTGCCGCATCCTGGGGACAATGCCGCAGGTGGAGACCGTGATCCGCCGGTTGGTGAGATCCAGGCCCCGTTGCTCGGTAAGGATGGAGAGGGCCTTGAGCAGGTTTTCCAGATTGTTCAGCGGCTCACCCATGCCCATGAAGACCACATTGGTGACCTTTTCCGGGCCGATGCGCTCTTCTTCCGGCTGGGCCCGCAAAAAATCATCCACGGCGCAGACCTGATTCACGATCTCGGCCGGTTGAAGATTGCGGATAAAGCCCATGGTGGCGGTGAGACAAAAAGAACAGTTCATGGCACAGCCAACCTGGGAGGAGACGCAAAGGGTGTTGCGGTCCGGTTCCGGGATGAGGACCGTTTCGATCACCCGTCCGTCATCGAGTCCAAGGCCGAACTTGACGCAACCATCGCTAGAGCGCTCCAGAATGGGATCTTCAAAGCGGGAGATGCGGGCGTGTTCGTCCAGCAACTTCCGGAAGTCCTTGGCCAGATCCGTCATCTCGGAGAACTGGGTGATCCCGGGACGGTAGAGCCAGGACATGAGCTGGCGGCCCCGGAATGCCGGCTGACCAAGGGACTCCACGTATTTTATTATGTCATCCTGGGTCAGGTTTCGCAGGTCGGTTTTGTTTGTCATCATCATTTTTCTACCTTTGACCCTTTCCTCCCCCTTTCCCATTGTTATGTTTTCCGTGTTGTTGCTGGGAATGCTGTGGTTTGGCTTTTTGAAATTTTTGTCCCCCCCTGTGATATTGTGACTGCGGTGCATGAACAGCCTTTAATTGTGGGTGAGGTCTTTGTGGATGCACATTTCGAGGTGGTTGCTGCGATCGCATGCGGGGGTGCAAACCGTGGACACCCCAAGTTTTATGTCGCTCCCAATACCTGCTCTTTTCCCAACCCCTCCAGCTCTGTTGTACTTGTTGGTGCGGTATTGGCTGGTAATCCCATTGATTTCCCTTCCAACGATGCTCCCTATAGTAATTCCTCCAGTCTAAGGGGATCTGTCTATAAAAAGAGGGAACCTCGCGATAGTAAATCCAACCTGAACTAAAGTTCTGCGAACGATACCAGCGTCCTTCCCATGGACGCCACCACCAGCCGTTGTAGAAAAAGATCTCCTCTTCAACGTCAGGAACAACATAGACATTCGTCTCAGGCAGGACTATCAATTGCGGTGGGGCAACGAACACAATAGGGAGAGGCAGGGAAATGTTAACCCCTATATCAACCCTTGCCATAGTTGGCAGTGGCAATACAAGTACCACAACCAAGAACAATATTCCCAAAAGTAATTTTCGCATTTTATTCGATTCGTTGCCCATGGCTATTTGTCTCCCTTTAACTTTTGCTGCTTTTCCCGACCAGCGGCCAGTATTAAAAAGCCTATGACTATGTAATTTTTTCTATAAAGCCCTGTAGAATTCCGGGGTCAGGGCGATTCTGCCATTCATGGCCTGATCAATGGTGGTCAGGATAGCGTCCTTGTCACGGCCCAACCGGCCGGAGATTGGCAGGTAGTTGGAGGCATGATTGGCCATGAACTGCACCTTGTCACAATCTGTAAAAGTAACCATCTCTTTCAGCTCTTTCAACATGGAGAGGGCATCAGGGAGTAGAAAGTCGCCATTTTCCACCTGATCGCCCAACGGGGTCCCGGCCAGGGGCATAAGGGTCAGGGCGGCAATCTGGCGCGGGGCCATTTGCGACAGCACTCTTCCGGTCGCACGCGCATGCTGCTTGCTTTGTTCCTTGCCGCCAAGTCCCAACAGCACGGTCACCGACAGGAAGATCCCGGCATCAGCCACCTTCCGGGCGGCGCTGATCATCGATTCTGCGGTTTCCCCTTTTCTGACCCGGCTGAGGACTGCATTGTCGCCGCTTTCCAGCCCCATGTAGATCCGGTCCAGTCCCAGTTCCTTCAGCTCCCGCAGTTGTTCCAAACTCTTGGAGCGGATGGCCTTGGCGTTGCCGTACAGGGAGATGCGGCGCACCTGGGGCAGCTGGTCCCTGATCTGGTGGAAAAGGGCGGTCAGCCGATTCTGGGAGAGGATGAGGGCATCACCGTCAGCCAGAAAGACCTTGTGCTGACGGTGGCAGTAACGGGCGGCAAAACCAATATTCTCGGCAACTTCTTCTTCCGTCCGAATACGGAATCGCTTGTCTTTGTAAGCACCGCAAAAGGTGCAATGGTTATGGGAACATCCAACCGTCACCTGGAGGATGATTGAATCAGCCTCACTGGGCGGACGGATTATATTTCCATCGTAGTTCATAATGGCGTCGCCAAAAGGTCCAAATACTTCGTTGTACCCCAAGGGCACTTCCTTAGGGGGCGCACATATCCTTCGTCACTGCGGCGTACCCAAAAGTACGCGCAGGGCAGGGACGCCCAAGTGCCGCTCGTTCCATGGACGGATAAAGAGCGGGCCTCATTCCTCAGTCTTGGTGCGCCTCGTCTTTGGACCTTTTGACTTAGCCATCCCCTTGATGATTGTTTAGGCTGGATTATTTTTCTCAAACTCCCGCATGAATTCCACCAGTTTCACCACTCCCTCGCGAGGGAAGGCATTGTAGATGGAGGCCCGACAGCCGCCGATGGAGCGGTGGCCTTTGAGGCCGTTCAGACCGGCCTTGGTGGCCTCGGCGATGAACTTGACCTCCAGTTCCGGAGTCGGCAGGTTAAAGGAGATATTCATCAGCGAGCGGGAGGCGGGCTCGGCATGGCCACGATAATAAGGAGTGGCGTCGATGGCGGCATAGAGCAGGGCCGCCTTCTCCTTGTTGATCTTCTCCATGGCCGCGACCCCGCCCTGTTTCTTCAGCCATTTCAAGACCTCGCCCACCACATAGATGGAAAAGCAGGGCGGGGTGTTGAACATGGAGCCGTTGTCGGCATGGGTCTTGTAACAGAGCATGGTTGGGGTGCCCGCCGGGGTTCGCTCCAGCAGATCTTCGCGGATGATCACCACGGTCACGCCCGCAGGGCCCATATTCTTCTGGGCTCCGGCAAAGATCAGGCCGAATTTGCTGACATCAAACTTGCGGGAAAGGATGTCGGATGACATGTCGCAGACCAGCATCTTATCGGTGGTGGGGAAGGTGGGGAACTGGGTGCCGTAAATGGTGTTGTTGGAGACCAGATAGAGATACTCGGAGTCTGCCGGCACCGTATATTCGCCCTCGGTGGGTACCCGGTCGAATTTGCGGTCTTCACTGGAATAGGCGACATTGATCTCGCCAAAGAGCTTGGCCTCTTTGATCGCCTTCTTGGCCCAGACCCCGGTGTTGAGATAGGTGGCTTTCTTGCCGGCGCCCAGCAGATTCATGGGGATCATGAAGAACTGGCTGGAGGCGCCGCCCTGGAGAAAGAGCACCTTATAGTTGTCGGGGATTTCCATGAGTTCGCGCAGCAATTGCTCGGCATTGGCTGTGACAGCCATGAACTCCTTGGAACGATGGCTCATCTCGATCAGCCCCATGCCGGTATCCTGGAAATTGACTACATCCTTGGCGGCCTGTTCAAGAACCTCATAGGGCAGAGTTCCCGGTCCTGGACTAAAGTTGTAAACGCGTGTAGACATTGCTTGTATCTCCTTGGAATAGTGTGTTAATAATTATTTAAATAAATTTAAAAGTGGAAGAGCTTATTTTGAATGCCGACAAGATACATCTTTATAAAAAAACAAGGAATAGAGAAGAGTAAAGAGTGAACAGAAAATTTAAAAAATGTGGCGTTTTGTTTATTCTTTTCTGTTTACTATCCAAGGTTTTGGCGCAGGGCCTCGTAAAGGACAATTCCTGCAGTCATGGCCAGATTCAGACTGCGAATATTGGGGTTGGGCATGGGCAGGGTATAACAGCGTTCGTGATAGAGTTTGAGGACTTCTTCCGGCAACCCTTTTGTTTCCTTGCCAAAAATGAGAAAATCCCCAGGTTGAAAGCGAGCCTCAGTGTATGACGCGGCGACCTTGGTGGTAAAGAAGAAAAGCCTGGTTTCTTGCTGGGCTGCCAGGAACTGATCAAGATTATCCCAGTATTTGATGTCCACAAATTGCCAGTAATCAAGACCAGCCCGCTTCAGGTGTTTGTCATCCGTGGAAAATCCCAGCGGTCTGACCAGATGGAGAATGGTATGGGTGGCCCCGCACAAACGGGCGATTGAGCCGGTGTTGGGCGGGATCTCCGGCTCAATGAGCACGATATTAAAAGGAGGATGGGAGCTCATTGGTAAGTGTTAAGGCTAAAGTTTAAAGGTTAAAGGTTAAAGACTGGAAGGCTTAAGGAAAAGGCTTTACCATCAGCCTGTCTCCCGTCCTTCACCTGCCTCTTCGTAGGTGACGCCATCGCGGATGTGGTAGATCCGTTTGAAGGTGGGGATGATCTTTTCGTCATGGGTGACAACGATAACGGCAGTTTCGTACTGCTGGGCCATCTGGCCCAGAATGCGGATGACGGCAAGGGCCCGTTCACTATCAAGCGGCGCCGTGGGCTCATCAGCCAGGACCACCGGCGGGCGGTTGACCAGCGCCCGGGCAATGGCGACGCGCTGCTGCTCGCCGCCGGAGAGCTGTGCCGGCATGGCCTTGGCGCGATGGGCCATATCCAGTGCCTGGAGCATGGCCAGGGCCTGCTGGCGCGATTCACCATTGGACTGGCCAGCCAGCATGGGCAGCAGGGCGATATTATCGGTGACATCGAGAAAGGGAATCAGGTAGGGGGCCTGGAAGACAAAACCGATGGAATCCCGGCGTAAGGCCCGCAGATCTTTGATCTTCCAGCCGTTGTCGTATATTATCGTGTCGCCAATGGTCATCCGTCCGGCGCTGGGTTCGATCACGGCGCCTAAGGCCTTGAGCAGGGTACTTTTTCCCGATCCCGAAGGGCCGACCAGGCCGACAACCTCTCCGGCCGCCACCTCCATATTGACATCCTTGAGGGCATCGACCGCAGTATCTCCTGAACCATAGCGCTTAGACAGACCTTCGATGTGAATTCCTTTGACTGGCATATCAGGCCCCGATTGCCTCGGCTGGGTCCACCTTGAGCGCGGCCCGGATGGCCAGCAGGCTGGCAAGAATACAGATGATCACCACCACGATAAATCCGCGTGCCGCATCTCCCGGTATCAGGAGGACATACTTGGGAAACATCGGCGCCCAGATGGTGGCGACGATCTTGCCGACTACAAAACCAATAATGCCGAGGGCGATGGCCTGCTGCATGATCATGGCGGCGATGGTGCGGTTGCGGGTGCCGATCAGCTTCAACACCGCAATCTCCCGAATCTTGCCCATGGTCATGGTGTAGATGATAAAGGCGACGATGGCGGTACTGACGATGGTGAGGATGACCAGGAACATGCCGATCTGGCGGGCGGAAGTGGCCACCAGTTTGACCACCAGGATCTCCTCCATCTGGGCGCGGGTGAAGACCTGCAGGTGTTTCCAGCGCTTAATGGGTGCGGCAACCTCTTCCGGGTTAAACCCTTGTTTAATCTGCACCAGCACCGCATTGACATAAGGGTTGTGGCTTTGTGATTCGATCACCGCGTCGAGCAGGCCGGGCACGCCGGGACGGTTGAGGGCCGGGTTGGCGGCGGTGCGCTGTCGCTGGCCGACAATGGCATCGTTGTCCTTTAAAAATTGCGCCTCCTGGGCATCTCTGAGGGGGATGAAGACCATGGGGTCACCGCCGGAGGAGACCATGCGCCGGGTCAGGCCGACCACGGTATATTCGTTACGGCGGATCTTGATATGCTCGCCGAGCTTGAATTTGGTGGCCACATCGGCCACCGCTTCATAGTGACTGCGGGTTATCTGCCGGCCGGCTACCAGATATCCCGGTTCTCCCGGACTATCCGGCAGGATGCCGACGACCATTGCCCGGACGTCGCGTTGCCCCTGGCGCACCTGCATGGTAAGATACGTGATGTTGGCGGCGCGTGCCACCCCAGGCATGCCGAGGAGGTCGCGATAGACGTCGTCGTAGATGCTGGACGATTCGGCATAGGGACCCTGGGTATCCTTCTGCACTACCCAGAGATCGGCGCCGCTGTTGGTGAGCAGCGCCTTGGCATCGTCCACCATGCCGCGATAGACCCCGGCCATGGAGAAGGTTACACCGATCAGCAGCCCCAGACCCACCCCTGTAAAAACGAATTTGCTCCACGACTTGAGAATGTCACGGCCAGCCAGACTGATCATGGCGTATCCTTGATCAGGTGATCGACGATCTTGACGCGGCTACCCTTGGTGAGCTCGCGTTGACTGTAGACGACAACCTGATCCCCTTCCTTGATCCCATCCAGGATCTGCACCTGGCCATCAAGGTCAGTTGCCCCTGTCCGTACCGGTGCGAAGGTCAGAGATTTGTTTTTCACAATCCAGACTCCGTTCCTGCTGTTTTTGTCATTGGCTCGCTTCAGGGCGCCATTGGGAATCACTGGGGCGGCTGGCAAGGCCGGCAAGGCCACTGTGATCTCAGCCAGTTCGCCAATGGGTGGCAACGGCTCCGGCAGCGGGTCAAAAACGACCTTGGCCAGGGTCTCCTCGGTTACGGCATCGGCCAGCGGTTCTACCCGCAGCACCCGACCGGCAATTGGTTGTCGGGATGAAGAGCGCCGGGCAATGACGGCGGGCAGTTCCGCGCGCAGGCCTGCGGTGCGTGATTGGTCAAAACGGACATTGATCCACAGGCTGGCAGGATCGATCATCTCCACTATGGCCTGTCCCGCCACCACGGTATCTCCTGGTTCGGCATCACGGGCGACCACCAGGCCATCGATTGGCGCCAGCAGACGTAGATTCTCCTGTTGCTGGATCAGTCCGGCGCGGTCGGCCTTGAGTCGTTCCCGGTCCTGACGAGCCGCATCCAGATTGGCACGGGCGGTGGCAAGCGCGGCCTCAGCCACTCTGTTTTCCTGGCGTTTGCCTTCATCTGCCTCTGCGCTTATCGAATGCGCCTCAAAGAGTTGGCTGTAACGGCTGGCCTGGGATGCGGCAAAGGCAGCGCCGGCGACGGTCTCTTTGACTTGCGCCTCGGCCCCTATGGTTAATGCCTCAGCCCGTTTCAGGGCGGCATCCTGTCCGGTGATTCGTTCCTTCAGATCAATGGGGTCGATCTCGGCCAGTATCTGTCCGGCCTTGACCTTGTCCCCCACATGGACATTGACATTCTGCACCCGGCCGGCAACGGTCGGACCGAGGCGGTGGGTGTATCGGGCCTGGATCGTGCCGATGCCAAACAGCGCCGGGGTGATCGGTTGATTTGTAACCGTGGTTACGGTCACGGCAATGGGTGCCAGCGGCCCGGAACGGATAACAACATAAAAGAAAACTGCCAGGAGCAGAGCGATTACCGTGACCAGGGTTAGGGTTCGGATCTTGTTGGAAAGATATTTCATGCGTTACTCCTGATACTTCGGCGATAAAGGGCAAAGACTTCCTGTGCCTTTGTGTCAATCTTTCCGGGCTCTCCTGCGATCAATGATTGCATCACGAGTCCTTGAACCATTCCGAGAAAGAGGGCGGCGGCGGCAGCGACATTTATATGGAGGGCCAGTTCCCCTTGAGTTTTCCCTCTTTCCAGCAGGATAATCAGCCGTTCGCTATATCGTTTGATCAAGGTGCGTACCATCTGTTTGGCGGCGGTGTCTTCCGCTCGCTGGAGTTCGTAGAAGAGTATACGGGGTACTCCTGGATAGGTAATGACAAAATCAAGATGTGCTGCAAATATAGCCTCAAGTGCGGTAAGCGGCGTGGCCGCATTTTGGGCGCCCTGATCGACTCTGCCCAGTAAATCTTCTGCTACCCATTCCATGACGGCCTGCCAGATAGCATCTTTACAAGGAAAATGGCGGAACAGCGCCCCTTGGGTCAGATCCATCCGCTTGGCAATAACAGTGGTTGTGATCTCACCTGGATTTTGTTCGGCCGCTAATTGAACCACGGTTGCCACGGTCATGGCTTTGCGTTCATCGGCGGGAAGACGTTTGGAAAGAATTGTCATAAATCCCCTTGAAGTAAGTAATTGCTTACTATCTTAGCGTGAAAATGGCTCTTGTCAAGAAAAAGCTTCTTCTTATGGAACAAGTATATTTTTTGTGAGTGATTTTATGGTTTTTCAAGGGGTGGGGACAATATTCTTACTGGGTGGCTGATTAACTCAAGTTGCCACATTAAGGCGCGTGGCGGCAACGAAAGAGATGAAAAATTATGTCAATATCTTCAGTCTGTTACGGCTAACCTTGTTCGACGACGTAGTATGGCCGACTCTGTATGTTGTGATAAAACCACCATCTGTAGTAGCCATTTGAGTAAGTCAGCCACCCAGTATATTCTTTGACATATCCTCTGCAAAAAAATACAATATTAATCAAGAAGATGATACATCCACAGCACATCGCATCTGCAATATGAAAAAAGGAGATAAATGGATAAAATATCTTGCCGGTTAACAAACGTCTGGGGACTGGTGTTCACCCTCTCTGTACTCATTGTTCCCTTGTCGTGCCAGGCACATGAGCCAGCCAATCCAAATGTTATCAAATTCGGGATCTATCCCTATCAATCGCCGAGAACCATTGTTGAGATGTACGGTCCCCTTGCTGCTCGCCTTGAAAAAAAACTTGGCAAAAAGATCATTATTTTTTCGGCGCCGGACCTTAAAATTTTTCTTGAAAAGGCCAAGGGCGGAGAACATGACCTCCTGCTTACCCCACCCTCTTTGTGTTACACGTTGCGGTCTGCTGATTATAAAGTAATTGCCAGAGGGGCCTCCACATTTTATGGCGGGGCCATTGTCCGTAAGGATAGTGATGTTAAAACCATAGAACAGCTCAAAGGAAAAAAGGTGGCGGCCATTGGCGAGCATTCCTATGCCGGTTATATTTTTCTTCTGCCCCAACTGAAAGCAAAGGGGATTGATCCCCAGGAGGACATTGACATCCAGTTTCTGGGCAAGATGGACAACGTTATCTATGGGGTCATCAACAAGAAGTATGATGCCGGTTTGCTCAGGCTTGATACCCTCGATCTGCCGGCTTTTTCCGGCATCCGCGATCAAGTCACGGTCATTAGCCGTTCTCCTGAAATCCCCCAGTTTCCCTTTGTCGTTAAAAACAGCATGGATAAAGCCACCATCACTGCTATTCAAGAGACACTCAGCGCTCTGTCCCCAGATAATCCAGAGGAGCTGGAGATCTTGAAGAGTATGCAGGTCGAAAAAATTATTACGGCAACGGATGCTGATTATGAAGAGTTTAATGAACAGATCAAAGACACCGACTATTTCAGGCAGCCATGACATCTTTTCGTCTCCGCACTCATCTCATTGTCTATTGTACCCTGATTACGCTGTTGCTGACTGTGGCGATTGTCACTCTCTACACCAGTCGTTTCAAGAGTTACGCCATTGACAGTCTGACCGTCCGTGGCAAGGCTATCACTCTGCACACTTCCTTTTCCGTGGCCGATGATCTGATCACGGAAAGCTATGCCCCTTTGCAGGGATTCATCAAGGAGGTTGCTGCCAAGGATGAGGGGGTAAAGGCGATTCAGATCAGTGATACGCTGGGGACCATTCTTGCCGCCTCCGAGGAGAAATTCCTTGGCTCCAAGATGGAAAAAGAGCCTGTCGGGGAGTGTGTGGCCAAGGGCAAGGGTGTTGGTATTTGTATCGATGTTGATCAGGCTCAGCTCATTGTTACCGCACCCATTGTGGTTGGCAACATTGAACTTGGCAAAACCAGGGTTTTCCTATCCATGCGGGGTCTCTTGCTCCATCTTAAAGAGATCCGGACCAATGGCGTGATCATTGGTCTTTGTTTCTGGTTGCTTGCCGTTGGTATTGGTTATTTTCTGGCAAGATATCTGACCGGTCCGGTACAGAACTTCATGGCTGCCGCCGACAGCATCAGCCAGGGCCATCTTGATGTGCAGATTCCTCCGGCCCGGTGGGTATATGAATTAGAGCAGTTCGGCCATGCCTTGGAGGTGATGTTCAGCACCATCGCGTCTCGGGAACTGGCATTGCAGAACTCCGAGAGAAAGTTCCGACACCTGTTTGAACGGGCCATTGAAGGCATCTTTGTGGCCGATGGCAAAGGGCAGTTGCTGGCTGTGAACCCCGCTTTCTTACGGATACTCAGCACCGCTTCCCGAGGAATCGTCCTTGAACAGAACCTCTTTGCCAATATCTTTGAAAATGAAGAGGCCCTTGTTCAATTCAAGGAGCAGATAGTGATACGGGGTTTGGTTAAGGATTATGAACTGACCCTGATAAAAAGTGACAGCTCGCCTGTCATTGTTTCTTTGACCTGTCATGTGGTTAAGGGAGAGGATGGCACCATACTTAAATATGAAGGGCTGATCCGGGATATCAGTGCCCAGAAAAACGCGGAAAAGGAAATTGTCCGCATGCGCAATTATCTCAATAATATCATCGAGTCCATGCCCTCGATACTGGTTACACTCGATGCTGATTCTCATGTGACCCAATGGAATAGTGCTGCCTGTCGGCTCACCGGCATTGCGTCAGGCGACGCGATTGGCAGGAAAATTTATGATATTGCTCCCTTTTTCAGCAAATATTCTGAACAGGTTGATTCCACAAGTCGTCAGCACGATCCTATAACCCTTTATCGGGAGCAGGTGACACCGGATGCTGAACATCTCTATAACGTGACTTTTTTTCCCCTGATTGCTAACGGGGTGAATGGCATTGCCATTCGTCTGGATGATATCACGGAACTTGATCTCAAGGAGCAACAACTGCGTCAGGCCCAGAAGATGGAGTCTGTCGGCACCCTGGCTGGCGGTCTGGCCCATGATTTTAACAATGTCCTGGCCGCAGTTCTGGGCAACCTCTCCTTGCTTCAGTATCGGCTTCGCAACCCCCAGGGTATTCCTGTTCATGAGATCCTGGAATATCTGGAACGCATGGAAACATCGGGACAACGGGCCGTGGATATGGTGCGGCAGTTGCTCACCTTGTCCCGTAAACACCAGATTGATCTGGTGCCGGTTGATCTGAATCTCTCGGTGAAACATGTGCGGAAACTGGGGGAGAATACCTTTGATAAATCGGTACAGGTGGTCGTGCATCCTGCGGAGTGTCCAGCCTATGTGCTGGCAGATGCTACGGAGATGGAACAGGTGCTTCTGAATCTCTGTATCAATGGAATTCATGCCATGACGATCATGCGCGGAGAGGGTGTCTGGGGTGGTATATTGACCATTGCCATTGACAAGGTCGTCGTTGATCCGGTGTTTCAGAAAAGACATCCTGAGGCCACCAGCCCTCTTTATTGGAAGGTGTCGGTCAGCGATACGGGAATCGGCATGGATACGAAGACGGCAGCCAAAATCTTTGATCCTTTTTTTACCACTAAGGAACAAGGTAAAGGCACTGGTCTCGGACTGGCCATGGTTTATAATATCGTTAGACAAGAACAGGGATTTATAGATGTCTATTCGGAGTCAGGGCATGGCTCGACTTTCAGCGTCTATCTGCCGTTATTGGTGCGAGAAGGGATAAGTGTTCCTGCTACGGACACATTGGCTATCAGTCGTGGCGAGGGACTTATCTTGGTAGTTGATGATGATATACGAGTCAGGGAAATGGCGGAGAATATCCTGGAGACCGTGGGGTACACGGTTTTGACCGCTGTAAATGGGAAGGAGGGTGTGGAGAGGTATCAGCAGCATCAAGCCGATATCAAGGCGGTTCTGCTGGATATGGCCATGCCGGTAATGTCCGGCCGCGAGGCCTTTGTGGAGATGAAAAAAATTAATCCTGACGTGAAGGTCCTGCTCGCCTCAGGCTTCCGGAAAGATGACCGGGTTGAGGAAATCCTCGGGCTTGGAATCAAGGAGTTCCTGCAAAAACCCTATTCCCTTGCCGGTTTGGCCAAGGTCATGAAAAAGGTCATTGATTCATGATAAAAAGGTTACAACTCAGATCCAACCGGATTGTACAGGCGGTTGTTGTCGGGTGAGAAACCCGATCTCCATGTGCTGATCCTTTCAACTCTTTCCTGTTTTTGTCCACAACCATTTCTCGATCTCAACGACCACAAAAACGATCAGTCCTGCTGCTCCTGTTCGGCCCCATACGGCCAGGGTAACCGGCGCGCTCTGGAACAAACGGTTCATCACCGGCAGATAGGTGTAGGCAAGTTGCAGCAGGAACATGGCGACAGTGCCGCCAAGCACCCAGGGGTTTGAGAAAAAACCAAGCTGGAAAACGGTCTTTTCCAGGGAGCGGCAGTTGAAGAGGTAAAACAGCTCGATCATGACAAAGGCATTGACGGCAGCGGTCCGTGCCTCGGCCAGGGTGGCGCCGGCAGATAGTTCCCAGGCAAAAAGCCAGAAGGCGGCGCCAAGCATGAGGAAGCTCACCAGGGTAATCCGGAAAATGACGCTGCGAGTCAAGATCGGTGTATTCGGCTCCCGCGGCGGCCGCAGCATGATTCCCGGTTCCTTGGGTTCAAAGGCGAGGGCAAGCCCTAAGAATCCGGCGGTGGTCATGTTGATCCACAGGATCTGCACCGGCAGAATGGGCAGGGTGACGCCAAGAAAAATGGCGGTGAGGATGACGAGACCTTCACCAAGATTGGTCGGCAGGGTCCAGGTAATGAACTTAACCAGATTGTCAAACACTCCCCGGCCCTCTTCCACAGCCGCCTCAATCGAACTGAAATTGTCATCGGTCAGGATCATGTCGGCAGCTTCCTTGGCCACCTCGGTGCCGGTGATGCCCATGGCCACACCGATATCTGCCCGCTTCAAGGCCGGGGCGTCGTTCACCCCGTCGCCGGTCATCGCCACTACCTGCCCTGTGGCCTGGAGGGCCTCCACCAGGCGAAGCTTCTGTTCAGGGGTCACTCTGGCGAACACGGCTGTGGCAGCAGCCACCTCGATCAGCTCGCTGTCGGATAATTTGGCCAGTTCAGGGCCGGTGAGGACCGGCATGGTTGGTGATATGGGAAGGGTGTTGATGAGCCCGACTTGTTCGGCAATGGCCCTGGCCGTTACCGGGTGGTCACCGGTGATCATCTTGACCAGGATACCAGCGGCCTGACAGGTCTTGACCGCCGAAATCGCCTCGGAACGGGGCGGGTCGATCATCCCTTGCAGGCCAAGAAAGACAAGATCCGTGGTCAGATCGCCATGATTGATGTCTCGTGTTTCGGGAGATACCTTCTTGCTGGCCATGGCCAGCACCCGCAATCCCTTGGCTGCCATGGACTCAACGATGCTGTGGATTTCCTTGGCCCGCAGGGGAGCCGGATTGCCCTGGGCCTCAATTTGCGTTTCGCAGCGGGTGAGAACGGCCTCTACCGCACCCTTTAAATAGATCAAGCGGAAGGCGTCATTGCCGGTATCGTGCAGGGTGGCCATGTATTGGTGTTCCGATTCGAAAGGCACTGTGTCCAGACGGGGATATTCCGCTACTATTTCCGGGCCGAGTCCACACTTGCGGGCTGAGGTCAGAAGCGCCCCCTCGGTGGGGTCGCCATGCACCTGCCATCCACCGTCTTCTTCCAAAAGTCGGCTGTCGTTGCAGAGAAGCCCTGCCCGCAAACATTCCCGCAACGCCGGAATTTCCTTGTCCTCGAAGGTTGTTGTCGGACTGTTGATGGCGCCATGCAGGGGATTGTATCCTGAGCCGCTCACAGTAAAGAGCAGGCCGCCGGCCATGATCTCCTGCACGGTCATCTGGTTTTCGGTGAGGGTGCCGGTCTTGTCGGTGCAGATCATAGTGGTGCTGCCCAAGGTCTCAACGGCTGGAAGTTTGCGAATAATGGCCCGTTTTTTGGCCATACGGGAGACGCCGATAGCAAGGGTAATGGTGACTGCGGCGGGCAGACCTTCGGGGATGGCGCCAACGGCCAGGGCCACTGCCGCCATAAACATATCAAGAAATTGCATGCCCCGCAGCATCCCGACCACAATGGTGAGGGCGGCGAGAATCAGGATCACATAGAGCAGGACGTTGCTGAAGGCGCTGATCTTACGGGTAAGCGGGGTGGCGAGCGTTTCGGCGGCTGAGATCAGTTGAGAGATGCGCCCGACCTCGGTGGCATCACCGGTTGCCGTCACGATGCCTGTGCCCTGACCGTAGGTGACAAGCGTTGAGGCATAGGCCATGTTTTTGCGGTCGGCCAGGGCGGTGTCGCGGCCATGCAGGCCGTGGTCTTTGGCCACAGGGGCTGACTCGCCGGTAAGCGCTGCTTCGGCGATCTGCAGGTCGCGTACCTGAAAAAGCCGCAGATCCGCCGGAACCTTGTCGCCGCTTTGCAGGAAAACGATATCGCCCGGCACCAGTTCCGTGGCCGACAGCCGTCTTTTTTCTCCCTGGCGCAGGACAGTGGCCTCGGTGGTCATGGTCCGGGTCAGGGCTGCCAGGGCGTCGACCGCTTTGGCCTCCTGGATAAAGCCGACAACGGCATTCATCAGCACCACCCCGAAGATAACGCCGCAATCCACCCACTCCTCAAGAAAGGCAGTGACGAGCCCTGAGGCAATCAGGATATAGATCAGGGGTTGATGAAACTGAAGCAGAAAACGGATAAGCGGCCCCTGTCCCTTTTGGGCGGTGATGGCATTGGGCCCGAAGGTTTCCAGACGGTGCCTGGCCGCAAACTGGTCAAGCCCCTGCGCCTGATTGGCCTCCAGCAGATTAACGACTTCAGTAATCGGCAGGTGATGCCAGTGTTTGGCGATTAGATTGATATTTTCCATGGAGAATCTCAAGTTGAATGCTGCCAATGATTGAGCATTGCCAGTCTTTGAATCACAGCTCTTTATGTTTGATAGATGAGATGATACTGCACGAATGCAGTTTGAACAATGAGAAATCCTGATGGTCAATGCCGACTTGAGGCAGGTATTAACTGGCTTCCTTGACGGGCAGAATGGAAATCAATATACTAAAAAAAGGCACACTGTTTCTCTCCTTCAAACTTGGCAAAAAGCTAATGAATGGAACACCCTCTTACAAAGGCCGAATTGAGTTTATCTATACCCAGAAGGGGATGACGATTATAAGCCGTGGCGACTGGGTTATTGAGGGGATGCGGGATGTGGACCGGAAACTGGAGCAGTTTGTCAGCAAGACTCATAAGACGCCAGTTCAATGGGATGTCTCAGCGGTTGAGCGTGTTGACTCGGCAGGGATGATGCTCTTTATCAGGTATTATGACCTGCTTGTTCTCAACAACTGCTCCCTTGAGATTATCGGGGCCAAGGGTGAGTTTGACAAAATGTATCGGCTGTTGCGCCAGTATGTGACTGGATCCCCTGCTGCCGGGGCTGTGTTGTCCTCCCGTTTGTTGAGGTTTTTGCATGATCTGGGGAAGGGCTTCGTCTCTTTTTTTGTAGATATGGTTGCCTTCCTCTCTTTTCTCGGCGAGAACTTTGTCATCTTTCTGCTGGCTCTGCGTCATCCCTTGTCCATTCGATATGGGGCAATTGTCAAGAATATCGAAGAGGCCGGGGTGCGGGCCATGCCCATCGTCGCTCTGACCAGCTTTCTGATTGGGGTGGTGATCGCCTATCAGGGGGCGGTGCAGTTGGAGAAATTTGGCGCCCATATCTTTATTGTCGATATGATCAGCATCTCGGTCACCCGCGAGCTTGCGCCCCTGATTACCGCCATTGTCGTGGCTGGCCGTACCGGTTCCTCTTATACCGCCCAGCTTGGTGTGATGAAGATCACCGAAGAGATTGACGCCATGCGAACCATGGGATTTGATCCCCTTCATTTTCTGGTGCTGCCGCGGATCATGGCCTTGATGATCGTCATGCCGCTGATGATCTTTTTTGCCGATATGGTGGGCATCCTGGCCGGGATGTTCATCTCCAATATTCACCTGAACCTTTCCTATGGCGAGTTTCTCCGCCGCTTGCAGGTGGCACTCGATATCAAACATGTGTGGATTGGTATTTTCAAAGGGCCGTTTTTCGCCTGGTTGATTGCGGCTGTCGCCTGCTTTCGCGGCTTTCAGGTCTCGAAAAGCACCGAGAGTATTGGCCGTTACACCACGATCAGTGTGGTCAATGCCATTTTTCTGGTGATTGCCTGTGACGCTCTCTTCTCAGTCCTGTTTACGGAGCTGGGCATTTGAGTGCCCCGGTTATCACTGTCACCAATGTGGTGACCAGATTTGGCCAAAACCTGATTCACGACGGCATCAGTCTGACCGTGGGGCGGGCGGAGATCTATGGCCTTCTGGGCGGCAGCGGCTCAGGGAAATCTACCTTGATGAAAGAGATGGTGATGCTGCTCTCGCCGCAGGAGGGAAAAATCACGGTTCTGGGGCATAATCTGTCCACGATCAGCCGTGTGGAGGCCGCGTTGCTGCGGCGGCAATGGGGAGTACTCTTTCAGGCCGGGGCCCTTTACTCATCTCTGACCGTTGCCGAGAATATCGGCATAACTCTCAAGGAGTATACCAATCTTTCCGCGAGCCTGATTGGTGAGATCGTGGCGATGAAGATCAACATGGTCGGGCTTCCGGCCCATGCCGCAGAGCTCTATCCGGCTGAGTTGAGCGGTGGCATGGTCAAACGGGTGTCGCTGGCTCGGGCCCTGGCCATGGATCCGCAGCTGCTTTTCTTAGATGAACCGACTTCAGGCCTTGATCCTGTCGGTGCTGAGGCCTTTGATCATTTAATCCTTAAATTACGGGATCTGCTGGGGTTAACCGTGGTCATGGTCACCCATGATCTTGACTCCATCTGGACCATTGTTGATCGGTTTGCGGTATTGGGCGACAAGAAGGTGGTTGCCGAAGGCACCCTTGATGAGGTCAGAAAAAATCCACATCTCATTGTCAGGGATTTCTTTGGCGGAGCACGCGGAAGGATACGGAGCTTAGGAGCCGTTACGAAATAACCAAATCATTTCGAGCTATTTCGTTACGGCTCCTTATGCCGTCTTTGCAATTCAGATGGTCTTGTTATTTTTTTACAGCGGTGAAGAATGGAAAGCAGAATTAATTACACTATCGTCGGAATTTTTGTGGTCCTGTTGCTGGCAGGGCTGGTCAGCTTTGTCTATTGGCAGGGGAAGTATGGGTACAAACAGGAACATGACTATTATTACGTCTATATGGTGGAATCGGTTTCCGGATTAAGTTCTGAGGCCTCGGTTAAATATCGGGGTGTGGATGTGGGTATTGTTGAGAAGATGGGGCTGAACCCCAAAAATTCCGAAGAGGTGGAGCTGCTGTTAAAACTTAAACACGGCACTCAGATCAAAGTGGATACCAGGGCTACGCTCAAGTCTTTCGGGATGACCGGCTTGGCCTTTGTTGAACTGACCGGGGGGCGCAAAGATGCACCGCTGCTTGAGAGGGGTGACACAATTCCGATCATCCCTGCCGCTCCTTCAACCTATGCCCGGCTTGACGAGTCCCTGACTGTTCTGGCTGGAAAGCTGGCCCGGGCCCTGGATAAGATTGATCAACTGCTCAGTGAACAAAACCTGCAGAATGTCACTGATATTCTTGCTGAAATGAAGGCGCTGACCAAAGATGTCAGGGGGCAATTGCAAGGATTCCAGCGTCTTGTGGATAGCAGCATGGTCATGGAGAAGGGGATTACCCAGGCCTTTATCAAGGTTGAGTCCGCCGCCGTGGGGGTGGAGAAGATGGCCGGGACCCTGGAACATGATTACGCGGATCCGGATCGAAATCTGGCCAACCTTGCCCGCCGGAATCTGGAGTCGTTGCAGCAACTGTTCTCTGAGCTGGATATCCTGGTGGGCGATCTGCAAAGAATGACCCGGGCGATTGAGGCCAGCCCGGGAGATCTGATCTTTAAACGATCCCGAGTGCAGCCTGGGCCGGGAGAGGAGGGATATGAGAGGAAATAGCTGCGGGAAGGTGCTGGTTTTTGCCGGCCTTGTTGTTCTCACTCTGATCGTAGGATGTACATTCCAGAGCCTTCCGCCAATGGAGATCTATACCCTTGAGCCGGTGTGGGGACAAAGTGATTTGGCCCAAACAGAAAAAAAAGGTTCAGCTCTTATCCAGATAGCCCTGGTTCGTGGCAGTGCAGCCTTTACTACCACTGAGATTCTCTATACGGATACCAAAAACACCCAGCATAGTTATGTCTACAGCTGCTGGCGAGACGCGCCGGTTAGGGCAATGCAGACGGTGCTTGAGGCCGCCGTGGAAAACAGCGTCCTTTTCAGGGCCGTGCTCCCGTCTACATCGGTTTCAGGGGCTGATTTCCTGCTGGAAAGTACACTGCTTGAATTTGGCCATATTCTCGTGGAGGGAAGTCCTTCGGTCGGGGTTGTCAGGATGCGCTTCCATTTGCTCGACAACAAGAGCAGGAGAGTGGTTGCCAGCAAGGAACTGGTGGCTGCAATACCGGCTGCGACGCTCGATGCCCGTGGCGGCACAGCGGCAATCAATCAGGCGGCGCTGAAGGTTGCCAGCGATCTTGTCGTCTGGTTAGGATCCGTTACGAAACAACCTGCCTCTTGAGCCTCTTGCAAAATGGTTTTTTTGCCCAAGCTCTGCGTTATGCTCAAAATTATATCCTCGGAATATCAGATAGCTACCTGCGGTAAAATTTTTCGCATGCCTCGGAGTCTGCGCTTACCTGATTTTGACCGAAAATCCTCATTTTGCAAAAGGCTCTCTTTATAATCATTTCGTTATGGCTTTTCATGCCGTTCAAGCCATTTAGGTGTTTATGTTATTTGTTTACAACGGCTTAGGAGATGTAGTGAAAGAGTGAGTGCGAAGTCTCTTTGTGTGATTTTCTACAGATTGGTGTTTTCATGTGGCTGCTTACTGCTCTGGTGCTTTTTAAGAAAGGGCCTTTCGATGTATGTATAGGTGAGAGTGGAAAGAAAGTAGGTTGAGATACCGGTGACAATAAAGAGAGATGGCGCGCTTGGCTTGAGATGGAAGTAGTATTGAGCAAGAGTCAGGCAGAGTGACAACAGCAGAGGATGGAGCAGGTAGAAGCTGAAGCCGACCAGGCCTACAGCTCGGAGCGGGGGAAAACTCATGATCCTGCCGAGCAGGGAATCTCCGGCCAGAAGTACCAGGAGAATAAAAAAACCGGCCAAAAAACCAAAGATACTGGGGTAGTTGAATCCATTAAAAAAACTTAGGGTTTTAATGATATGGAGAGAGAAGAAAATAAGGGCAATGATGAGAAGTATGCCTGTAAAGGAACAGAACATGCGGAAATTCCGGCGGTCAAGTCGCTGAAAAAAGGAATTTTTGTACAGCCAGTGATAGATATAGGAAAAGAGAACGCCGCTCAGAAAGATACCGGCTTTAGAGGGCAGCATGGTCCCATAGCCATAGAGGGCGATGACGTCCATAGTGAGAAACCTGTTGGTGAGATAGATGAAGAGAAGGAGAAGGAAAATGCTGGCTATTTGATTCCCGCGGCACAGAATATAAATGGCAATCATGATAAAGGGGAGAATGAGATAGAAAAGCATCTCCTGGGGGATTGTCCAGAGGTGTCCGTCAGCCTGCAGAAAGAGATAATGGCGGAAGACCTCGGGGTTTCTGTTGAGAAACAGCATGGTTAAGGTGATATAGGTGTAGTACATGGGCAGGATGCGTTTTAACCTGCGGATCAGATAGGTGCTCATGAAGTTGTAAGATACCGCTTTTTCCGGATGCTGGACAAAGGGGGTGGCAAGCAGAAAGCCGCTTAAGGCAAAAAAAAGCCAGACCCCGAGTGAGCCGATAGTGCCTTTGTTAATCCCGGAATGCGCTGCTAGGATCATGAGCGCCGCCATTCCCCGGATGCCGTCCAGGGAACCGATATTTACCCCGATGGATGAGCTCTTGTGGTTGAGATCATAGATCGGCGGGAACTGTCGAATCGAGAAATTGGATATAAGCAGAAAGAACAGATAACTGAAAATGCAGGGGGCGATTATTGAGAAGAACAAACTTTTATGGGATAGTTCTTCTTTGCAGATAAGGTAGGGATCGTTTGCTTGTGAAGTGATCAGAAGATGGTCGTCCTGGACCGAAAACCGGATGATGTCGGGATTGGGGGTGAATTGCTCATATATCTGCTGAGGATCAAAATGAATTTTTTCCCCAAAATAACTATAAAGATCCAGGCCATAAAGTTTGACTTGCCCCTGATGGCCACCAAGATCAATTCGTAGTTTCCTGGCAACCTGGTTATTCATCTTTATTGATTGTGCCTCTCTTTTGCCGCTGGTAAACGATGCTGATTGTATCGATTGTTGTTTCTCAAAATAATTTTCTGTTGAATAGAAAATTTCAATACTCTCTTGATGATCAAATTCGGCGTCAATAACTATCCGGGAAAAACTTGAGAGGATAATAGAAGAAAGGAAAATCTTGATGAAAAAAAAGAAAAGAACTGTGAGGCCGAGCTGAATCCAGCGCGGTTGTAAACTGAACATATATGTTTTTGCTCCAGAGTTCTTGTTGCTTATCGTTTGTCGTTTTGTTTTTCTGATGATATCCGATCAGAAAAAGTGTCAGTGTCGGCCTCTGTTGCAGCTGATTTATACTGGCTCCTGGCCAGTTCCCGCATGTTTTTTGCCTTGTCTGACTCGTCCATGATCTCCCGGCCAACGATCTCTTCGATAATATCTTCCATGGAGATAATTCCGGTCATGGCCCCATATTCATCCACCACTACAAAAAGATGCTGGCGTCTCTCATAAAAATCGACGAGTACTCGATTTAAAGGGGCGGTCTCAGCGACAAAATGGACCGGACGTATGAGCTGTGACAGCGGCAGGCTGTTTTTCTGTTCAGCCGCAGCCAGGAGAATATCCTTTCGCATAATAATCCCGACAACATCATTTGGATTTTCATTGTAGAGCGGAATTCTGCTGTGCCGGCTGAGTATGCTTGCAAGTTTCATGGCCTCGGCAACGGTCATATTCTGATCCAGGGAAAAGGTGACCGTGCGCGGGGTCATGACCTGGCGGACAACCTTGTTCCCGAGCTCAAGGATATTATTGATGACCTTTTCCTGGTCTGCCTCAATCTTCCCTGACTGCAGTGACAGCGAGGCGATTGTTCGTAGCTCTTCAGAGGAGACATGGCCGCTATCCTTGTTTTGGGGAATAAGGCGGGTGATCATCTGGGAAATCCAGATGAAGGGTGTGAGCAGGATCACCATAAGATAAAGTGGCCTAGCGATCACAGGGGCAAGTTTTACCGCATAGGCAACCCCGATTGTCTTGGGAATGATTTCAGAAAAGATCAGAATGGACAGGGTGAATACGGCAGAGAACAGGACAATGTTTTCATCGCCGAAGACTGCGGCGGCAGAAGCTCCAGCGACAGTGGCGCCAACGGTATTGGCGATGGTGTTCATGGTGAGGACGGCGGTGATCGGCCTGTTAATATCGGCTCGCAGAGCCGTAAGCAGGGTTGCGGATCTGTGCCCTGTTTTTTTGAGCATCTCCACCTGGCTGTTGGAGATTGAGTAGAGAACCGCTTCAATAAGTGAACAGCAGAAAGAGGTGATAAGGGCGAGAACGATGGCGGTAATAAGGGTGGATATCACAAGTATAATCCTGAATAGAATTGAGAAGTCGTTAAAAAATGAGCAATGTTTTTTTCTTGTTCACCTCTTAATGGCTCCTTGTGGCTGGTCAAGGCATTTCAACGTTACGGTTATTTTTTAATAATGGTGAGCTCTGGATGATACAGAGTGAATAATAGGGGATAAACATCAAAATTAAGTGAAATGTAGGCATTATACTTCTTTGCCAAGAAGCAGCTAAACGTTATATTGTATTATATACTCTTTAACGAGACGTTTTTTCAATTGGAAAGAGTTTGTGACACAGAATTTTAGATATATTGATAGAGTCAGAAAAAAAAAGGATGAAGAGTGGAATCGACAAAACTGCTTATAACTGAAAAAAAACCTGAACAGTTCAGTGGGGATATGTTGGTGTATTGTCTGGAGCAGTCCCAGAAAGGGGTGTTGAAGTGTGAAAACACTACAGTACAGGGCTGGCTGGAACAGGCTGGATCACTTGAAGAGTTTAGTGCCAACCCTGAGGAATCATTGCTATTTTATCCCCAGGCCGAGAACAAAAGCGGGAACTTTGCAACAAAACGTCTTCTCATAGTTGGATTGGGGAAGATTGAGGGGCGGGAGCCTGTTGATGAATTACGGGAGAGGTGCCGTCTGACCGGCGGCGCCATTGCCCAGCAGGCGGCCAGGGTAAAGGCGAAGAAGATTATGATCTGTCTTCCCGAGATCCTCGGCATCCGGGCAAAAGAGGTGGCCGAATGCATGAGTGAAGGGGTCTTGCTGGGTGACTATCGCTTTTTGAAATACAAAAAGGATGATCCTGAAGAAAAGTCGTATCGAGGTCTTGAGGAGATTCGTCTGTCCGTCAAGGCAAGCACCGATGCCGTGCTCAAAGGGATGCGCGCGGGACAGGTTGCAGCCCTGGCAGCCAGGGAGGCAAGAGACATGGCTAATGAACCGGGCAATGGCTGGACGCCTTCCCATTTCGCTGCCCATGGCCGCATGCTTGCCAAAAAATATTCCCTGAAATGCACGGTGCTCGACAAGGACGCCATGAAGCGTCTGGGGATGGGCGGTATCCTGGCCGTGAATCAGGGTTCCATGGAACCGCCGAGGATGGTGATTCTTGAATACCGGCCGATTCATAAATCATCGACGGTGCTTATTGTCGGCAAGGGCCTTACCTTTGATTCAGGAGGGGTCAGCCTGAAACCGGCAGCCGGGATGGAAGACATGAAATATGATATGTGCGGCGGTGCGGCCGTCATGGCCCTGATGCAGGCGGTGGGTGAGGAACGGCCCGATCTGGGGGTGATTGCCATTATTCCGTCGACCGATAATATGGCTGGTGGTTCGGCCTTGAAACCAGGGGATATTATCACCCACTATAATGGACTGACCTCGGAGATCGTCAATACCGATGCCGAAGGGCGGTTGATCTTGGCCGATGCCCTGGCCTATGGTCTGGAGAAATTCAAGCCTGATTGCGTGATCGACCTTGCCACCCTGACCGGGGCGGTGATCGTTGGCCTTGGCCATCATCGTACCGGCCTGCTTGGCAATAACGATGAGCTGGTGGGCCGTCTGCTGGCCGCAGGAGAGCGGAGTGGTGAGCCGTTGTGGCGTCTGCCTCTTGGCAAGGAGTACACAAAACAGATTGAGTCAAAGGTTGCCGATATAAAAAATACCGGCGGTAAGTCGGCAGGGACTATCACTGCAGCTGCCTATCTGGAGAAATTTGTCGGTGACACCCCTTGGGCCCATCTGGATATTGCCGGTACTGCCTGGGAGTTTACGGAAAAATCCTATGTCCCCAAAGGTCCATCAGGTATAGGGGTCAGGACTCTTCTGGAGTTGGTGCGTAAGTGGAAGAAAGAAGAGGTTTTTGTAGCTCAACAAGCCGGCAAAAATTTTTGATAATAGTTGCTTTTAGATCAATTTAATCGGGAGAAAAAATGAAACGACCAATGGGGAAAACCGTCCATCGGCAGATCATGGATAACCAGCACATGCATCGTGAAGCAACCGGGGAATTGTCAGGTCTGCTGACAGAACTGATTGTCGCCGCCAAGATTATCTCGGCCGAGGTGAATATGGCCGGGTTGGCCGATGTTATCGGGGTCTCAGGCAAGACCAATATCCAGGGAGAAGAGGTCCAGAAGCTGGATGAATTTGCCAATAATACCATTAAGCGCAGAATGGCCAGAAGCGGCTATATCTGTGTCATGGCCTCGGAAGAAGATGACGAGATTATCCCTGCCCAGGAGGGATATGAGGGGAAATATACTTTGGCCTTTGATCCCTTGGACGGCTCATCCAATATCGATGTCAATGTCAGCATCGGCACCATCTTCTCGATCCATCGCCGTCAGAGTCAGGGAAAGCAGGGAACCTTGCAGGATATCCTTCAGCCCGGAAACAGCCTGATTGCCGCCGGATATATTATCTACGGCTCTTCCACCATGATCGTCTATTCTACCGGAGACGGGGTTCATGGCTTTACCCTGGATCCGAGTGTCGGCGAGTTTTTCCTCTCTCATGAAAATATCCGGATCCCGGAAAAGAGTAAATTTTACTCCATCAATGAGGGGAATTATCACTACTGGGCCCCTGAGATGCGGGAGTATGTGCACTATCTGAAAGATATTGACGAAGGTTCGGGACGTCCTTACAGCTTGCGGTATATCGGCACGCTGGTGGCCGATTTTCACCGGAACCTGATTATCGGCGGTGTCTTTCTTTATCCCAGTGATTGTCGCAACCCGGATAAACCCAAAGGAAAACTGCGCCTGCTCTACGAGGCATCACCCATGGCCTTTCTGGTGGAACAGGCCGGCGGGCGGGCCATTACCGACGCTGGGCAGAGGATCCTCGATATTCAGCCCACGGAGCTCCATGAACGGGTCTCGCTGATTATCGGCAGCAAGAAGGAAGTGGATATGGTGGAGGGATTTCTGATCAGGAAATAGGGATTGACTAAATGACGTGATGAAACACTGGAGGGTGTTATGAAGCTGAAAGTCGTGATCCATGAAGCAGAAGAAGGTGGTTATTGGGCAGAAGTTCCTTCTATTCCAGGGTGTGCAACACAAGGGGATACCTTTGATGAATTATTAAGCAACATTTATGAAGCAGTCGAGGGTTGTCTTGCCGTTGATATTGACCATATTGCCATGTCGGGAAATGATAAGGTTATGGAAATAGCGTTTTGAAGGCGGTGAGTGGAAGCAGGTTTTGCCATCTGCTGGTATTAAAGGGATGGGAGTTGAGACGTGTAAATGGCAGTCACCATATTGATGCGAAAGCTGAAAGTACTGCCCGCATATCTGTGCCGGTTCATGGCAACACTTCATTGAAGATCGGCCTGCAAAGGCATTTAATGAAGGTCGCTGCTATTGAAGAATGGGAATTGTAATTTGTTGTTGTTTCTTCTGAATAGGACTGCGGCGCAGTCCAAGATGGGTTCCCATGCGACGGATGGGAATCAGATCAGAAGAAAGTTATGCAGGCAGGAAAAAGTATTAACTCACCCCCCCCAGCCTGCATAGTACTGGCTTTTTTTCTCTGCCCAACGTCCTGTTGGCCCCCCTCATCGACCTAACGATGTCGAAATATCCCATGGATAAAGCATGAAAAATTTATGTATACTCCAAACTAATAAGCAGCAATTTCTGGATGACTGTCGTGATTTTCAGGTTTATGGAGTAAGCGACCCTAAATATAAGAAACTTGGATATATGAAAGAAGGTGATATCATACTTCTGAGGCTAAAACATGATGCCAACGAATATGCTTACCTGGGGCCTTTCATAGCTTCTGCAAACAAAAAATCATGGGTCAGTTCAGTAATAGAAAAGGAAGGGGTTTGGGGTAATGTTGTTGTTGCCTTTAGTGAGCATTCTCCGAGATGGATTAATCAATTTCCGTGGTGCATTTTCCTGACCCCTGCCGACAGCTACATCAATTCTCTTCGAGCATTGAATGTTTTTCGTTCATTTCCAGCCTGTGAGCCAATTGCCAGTCCAGCATCAGAGAAAATCCTTTCCAATTTAATTCAAGATGAATACCTCCCTACATCTAAAGCCAATGGATATAGGACAATGCTGGTGTTTGGGTTCGCTCTCGGGGAGAGTATATGATAGACAATTGGTTTGCTGAGCACGGCATTGTCACCTATTATGAAAAAGCTATCTACCTTGATTCTATTCGTATTGTTCCCGATTGGTATATCCCATCTATTAAAATATACGTTGAGTTTCTGGGGCTAAAAGGGGACTCCAGCTATGAAAAAATCTGGAAATTAAAAGAAACGTCATACAAGAGGCATGACGTGAAATATGTAACCCTAGATGAACAAGACCCTGGTAGACCTTGACAGGAGTATCCCAAAGAGATTGCCAGAGTTGAAGCTCAAGGGGATTCTGTAATGCAATCAAAAATATATAAAGTTCACACTGACACATTCGGTAGATTGTCAGCATGTATGAAACATGCGATGTATGGCGTCAGCCTCACAGCCATGCGCGAACGAATGCCTGTTGAGTTGGCAAAAATTCAAGCAGGAGATATCGTTTTCATAAGCGAAAAAGAAATTTCTAAAAACGCTTTGTTCGGTCCTTTCTATGTTGTTAACAACAGGCCTCCAATTGTCGTAAAGAACCGCAAAGGCTCGTGGGTAGAAATTGATGTGAAGAAAACACCCCCTAAAGAAAAGGCCTATTGGGTTGAGTTTGAAAATCGACCGTGGTGTATTCTTTTTGACAAAACTCTCTCCGATAAAATCTCGATTGTTTGGCCTCACAACTGGTCAAAACTACAATTAAATCTTCCATCATGGGGGGGCCGTTTCGGGTAGCGATGCGGGAAAACTTATAGACTTTGCTATTGGGAATGAAATCAAAGCAAAAGAATTTCTTCGGCGTCATGACATTTGGTAACCAATGAAATAATGAAAAAAAGGCCAAACAAGCGGGTCGATCAGACGGCGGGGAGCAGCGTTGCGCTAGTCGTGGCTAGTTCAGTGGTCGCCGCTGGTTACCCTTGGCGTTACTCTACTTTTTTCCTGTTCGCAATCAGGGAGCTGGGCAGGCGGCTGAAGCCACTGATCAGGGAGACGAAAACAGCAGCCATATAGGGGATGGACAGGATCAGCAGAACCACGATCCAGACCATAAGATCAGAGTTTTCAACCCCTTGTTTTACGGTCACCCCGTAGGCGGATGCCCATAAGGCCACCATGATCAGACCTTCTTCACGGGCCGAGAGCAGGGCTCGGCGCAGGGCGTGGGCCTGTTCCATTTTCGGGGTGCGGAAAAACGGTTTGCTGCGGGTGAAGACTCCTTGCAGGATGGCCATGGAGATAGTGTGGGAGAGGGACAGGCCAGCCAGGGCCGAGGCTGCGGTCTCGGTGATGCTGGCGCCGACTCTGATGCGGTAGAGATGAATCATTTTTGCCATCTTAAAGGAAAAAAGCATAAGGGGCAGGGATGAGAGCATCACCATGGGCGGGTCAAATTTAAGGGGATTGACAATCATGGCGATTGACCAGCCGATGGCGGCCAGGGTGAAGAGCATGTTCAGACTGTCGGCCATCCAGGGCAGCCAGCCGGCAACAAAGTGATACCGTTGTCCGGTGGTCAGTTTGGTCTTGCCGCTTCCCAGAAAAAGGATGCCGAAGTGGTGGCGCATGACCTGAACTGCCCCGTAGGCCCAGCGGAAACGCTGTTTCTTGAAGTCAATAAAGGTGTCCGGCATCACGCCCTGACCGTAACTTTTGGCAATGTAGGTTGCCTCATATCCCTTCTCAAAGATCTTTAGTCCTAGTTCCGCATCTTCGGTAATACACCACTCAGACCAGCCATTCACCTCTTCCAGCGCCGATTTCCGAACCATGGTCATGGTGCCGTGCTGGATAATGGCATTGCGCTCATTGCGGGTCTGCATCCCGATATAGAAAAATCCCCGGTACTCGGCATAACACATGGCCTTGAACAGGTTTTCCTTGTCGTCGTGATAATCCTGGGGCGCCTGGACAATGGCCACCTCCGGGCGTGCGAACTGAGGGGTCAGATCGCGCAGCCAGCGGGGCGATACCTGGTAGTCGCTGTCGATAACGGCGATAACCACCGCCTCCGGCGCGGTCTGGGCCAGGGCGAAATTGAGGGCGCCGGCCTTGAATCCCGGTAGGGGATCTTGATGAAAAAAGCGGAAGCGGGGGCTTGCTGTGACGTCTAGTGCACCATTGAGGGCGGCGCAATGGGCCTCAACCGGTTGCCAGATGGCGGGATCCTTGGTGTTGTTGTCAATGATAATGACTTCGTAATGGGGATAATCAAGACGGGCCAGGGCGTTGAGGGTCTCGATCATCATCTCCGGCGGTTCATTGTAGGCCGGAACATGCACCGATACTATGGGCAGTTCTTCGTCGGTTAGTTCTATCGGAGTGAATGAACGGCGCCATTTTTGCAGCCAGATGGCTTCCGCCCATTCATGGGCCTCAGCCAGCAGAACCAGGGAAACGCCAATGATCCCAATGATCATGAGGATGCCGACAATAATGGCGGAGATCGTCATGTACTGGTGATAATAGGTGTAAATAATCCAGACTGCAGCGGTTGCCGCAAAAAAGGCGACGATGGCCAGAAAGCTGCGGCCTCGATTCTGCAAGGTCTTGCTGTCAATGAGGAGCATGGTGAAGGTGATGATGCCGATGACAATTGAGATAGCGGCCAAGGTGCGCCATTCAGGGATGCCGACAATAGGGGCGCTAAAGGCGAATTTTGGATGCCGCTGGACGTCATAAACCCCCCAATAGGCGCCGACCGAACCCTCGCTTATCCGCTTCCATGGCTGGTCAAAGGCCTCCATGATATAGTAGACGTATTTTTTCTGTTCCGCCTGGTGTAGAAAGCGGCGCAGGAAGGTCGCCTGGTTGGCCGGGGAGGCGACGGATAATTTGTGGGTGCGGGCATTGCTGGGCCAGCCTACCTCGCCGATAATGACCTCTTTGCCGGGGAATTTGTTTTTGAGTTTGTTCATGGTGAGAACCACATGATCAACGGCTTGATCCAGTTCAACCCCATCCCAGTAAGGAAGAATATGGACGGCGACATAATCGACATGCTCAGCCAGCTCCGGATGGGCCAGCCACACATCCCAGGTCTCGGCGGTACTTACAGGGACATTTACGGCATCCCGTACCTGATCCAGGTACTCACCAACCTGCTTGACTGTCAGTTCGCCGCGCAGGATTGACTCATTGCCGACTACAACTCGCACTACGTTTCGATAATTGTCCTGGGTTGTTTTGATAAGTTTTTTGACTTCGATCTCATTGACCTGGGGATCGGCATTCAGCCAGGCGCCCAGTGTCACATTCAAGTTATATTTCTGGGCCAGAGCGGGAACCTGGACCATGTCGCCATCCAGCATATAGGTGCGCACGGCATGGGTGGTGTTTGCCAGCAGGGCCAGATCCTCTTCAATCTCCTCAGCATTGGGCAGGATATGGTTGATGGGATTATGGTTTTCCCGCATGGGCGAAAACGAAAATCCCTGGATTTGCTTAGGCCATGGCGGAGCCTGTTCCGGCCGGTTGAGCATCGCCCAGAACAGGATGGAGATCATGGTGATGGCAATAGCAATGAGAAAATTTGATCTGTTCATATTGTGGAGAACTGAAGGTGTTTAGGCTGAAGGCTGAAGGCTGAAGGTACTTAGGTTGAAGGTTAAAGACGTCAGTCTTCGGTCTTTAACCTTCAGTCTTCAAAACTTTTTGTCGGCATAGGCCAGCCAGCCACCAGCTGCAACCAGATCCCTGTCAAAGGGATTCATCTGGAAAGAGCAGGTTGTGGGGGGCTGGGCCGGGTCACTGGAGCGGGCAGTCATCTCGGTTTTATCGAGGTCAACCTCGATGGTGAGTTCGCCCCGCATTGTGAAGAGTTGTTCGATATCAGCGCTGGGAAGTTCGATGGCCAGGATGCCGCAGTTGAACATGTTCTGCCGGAAGATTCGGGCAAAGCTCTCGGCGATGACGACGTTGATATCGTTTACCTCAAAGGCCCAGACCGCGTGTTCCCTTGATGATCCGCAGCCGAAATTGGCGCGGGTAATCACTACCTTTGCCTGCTGCATGGCAGGAGATTGGGAATCAAAGGGCTTGCCATCCAGCAGTAGATCTTCGAGGAGGTGGGGCCTGAGCGCGACCTTGGTGATTTCAGTAAGATACTTGGCCGGGATGATTTCGTCGGTGTTGATATCGTTTCTATCCAGCAATATGGCTGGCCCGCCGAAGGTTTTTATGGAGGTTTTCATGGAGTTTCCTCTTGTAACAAGCTGAGATTATTTGCTAACCCCGATGAACGGGATAAGTGCCTTTCGCAGATTATTTTCTTGCAAAAAAAAAACAAGAAAATAATCTGTAAGGCACTAATTATTGTTTAAGAATTTCCGTGGATCAGTGATGGTTCCGGTGATCGCCGCCGCTGCCGCAGAATACGGGCTCATGAGGTGGACCATGCCGCCCTTGCCCATCCGGCCATTGAAGTTACGGTTGGTGGTCGAGGCGCAGACCTCACCTGCGGCCAGGACCCCTGAGCTCATTCCCAGGCAGGCGCCACAGGTGGGATTAAGCACGCAAAATCCGGCATCCATGAAGATCTTAATAATCCCTTCATCCAAGGCCTGCGAGTAGATGGCAGGCGTGGCCGGGGTGACAACCCCGCGCACCCCAATGGCCAGTTTTTTCCCGGTAAGGATTGCGGCGGCATTCCGGAGATCCTCGATGCGGCCATTGGTACACGATCCGATGTAGATCTGATCAACCGGTGTGCCTTCCATCTCGCTTACATCCTTGACCTGGTCCGGTTTGAAACCAAATGTTACCTGGGGCGCCAGGGTGGAGACATCCAACTCAATGGTCTCTACGTATTGGGCGTCAGGGTCGGAGTGCCATTTGTGGAAATCGGCGACCGCCGCCTCAATGGATGCATATTGATCCTTGATGAAGGGCCAGAGATATTCAGCCGTCACCTGGTCGGGCAGACAGAGACCGCTGGTGGCCCCGGCCTCGACCGCCATGTTACACAGGGTCATGCGGGCGGCCATGGTCATGGCGTCAACCACAGGACCTACAAACTCGATGACCTTGTCCGTGGCCCCATTGACGGTGAGCCTTTTGATTACGGCCAGGATCACATCTTTGGCCGTCACCCCGGTGCTGAGGCTGCCGGTGAGAACGACACGCATGGTCTCCGGGGCCCTGAAGGAGCAGACACCCTTGAGGATGCCGACCTCAAGATCCGTCGTGCCGACGCCGGCGGCAAAGGCGCCGAAGGCCCCATGGGTACAGGTATGGGAATCGCCCATGATGACCGTGTAGCCGGGACGGATGAACCCTTTTTCCGGGAAGAGGGCATGGCAGACGCCGTTGGCGCCCACATCAAAGAAATCCTTGATCTGATGGCGCCGGGCCCAGTCGCGCATGATCTTGCCCTGGGTGGCGGTCTTGGAATCCTTGGCCGGGGTCACATGGTCGATCACCGCCTTGATCTTGCTGGTGTCAAAGACCCGGTCCATCCCCTTCTCCATCAGATCCATGATGGCGATGGGAGTAGTGATCTCATGGCACATGACCACGTCAATATCGAGGATCATATTGCCCGGGGTCGGGGTGTCGCGCAGATGTGCGTCAAATATCTTTCTGGCTATGGTTTTTCCCATCACTCTACTCCAGATTGGCAAATAATTATGGTATTGATTATATGAATAACTTCACATCCCTAATGCTCAAGGGGTGTAAAGACCGAAGAATGGCTGACATATTAGTCGAAAAAGGGTACTATTGCCATAGCATAATACTCTCTCTACCGTCAACTCTCTTTGCTGAGGCGACGTTACTCTCGGAAAGGAATATTCTCTTATGTCCCGAATTGTCCAGTCA
This sequence comes from Desulfocapsaceae bacterium, assembly GCA_030653035.1. Lineage (GTDB taxonomy): Bacteria > Desulfobacterota > Desulfobulbia > Desulfobulbales > Desulfocapsaceae > UBA2270. Next base: position 15,847 of record JAUSAB010000057.1, on the reverse strand, counting down.
CTTTTTGTCGTGTTGTTCGTGTGTTGTCTGTCGTCACCGTTATATGCCGCCCATGGAATCTCCCTTGACGGCAAGTTGAAATACCCACCCCAGTTTCAGCAGTTTGATTATGCCACGGCCCAGGCAGTCAAGGGCGGCCAGCTTGTGCTGCACGATCTGGGCAGTTTTGACAAGATGAATCCTTTTACCCTGAAAGGCACGCCACCTTCCGGGCTGGACACCTTTGTCTTTGAGCCACTGGCCGTGCCCAGCCTTGATGAGCCTTTTGCCGAGTATGGTCTGATTGCCAAGGATATTGAGGTGGCCAAGGATAAATTATCCGTGGTTTTTACCTTGAACGAGGCGGCCCGTTTTTCCGACAACAGTCCCATAACTCCCGAGGACGTCAAATTTTCACTCGACACCCTGAAAAGCGATCAGGCCCATCCTTCGTATGCCTATTATTATCAGGATATTGTGAAGGCGGAGATTCTTGATAAGCACCGGGTTCGTTTTGTCTTCGCCAAGCCCAATCGGGAATTGCATATGATTGCGGCCCAGATCCCGGTCATGTCTGCACAATTTTATCAGAAACATGGTTTTGAGCGAAAGGATGGAGCTGCGGCCCTCCAGCCGCCCGTTGGTTCTGGGCCTTATGTGGTGGCTGATGTCAAACAGGGGAAATCGATCACCTATAAACGCAATCCCAACTACTGGGCCGCAAGTCATCCGGTCAGAAAAGGCTTATTTAATTTTGACACCATTACCGTCAACTATTACAAGGATCAGATTGTCGCGGTTGAGGCCTTCAAGGCCGGCGAGTTTGATTTCATGCCGGTGAATATCGCCAAGCAATGGGCGCGGGACATGGAAGGTGGCCGTTTTGCTGATGGGACGTTGATTAAGAAGATCTTTCCCCACAAGAATAATGCCGGGATGCAGGGCTTTCTGATGAATACCCGGCGGCCCATGTTCAAGGATCCTAAGGTCAGGGAGGCGATGGGTCTGGCCCTGGACTATGAATGGACCAATAAATCCCTGTTTTTCGATCAGTACACCAGGGCTAATTCCTTTTTCAGCAATTCGCCGTTGGCCGCGACCGGTCTGCCGGTTGGCCTTGAGCTGGAGTATCTGGAACCGTTTCGTAAACAGTTGCGGGCCGATGTGTTTACAAAACCGCTGACACCGCCTGTGACCACGGAAAAAGAGGGGCTGCGAACAAACCTGCGCAAGGCTGGAGAGCTGTTGCGTGAGGCTGGCTGGACGATTCAGGGAGGTGTTTTGAAGGATAAAAATGGCACCCCCTTTACCTTTGAGATTCTGCTGGCGACCGCTTCGTTTGAACGGGTGATGGCCCCTTATGTCAATAACCTCAAGAAACTGGGGATCCAGGCGGAATATCGTACCATTGACCCGGCGCTCTATACCGAGCGTGAACAGAAATTTGATTTTGACATGATTGTTCATGTCTATGGCCAGTCGGTGTCACCGGGCAATGAACAGCGCAATTACTGGCACTCGACATCCGCAGATATGCCTGGTTCAAAAAATCTGGCGGGGGTAAAAGACCCGGCCATAGACGCCATGGTGGACAAGATTATCTATGCCCAGACGCAGGAAGAACTGACTGCTGCCTGCAAGGCCCTGGATCGTATCCTTTGGTATGGTTATTATATGGTGCCCAACTGGTATATGGATGGACATCGTCTCGCCTACCGCAATATTTTCCGGCAGCCGGAAACGCTACCCTTGTATTATGATTATATGCAGCTGCTGATGAGCTGGTGGATGAAAGATGGCGCCTCAGCTCACTGATTCAGAGACGTATGAAGACAATTCTGTTGAAAACCCTTGCTGATACCCTGGCCTTTGGCCGTTTTCTCGGCCAAGCCGCCCAGCCTGGCGATGTGATCTGTCTGGACGGCGATCTGGGCGCAGGCAAAACCACCCTCACTCAGGCCATTGCCCTGGGGTTGGAGGTGCCGGCTAGTGAGTATGTGACCAGCCCCAGCTTTGCCATTCTCCATGAATATCAAGGCCGGATGCCGCTCTATCATATGGATTTTTACCGGTTGACAGATGCCGCTGAAGTTCAGGACCAGGGCCTTGATGAATATCTTTTTCTTTCTGGCCTTGCTGTGTTAGAGTGGTGTGAGCGGGCTGGTGATCTTATCCCGGCGACCCGGTTGAAGATAACGATGACCACCCTGCCGGATGAATCCAGGCTGCTTACCTGTGACTTTGGCAGTGGTTCCTGGAAAGAGAGATGGCAAAATTTGCAATTGATAACCTGATAATCAGGAACAACCTTTGTCGCTATTGATTTGAATTATGGACGTTTTCGTGGCAAGACAGCCGATATTCAATCACCGGAGACGAATTTTTGCCTATGAGCTCCTGTTCAGGACCGGGATGTCCAATGCCTTTCCCGGGGTTGACGGGGATGAGGCTACTTCCAGCCTGCTCTCTTCCTCTTTTTTTACGGTTGGTATCGAGCAGATAGCAAGTGGCCATAAGGCCTTTATCAACTTCACAGAAGACATGCTTCTTCGTGGCATTCCTACCATGTTTCCCGCGGATTGTGTGGTGGTGGAGGTCTTGGAGGATGTGCAGCCAACGGTAGAGGTCGTTGCCGCTTGTCGGAGCCTCGTCGAGAAAGGATATACCCTGGCCCTTGACGATTTTGTTTATGCCGAAAATCTTACCCCGCTGATTGAGCTTGCCAATATTATCAAGGTGGATTTTCGTCTTACTCCCATTGACCAGATCAGGGAGATGGTGGAAACCCTCAAGCAATATCCCTGCAAGCTGCTTGCTGAAAAGATTGAGACCTATGAGGAGTTTACCCTGGCCAGTAATATGGGGTTTGTTTATTTCCAAGGGTACTTTTTTTCCAAACCGGAGGTGTTGAAAAATAAAGATATTCCTTCATCGCAACTGGCCCTGTTACAGTTGATTGTGGAGGTGAATCGGGCTGAGTTTGAGATGCAGGATATTGAAAAGCTGGTGAATCAGGACATCTCCATCTCGTTTAAATTACTTAAGTATCTGAATTCGGCCTATTATTCGCGACTACAGCCAATCTCCTCTATCCGTCAGGCCATTGCCTTTCTGGGAGAAAAGGGGACGCGGCTTTTTGTGTCGTTGATTGCTACCAGTAAACTCTCTGAACAAAAGCCGGATGAACTGATCCGTACTTCGTGTGTTCGGGCCCGTTTTCTGGAAAATATCGGCAAGGAATGCCGCATGGATAATGGCGATTTATTCATGTTAGGTCTTTTTTCCCTGCTTGATGCCATGCTTGACGCCCCCATGGAAATTTTGATGAAACAGATCCCCATCTCTGAGGATATTACCCAGGCATTGGTGCATAATACAGGGAGGCTTTTTCCTTATCTGCAGGTTATTCAGTTGTATGAGGCAGGGGAGTGGGATGCTTGTGATGCGATGATGACGCAACTGAATCTTGATGAACATAAAATAATGGGCTTTTATCTGGACGCGGTACATTGGGCTGAAAATTTCATCTGATTGATGCCTGATTTTAACATGTGAATATATGGACGTTTTTGTAGCGCGACAACCAATCTTTAATCGACATCGTCGGATCTTTGCCTACGAACTGTTATTCAGGACGGGGATGGCCAATGCCTTCCCTGGAGTCGATGGCTGCATGGCCACTTCCAGCCTGCTCTCGTCTTCTTTTTTTACGGTTGGTATCCAACAGATAACAGGCGGTCATCGGGCCTTTATTAATTTTACGGAAGATATGCTGCTCCGTGGAATTCCTGCCATGTTTCCCCCTCAGTCCGTGGTCGTCGAAATCCTTGAAGAGGTACAGCCGACAGAAGAGGTAAGTGCCGCCTGCCATAGTCTGGTTGATAAAGGCTATATGCTGGCCCTGGATGATTTTGTTTATACCCGAAAGTATACGTCGTTACTGGAACTTGCGAAAATTATTAAGGTTGATTTTATGCAAAGTTCCATTGAGCAGATCCGGGAGATGGTAGAGGTCTCCAAAAAATACAGCTGTAAATTATTGGCTGAAAAAATAGAGACCTACGAGGAATATACCCTGGCCAGCAGTATGGGGTTCGTTTATTTCCAGGGGTATTTTTTTGCTAAACCGGAGGTGTTAAAAAATAAGGAAATCTCTTCTTCGCAGATGGTTTATATGCAGTTGATCCTCGAGATCAACCGGGCTGAATTTGATATCAAGAAGCTTGAGGAGCTGATTAAACAGGATGTTGCCATTTCCTATAAGTTGATCAAGTATCTGAATTCGGCCTATTATTCACGACTGCAGCCAATTTCCTCCATTCGCCAGGCCATTGCCTTCTTGGGGGAACAGGGGATACGGCTTTTCGTGTCGGTGATCGCGACCAGTAAACTCTCAGAAAGTAAACCGGATGAACTCATTCGGATTTCGTGTGTTCGGGCGCGTTTTCTGGAGATTTTAGGTGCGGAACTGCACCAGGATAAGGGAGTTTTTTTTCTGCTTGGTCTTTTTTCCATGCTTGATGCCATGCTTGACGCCTCCATGGAGTATTTGATGAAGCAGCTTCCTGTCTCTGCTGATATCACCGAGGCATTGGTGCATAGAAGCGGGCCGCTTTTCCCCTATCTCCAACTTATTGAGAGGTATGAGGCGGCCAATTGGAATGAGTTGGATGCTGCCATCCGGGATCTGCATCTGGATGGCACTAAAATAATGGATTTTTATCTGGAGGCGGTGCTTTGGTCCGGGTATCTTGTCGGCTGAAGAAAGGTTGCTGAAAGCCGTATAAATCTGTTTTTAGGTCATTTTTGTTGAACTTCTATTGAATATCCCCAAATAGCGAAAAGGAATTATGAAAAAGAAATCTATTCGTCTTCAGGATTGCCTGAAGACCTATACCACCGATCAGGACAAGGCTATTCGGCCTGAAGATACCGTTGCCCGTTTTAAGGAAAAGCTGAAGCAGCTTGATATTGATATCCTCAAAGAAGTGAAGCGAATCGATAACGGCCGGCTCGATATTCCGGTTTTTTTCAGTGTTTGCGGGGAAGATGCCCAGGCTATTACCGGCACCAAAAAACAAATGGGAAAAGGCTCCTCACCGATACAGGCAGAGGCATCTGCCTGTATGGAACTGGCGGAACGTTTTTCTTTTTTTGCCTTCAAGAATAATAACGATAATTTTATTGTCGGTGATTATCAGCAGATGCGGGATGATGGCTATCCGGTGCTGGATCCTTCCCGTCTGCTCCAGTCCGTGCATGACACTCGCCATGACGTGCCTTTTCTGGAGGCCTTGCTTGATGGTATCCCCATGCAGTGGACCTGGGCCACCAGCCTGACTACAGGCGTCGATACCCTGATTCCCTTTTCCTGGTTTTTTGCTATCAATGAGTTTAATGGCCCGTCCGCCGGTAATACTTATGAGGAAGCGGCATTGCAGGGTGTCTCTGAGGTGGTGGAACGCCATGTCTGCGCCCTGATTAACCATGAAAAGATCGCAACCCCGATCATTGATCCGACTTCGGTTCAGGATCCGGTAGCCCGTGATCTGCTGGCAAAATTTGCCAGGAATAACATCGAGCTTTATCTTAATGACTTCAGCCTGGACACCGGCATCAGCACGGTAGGGGCGCTGGCCATCGACAGGAGTACCTTTCCTGCGACCAGTGAGATCGTCTTTACCGCCGGCACCACCCCTGATCCGGAAAAGGCACTGATCCGGGCGGTTACCGAGGTGGCGCAATTGGCGGGAGACTTTAACAGCGGTTCCAATTATGTAGCATCCGGACTGCCAAAACCCCTGTCCATGGAAGAGGTGGGGTATGTGACCGATTCAGGACTTCGCACCACCATCGGTCAGATGCCTTCCCTTGCCGATCATAATATCAAGACCGAGGTAGAAAACTGTGTTGCCGCTCTCGCCAAGCTGGACATGGAGGTGTTTATGCTCGATGCTACCCATCCCCAGTTGCAGATTCCGGCCATTTACACCATTATCCCCGGCGCTCATTTTCGCGAACGCTCCATGATTCAGGATGTTGGGCTCTTTGCTGCCAAGCTTCTGGTGGAGCTGGTTGATGACGCGAATCAACTTGAGCAGAAATTGGAGAGTATGGAGCAGTTGATCCCGGACGCCTATTATCTCGCCTTTTATCGGGGCCGCAATTTCTATAACCATGGTCAGTCGGAAGCTGCCCTGGCGGCCTTTGATCGGGCCTTGATGTTGTCTCCTGAACAGGAGGATCTGCCCTATATCTATTCCTACAAGGGCAATTGCCTGAAAGACCTGGGGGCGCATGATGAGGCCATTGCTGCTCTGGAACTGGGCAGGAGCGAGGATGATGAACGGCCTGATCTGCACAATATGCTTGGTGTCTGTTGGTATAAAAAGGAGAATTATAATCAGGCCATTGTCCATTTTCACCGGGCTGTTGAACTGAATCCGGCCTCGGCCATGGATTACGCCAACTTAGGCGTCAATTATCGTAAAATCGGCAAGCAGGATGAGGCAGTTCACTTCTTCAACCTTGCGCTTGCTCTCGACCCGTCCATTGAATTTGCCCGGCAACAGCTTGCCGAGCTGATAGCTCAAGCGTAATAACCCCGATAATTCAAGGAGTACTCGATACAGGTTCAGCATAAAATGAGACCCACATACAAGCACGCAAGGAGGAAACCATGAAACCCACAGGGATTAAAGGTCAGTACTGGTTGTTCATGTTGATGGCGATGTTTTTTGGTTGTATCGAGGATACGGCTGGTGCTGATATTGGCGGCAATAATCAATCACTGCCGCTGCAAAATGATCTTTTACAATTCAAGGCTGGAAGCCATATCATGGGGTTCAAGCCGGACAAGGTTTATCTTGTGAATATGTCCGGTTTTTTAAGCGTGGAATTTCTCGGCGCCAGTCATGTTCTTCCCAAAACGGCCGCCAATGCCAGCCAGCTCAAGGAAGATATCACGTTGCCGCAAGGGGGAAATACCCTCGCGAATTTGCATCGGGTCGAATATGCGGGTCTCTGGGACGGAATTACCCTTCGTTATGATGCGACAACAGACGGGATTGCCGAAAGCAGCTATATCGTCCAAGCTGGGGCAGATGTTTCCGATGTCCAGTTACGCTATAACGGCGCCACGGAACTGCAGCAAGACGGATCGCTCAAGATTCAGCTTCCTGCCGGGCAAGGCTATATCACCGAATCCAGGCCAGTGGCCTGGCAGATTCTTGATGGTCAAAAGATGCCGGTCCAAGTGGCTTATGAGATCAAAGACGGAACGATTGGCTTCAAGACCGGAACATACAGCAAGGAACATGAACTGATCATCGATCCCACCTATCAGTGGCATACCTTCCACGGTTCCGCGAATTATGAAATTGGCTATGGCATTGCCGTTGACACCAGTGGCAATGTCTATATCACCGGGAGAAGCAATGATACCTGGGGCAACCCGGTGAACGGCTTTACCGGCAACAATACCTCCGATATCGTAGTCGTCAAGCTTGACAGTGCTGGAGTCTATCAGTGGCACACCTTCCACGGGAGTACAGGGGGGGATGAAGGTCGTGACATTGCCGTTGACGGCAGTGGCAATATCTATGTTACCGGGTGGAGTCTGTATACCTGGGGCGGCCCGTTGAATGCTCACAGCGGCTGGCATGACATCGTGATCTTGAAGCTTAACAGTTCGGGAACACTAGTGTGGCATACTTTCCAAGGCTCAGCAGGTGACGATGAAGGTCTGGGGATTGCCGTTGATGACACCAGCGGCAACAGCTATGTTACAGGATTTAGCTCTGGCACCTGGGGCAGTCCTCTAAATGCGTATAGCAACAATAGCAGCTCCAATATCGTGGTCTTAAAACTCGACAGTTTGGGTATACGCGTATGGAACACCTTCTATGGCTCCCCATATGCTGAGAATTTCTATAATGTTGATCGTGGTAATGACATCGCCGTTGACGGCACTGAAAATGTCTATATAACCGGTTTCAGCAATGCTACCTGGGGCAGCCCGTTGAATCCTCATAACGGTGATGGTTACGAAGATATCGTCGTCCTCAAGCTGAACAGTTTTGGCGCACGAGTATGGAATACCTTTCATGGTGCTCCTGATACCAATGATGAAGGGTATTCCATAGCTATTGACAGCCGCGGGAATGTCTATGTCACAGGAGTCAGTTCTGCCACCTGGGGCAATCCGGTAAATGCCCATAGTGTTGGCGACAACTATGACATCGTAGTCTTGAAGCTTAACAGCGCCGGAACACGTATGTGGAATACCTTCCACGGGGTTACGGATGAAGACGATTGGGGTTATGGCATAGCCGCTGACAGCAATGGGAGTGTTTTTGTTACCGGTTCCGGCCAAGCCAATTGGGGCAATCCGCTGAATCCTCATAGTTTCGGCATTAATCCCGATATCGTATTCCTGAAGTTGAATGACAGCTCAGGAACACTTGCCTGGCACACCTTTTACGGCTCTACAAGTTATGATAGCGGCTTTGGCGTAGCAGTTGATGGTAGCGGTAATTTCTACGGGACTGGGTATGCTGAAGCTACTTGGGGCAGTCCGATAGATGGTTATAACGGAGACCGTGATATCGTGGCCTTGAAATTTTCCGAACCCTTCAAGAAAAAATTCCCATGGCCGATGTTTTTACCGTCTCTTACCAAAGGAAAATAATAAGAGAGGAGTGATCAGCATAACACCCCGAAAAGCCTTTTGAGATATCATTCACATATACTTGATTTGTCATATCAAATTAGCTCAGATTTTACTGAAGTTGTCGCGAAATAAAGATCATAAGTATAAGGTGTTACCATGAATACACAAAAGGAAAATGAAATTTGCTTTTCATCCCATCCGCAGGCAGAACCGGAGTTCAACGATGCAATCGAATATTATGAGGAGATTGAGCCGGGTCTACCAAAAGCATGGTCTGTCATTGACGGCGAAATCAGGCGTTCGCTGGTCAGCCGATTTCCTTATGGCGTCCTTTATGCTGAGGGAGATGAAAGAATTGATATTGTTGCGGTGATGAATCTTCACCGCCATCCAAATTATTGGAAGCACAAAAAAGAATAGGCATTTTTTTAGTGAGGTTTGTTTTGGCAGTACCATCGACATTCAAACGGATGAATCCAGAAAAGATCCTGATCCGTTCCACCAATTGGATAGGGGACGCGGTGATGACCACGCCGGCCGTCCATACCATTAGGAAAAATTTCCCTAACGCGGAAGTCACCATGTTGGCTATGCCCTGGGTGGCGGATATCTTTCGATTGAGCCCGGATGTGGATAAGGTCCTGGTCTATGATAAAAAGGAACTCTATCCCGGTAAGGTAAAAGGGGTGCTGAAACTGGCCAGCCATCTGCGACAGTATCGCTTTGATGCCGCCATCCTGCTGCAGAATGCCTTTGAGGCTGCCTTTATCGCCTGGATGGCCGGGATTCGGGTAAGGGCGGGCTTCAAACGTGATGGCCGCGGCCTACTCCTGACCCATGGCGTTCCCCTGACCCCGGAGATTCGTGCCCGGCATCAGGTCCATTATTACCAGATGATGCTGGCGGGGCTGGGACTAGAGCTTGGGCCGGACAAATTGCGCCTGCCCCTTTCGGAGTCGTTGATCGGGTGGGCCCATGATTATATTGAAGGCCTGAAAAGGCGGGAAGGCCATGGGCCATTTTCCAGTCAAGAGGGCAAGGCTGCACCTGAACTGATCGCATCGTTTACAAAAAACGCCGCCATCCCGGTCATCGGTTTTAATCCCGGGGCGGCCTATGGCCCGGCGAAACGCTGGCCGGCCGAGAAATTCGGCCAATTGGCCGCGCTTATAGCCGCTCATCATGGTGAAAGTGGGTGTTTGATCTTGGTATTCGGCACCAAGGATGATACCGGGGCTGCCCAGGCCATCAAGGAGTTCTCGGCGCGAACCCCGTATCACGTTGTCGATATGACGGCCAAGACCACCCTGCAGCAGGTCATGGCGCTCATCCACTGCTGCAATGCCTTTGTCACAAACGATTCAGGCCTGATGCATGTGGCCGCCGGTCTTGAGACTCCCACCATCGCCATCTTCGGTTCCACCGATCATATTGCCACCGGTCCATTCTCTGGTAAGGCAACTGTGATTCGTAAGGAGATGGAATGCAGCCCCTGCCTGCAATCAGAATGCCCTAAAAAACACCTGAGGTGCCTGGAGGAGATCAGCAGTCAGGAGATTTATGCCGAGGTGGCCAAGGTTCTTGCCGCCGGTTCGGTGAACCCTCAGAGCCAGAGAAGAGGCGAATGATGGCGAATGATGTGCCGGCAGTAACAGCATCAACTCTGCGACCTGCCGTTTTTCTTGATCGCGATGGCACCATCAATGAACAGATGGGGTATGTCAATCATATCAGCCGTTTCCAGATGCTGCCTGGTGTGGCCGCAGCCATCAGGAGACTCAACGAGGCCCGGATTCCGGTGGTGGTGGTGACCAATCAATCGGGGCTGGCCCGTGGCTATTTCCCGGCGGAATTGCTTGCGGCCGTTCATGAAAAAATGACGGTACTGTTGGCAGAAGAGGGGGCGCATGTAGATGGAATCTATATCTGTCCTCATCATCCTGAGGCCAAAAAAGAAGAGTATCGACTGAACTGCAATTGCCGCAAGCCTAAACCCGGTCTGCTGCTGCGGGCGGCAGCAGAGATGGGGCTTGATCTTGCGCGCTCTGTCGTTGTCGGTGATCGCTGGTCGGATCTGAAGACGGCGAAGGCCATTGGCGCCCTGCCAGTGCTGGTGCTGACCGGTTATGGTCGAGGCGATGCCCAATATATCGGGCCGACCCAGGAGGTGCAGCCGGCGTTTGTCGGGGGGGATCTGGCTGAGGCGGTGCAATGGATCTTAGGAACAATGAATATTTGACAAGATGAGAAAAAGAAGGGGAAATAAATGAAAAAAACAGGGGCAATCCTTGGGGCAGTCTGTGTTGTGGCGGCTGTCCTTTATTTTTTGGTTACGACAAGGCTTGGAAAGGTTACGGTCGCTGATTTTCTGCCCATAGAGACCCTGGTTTGCATTGAGCAACGGGATCTTGGGCAGTTGCTTGATGAATTCAAGGTTTCTCGCCTTGGCCGGGCAGTGATTGGGATTGATACCACGAAGATTGTCACGGATCTTGGTCTGGCCCCGGAAGAAATTAATAAGATCAAGGATTCCAGAAAACAGCTTGATGATTTTTTGAACAGTCCGGCCTTTCAGGAGGTTCTGGGCCAGGAGTTTACTCTGGCCCTGCTGCCTGTTCCTGATGATGTTCTTGACGTTCCTGAAAAAACAGCGGCCAGCAGTTTCCTCTTTATTGCCAAGCCCAAACACAATGCCGATCTCCTTGAAATGGTGAGTTCGCTTTTTGCGAAGAAACTGGAGCAAACAAGTCTTCAGCATGGAAAATACAGCATCAAACAATACCGCTTGGAAGAAAAAACGAGTTTGAGTGTGGTAACAGTTGCCGGCTATGTCATTGCCGCCTTTGATGAACGGCTTGTGCAGGCGGGCCTGGACCGATATGACAGTAAGCAGAAGACCCTGGCCCAGAACAAGGAATATATCCGTCTGCGTCACGATTTTATAGATGCGAAACTGTTTGCCTATGTCTCAATGCCTGCGCTCTCCAGGCAGGTCAGCAGATTGGTTGCCACTTTTGACCCTGACCAGAAGGAAGATGTTCAAAAGGCCCTTGACCAGTGGAAAGGTTGGGAAGGGTTGGCCTTTGGGGTCTGGAAAGAGAAAGGGCGAGTACGGGATAAGGGTGTTGTGCTGTTCAAGAAAGATAAACTGAATCCGCTTGTGGCCAAGATGTGCAGTGTGCAACCGGCAGAGAATAAAACCTTAGCCATGATTCCTGCTGATATCCTGGGCTATTACTGGACCAATACCTTGAGTATGGGTACGTTCTGGGAAATGTTTACCCAGGAGATGAAAGACAGTGCCGAACAGATCAAGGCCATGGAGCAGGATGTGAAAACCTTTACGGGTGTTGAGCTCCAGCAGCTGATCGCGATGTTTGGTTCCGAGGCCGTTTTTCTGCTGAAAGATGTGGCGACCGATGGGTTCATTCCTTTGCCTAATGGCGCCATCTTTTTGAAAATCGACAAAGAAGATGAGTTTGTCAAGATGTTGCAGCCGCTCCTTGCCAAGGTGGCAATTCCATTTCAGAGTGAAGACTATAAAGGCGTGAAACTCAATATCCTAGGGGTCTCATTGCATCCTGGCCTGCAGCCGCTTTATGCCTTGCATCAGGGCTATCTGGTCATAGCATCCACAGTGGATCTGGTGAAGACGATTGTTGATTGCGGCGGGAGCGGCCTGGGACAGCCAAATTCCGCGGGAGCCAAGGACGCAGGCCAGGGACGGCCCAGTGTCGCGGGTGCCAAGGACGGCACAGGAGCGACCGGCGGGAGCGGCCTGGTGGGTGATGGCCGTTTCCAACAGGTCAATCAGGAACTCAATCAAGGGTTGACCAAAGCCAATAACTCAGTAAGTTTTGTCCGGTTTTCATCCCTGTTGAAAATGGTGAAGGAACTGGCAAACTGGGGCGGAACCATGCTTTCTATGCAGGCCCCCGAGGTTGCGGTGAAGTCAAAGGTGGTAATTGAACAACTGGTCCTGCCTCTGCTTGATGGTCTGGCCATGTACGAGGTGATTGGTTCACGCAGTGTGATTCAGAATGATGCCATTGTCCTGGAATCGGTCATGGTGTTGGCCCCGTAGTTTTTTTATAAAGAGAGCACGGATGATATGCAAAAATTAATTACTGAGTTGCAGCAGATAGTCAACTTTAAAGACAGCACGGATATCGGCGATCTGGTCCTGATTGTCGCCAAAGAACCACAGATATCCGTCTTCTATGCATTGGTTACGGATATCGAACGGGACACCAGCCGTAAAAATGAGTGGTGGCATGTCAGTCTGACCTTGTTGACCCTGCCGCCGCAAGAGATAACCTGGACCCTGCGCATACCCCAGTTTACAGGGATGGAGGTGTTCACCATGGGAGGCGAGGAGCGCTTTGTCAAGGCTGTTGATTTTGGCACGAGCGCCTTGGCGTCGCCTCCCCCGCCAGCGCCTCAGGAAGAGAAAAAGGGATCCTTTCTCAAGCGGGTCAAGTGATGGCCGGATTGTCCGAACGGGCGCTGATTCGTTTGATTAAGGAAACAAGTGTGAGCGCTGCCCCGGATCTTATCCAGGGAATCGGCGATGATTGCGCTGTCTTTGGAACGATTGATGCGGGGCAGTGGTTAATCACTACCGATACCCTGGTGGATCAGGTCCATTTTGATCGGCACTGGCATCCTCCCGAGCTTCTCGGCCGCAAGAGCATTGCGGTCAATCTCAGTGATATTGCGGCCATGGGCGGGGTTCCCCGTTTTGTTCTCCTCTCTCTCTGTCTACCTTCCTCTCTTGCCTCAGAGTGGCTGCAACGCTGGTTGTCCGGGGTTGCAGCTATCCTTGCCGAACAGGGATGTGTCTTGATCGGTGGCGATACCGTGCGCGGCCGGGAACTGGTGATTTCGATCACGGTGATTGGCCAGGCAGGCGGGGGAAAGATCCTGTATCGAACGGGCGCCAGTCCTGGAGATACTGTCTATGTCAGCGGGCCGCTTGGTTCTGCCGCTGCCGGATTGGCCTTGTTTCAGAAGGCGAAAGAGGAAGTGATGGACTCAGGGCAATGGCCTCAATGGCAGGACTTACTTGATGCCCATTTGAATCCGACGCCTCAGATAGAACTGGGACAGCAGCTTGGACTCAGTGGCTGCGTGAGCGCCATGCAGGACATCTCCGATGGTCTGGCCACTGATCTTGCCCATATCTGCCAGGAAAGTGGAACCGGCAGTGTCATTCATGCGGCCAGTCTGCCGGCCTTGCCGTCTCTTGACAGCGCGGCCACCTTTCTGGCTCAGGAGAAACTGGATCTGCTCCTCAAAGGGGGCGAAGATTATCAGCTGCTTTTTACGGTGCGTCCCGGCCGGGAAGAAGAGCTGGAGACAAGCCTGATGAATTCACTGTACCTTCGGATTTATCCGGTTGGCATGATTACCGAAGGCCAGGGCGTTGTCCTGCAAAAAAACGATGGGAGCCGCTGCGATATCACCTTCCAGGGCTACGAACATTAATCGTAACTGCTCAGGCGTTTAGGCTGGAGGCCAAAGGTCTTTAGGGACTTACTCCCGAACTCCTGTCAAAAAAACAAGAAATTCAGACGCCCTTTTTTATAAGAATGGAACCGAAGGATGGGCAGGTAAGCGAAGCGCTCCGAAGCGCAGCGTGCCCATCCACGGATTTTGTCACGGACGGAAGGAGCCCGCCCCTGCGGGCGACCGACAAACACAGGCCTCCCTTTAAGTTAATGATATTGAGTTACAATGGAGAAGAAAATGCGAAATGCAATATGTTATTGCCTGATTTTGTTGAGTTTTCTGGTCATTGATTTTCGCGAGAGCCAGGCTCAGGCGGCGAGTCCATCCACAAATACGGAGCTGCCCCAGGGCGTGGGGCAAGACTGGTGGGGCCAGGTGCAGGAACAGATTGCCAAAGATGAGTATTCCATTCACTGGAATGAGGAGCAGGCGGCGTACTCCTCACCGAATCGCTCGCAGAATCTGCGATTTACCTATCGACATGATGGCTTCAGCGTCAAGCCCCGGGTCACAAAGTTGCCCCTTTTTGATGTGGCTGATACCGCTCTCAAGGAAGAAGATAAGAAATATAAAGAGATTGCCGACTGGCAGATTGGCTTTGGTCTGTACGGATACGGCAAAGGCAATGTCGCCGGTAAATTTGGCGGCAAGGACTTGGTTGTAAGTGGCAATAAGGCTGAAGTGGGGGACGAGCATCTGGCTATTTCTTTCTTCAACGATAAAGAGGGGATGCGGCAGAACTTCATTGTCAAAAAACGGCCTGAAGGCGGCGACCATCTCCAGGTGGGTTTGAACCTTGCGACCTCCCTGACGCAAGAGGTGAGCGCTAATGGCGTCCTGTTCCGTCTGGCTGATGGCCAGGAGGTGATGAGGTACAACGGACTCAAGGTTTGGGACAATACCGGTCGGGAGTTGGCCAGTCATTTCCGCCCTGGTGGCCGACTTTGCTCGCTTATCATTGAGGTCGATGATCACGATGCCGTTTATCCTGTCACCATTGACCCGCTTTCCAGCACCGCCGCCTGGACTGCGGAGAGTGATCAGGTGAGTGCGAATTTTGGTGGTTCTGTGTCCACGGCTGGCGATGTCAATGGCGATGGCTATTCCGATGTCATCGTCGGGGCAAGTGGCTATGATAGCGGTCAATCGAATGAAGGCCGTACCTTTGTTTATCATGGCTCGGCGACTGGCCTTGCCACCACCGCCGCCTGGACTGCGGAGAGTGATCAGGCGGAAGCGTATTTTGGTTGGTCTGTTTCCACGGCTGGGGATGTCAATGGCGATGGCTATTCCGATGTCATCGTCGGGGCAAGAGGCTATAGTAACGGCGAAGCGAATGAAGGCCGTGCTTTTGTCTATCATGGTTCGGCGACTGGCCTTTCCCCCACCGCTGCCTGGACTGCGGAGAGTGATCAGGCGTATGCGTCTTTTGGTTCTTCTGTATCCACGGCTGGGGATGTCAATGGCGATGGCTATTCCGATATCATCGTTGGGGCATATGCTTATGATTACAGTCTAACAGATGAAGGTCGTGCCTTTGTCTATCATGGCTCGGCGACTGGTCTTGCCCCCACCGCCGCCTGGTCTGCGGAGAGTGATCAGGCGTGGGCTTTTTTTGGTTATTCTGTGTCCACGGCCGGGGATGTCAATGGCGATGGCTATTCCGATGTCATCGTCGGGGCATAT
>JAUSAB010000048.1 GCA_030653035.1 Desulfocapsaceae bacterium | reverse complement strand
GCGATGTTTGTCCGGCCAACTGGAAAAAGGGCGATGACGCCATGACCCCGACGGCTGCCGGTGTGGCCAAATATCTCACTGAACATGCCAATGGTTGATGGGTATTGATCCTGAAAACGGCAGTTAGGCACGGTTGTTTTGTAATAACTTATTGTATTGCTAAGCTTTTCCCACATCCAGACCCAAAAGGAGTGGGAGTTTTTGGCCCTTCTTCCTGAGGGAGAAGGGTTGGGATGAGGGGGAGCTATATGTGTATTATGAGGCAACTGCCGTTTTTAGGCTGATGCATATGGCTGGTGTCCGGCGGGCAGGGTTGCCGGATGGCGGTAAATGAAAAAATCTAAAGGGAGACGTGACGATGGCTGAGAAACTTGGGGTGTATAAATGTAATATTTGTGGCAATATCGTTGAGGTCCTTCATGCTGGTGGCGGCGATCTGAGTTGTTGCGGTGCGCCGATGGTGTTGATGGCTGAAAATACTGTGGATGCGGCCAAAGAAAAACATGTGCCGGTCATCACCAAAGTGGATGGTGGCTACAAGGTCAATGTCGGCAGTGTTGCCCATCCCATGGATGAAAAACATTATATCGAATGGATCGAGTTGATTGCCGGAGACTCCTGTTATCGCCAGTTTTTGAATCCCGGCGATGCCCCGGAGGCCTTTTTTGCCGTCAAGGCTGACAAGGTCACGGCAAGGGAGTACTGCAATTTGCACGGCCATTGGAAGGCTTGATTTTGTGGGAGTTTTTTGGTTGAATTTGCAATCGGGTTCAATCTGACAAAAAGACTGAATAGGAGAAAACAGTATGGCAGCACCGGAGGAAATGTATCAGTGCCAGATGGTAAATTGTGGGTATATCTACAATCCGGACAAGGGGGATCGCAAGGGCAAGATTGCTAAAGACACCCAATTTAAGGACCTTCCCAATGATTGGCATTGTCCGGTCTGCGGGGCCAGTAAAAAAGCGTTCAGGCCCCTGGCAGGACCGGGCTCTGTTCACGCAGAAAATGCACAGGCCCAGGCGGCCTCTGCGCAATCTTCAGGGAGTACAGGCACCATGCAAAAATATCGATGCAATATCTGTGGGTATGTTTATGATCCGGCAGTAGGGGAGCCCGCCGCCGGTATCGCTCCCGGGACGGCTTTTGAAGATGTCCCTGATGACTATGAATGTCCGGTCTGTGGGGCAACAAAGGGCGATTTTACCGCGATTTAATCTTATGGTGAGACGCAGAGGATGATACAAAACGAGACAGGAAATTCTCTGCGTCTCGGTGTGTGAGAAATTTTATAAAATAACTGTTTGTGCTGAATTTATTTCTTGGTAATACGGGCTTAAAGAGGTTACAGAGTGCGAAAGAATATTCTGCTGGTCGCCTTTCAAGGGCAGCCCATGTGCTTTATCCATGTCCTGCTGAATGCGTTAGATCTGCAGGCAAATGGTCATCAGTGCAAGATAATTATTGAAGGTGAGGCCACGCGACTGATTCCTGAAATCAGCCAGGACGGTCATTTTTTGAATGGTTTGTATCGGCAGATGCTGGAGAAGGGACTTCTCGAAGGTGTCTGCCGTGCCTGCGCATCCAAAATGCAGGTACTTGAAAATATTAAAAAAGAAGGCCTCCCTCTCCTTGATGACATGTCAGGGCATCCGGGGATGGCGAAATATATTGAACAAGGGTTTGAAATTATTAATTTTTGACAGGAGGGCAGGACGTTGAATCCAATTAAGATTGCGGAAAATATTTACTGGGTTGGGGCCGTTGACTGGGATGTTCGGGATTTTCATGGCTATTCCACCAATCGGGGGACTACCTATAATGCCTTTCTGATCATGGATGAGAAGATCACCCTCATCGACACGGTAAAAAGTGACATGAAGGCCGATCTGATCGCCAGGATCAGTGAGATTGTTGATCCGAAAAAGATTAATTATATCGTCGTTAACCATGTGGAGATGGATCATTCCGGCGCCCTGCCCGATATGATTGAGCTGATCCAGCCGGAGAAGATTATCTGTTCCACCATGGGGCAGAAGGCTCTGGTGCAGCATTTTCACCGGGAAGACTGGCCCTATGAGATCGCCACACCGGGCAAGGATATCAGCCTGGGCGCCAAGACCCTGTCATTTCTTGAGACCCGGATGCTGCATTGGCCGGATTCCATGTTCACCTATGTGAAAGAGGACAAAATCCTTTTCTCCAGTGACGCCTTCGGCATGCATCTGGGCACCAGTGAGCGTTTTGACGATCAGGTCGATCCGGCCCTCCTCATGGAGGAGCTGACCAAGTATTACGCCAACATCCTGACCCTTTATTCGCCACTGGTGAAAAAATTGATTGCGAAGGTCAAGGAGATCGGCCTCGAGATCAAGATGATCGCCCCGGATCACGGCGTGGTCTGGCGGTCCAATCCGATGATGGCCATTGAGGCCTATGATCGCTGGAGCCGGAATGAGGGCAAGGGCAATGCCCTCATCATCTATGACACCATGTGGCATTCCACCGAGATGATGGCCAAAGAGGTGGCCCTTGGCCTGCAGGATGAAGGGATCTCCGTGAAGATGTTCAATTTGCGGTACAATCATCGCAGTGATGTCATGAAAGAGGTGCTGGATGCCAGCGCTATTATTCTGGGCTGTCCCACCCTCAATAATGGGTTGCTGCCGCGGATGGCCGGCTTTCTCATGTATATGCGCGGCCTGCGGCCCACCAACAAGATCGGCGCGGCCTTTGGTTCCTATGGCTGGTCGGGTGAATCGGTGAAGCTGCTTAATGAGGCGATGACCGAGATGAAGTTTGATCTGGTGGATGACGGTATCAAGGTGAAATATGTCCCTGAGGCTGGAGATCTTGCAAACTGTGTTGAGCTTGGCCGCAAGGTTGGTCAGGCCCTGAAGGAGAAAAAGTGAAAATACATATAGACAAGAATGTGGTTGAATTTCTGCCGGAAAATGAGCAGGAGACCGCATCCCTGGAGACCCTGTGGCGGGTGGTGGTTGATTGTGCTCATGAAAACAAGCACTTGACCGCCATCGGCGAATATATTCCGATGAAACAGAATCTGGCCAGGTTTGTCATTGAGGGAGTTCCCGGCGCCACGACCTATACCGAGGACAAGGCTGCCGAGGAGTGTACGGTGATCTGCACCACCTGCAATAAATACATGCGCCTCAAAGGTGGCGACGCAGTGCCGGTATGCTGCGGACGTCCCATGGAAACGGCTGATTAAAAGATCTCTCAGCCAACATGTATGTGCCTGCCGAAGAGATCGTTCAGATTGTTGATCGCGATAATAAGGTGACGGACGCCCTGCCCCGTCACCTTATGCGCAGTCGTGGTCTGATCCATCGGGCGAGCTATATTCTCGTTTTCAATCATCGGCAGGAGGTTTTTGTCCAGAAGCGGACCACCACCAAGGATATCTATCCCGGATACTGGGATGTAGCCGCCGGTGGCGTGGTGCTGGCTTCGGAGTCCTATGAACAGTCCGCGTCCCGGGAGTTGACGGAAGAACTTGGCGTCTCCGGGATTCCCCTCACCCCGCTTTTTGATCACTATTTCGAAGACGAAGACGCAAGCAACCGTGTCTGGGGGCGGGTTTTTCGCTGTACTCATGAAGGTCCTTTCACCTTGCAGCCGGAAGAGGTCGAGTCCGGGCTGTTCATGTCGGTCCCGCAGATTCTGGAATCCAGTCTGCGTGAACCTTTCACCCCTGATGGCATCCTCATCCTGAAAAAAATTGAAAATGGTTTCTTTTAACTCTCGAGAGAAGTTTTTCGAGGAGAGTTCCCTTAATCCTAAAAACGGCAGTTGGAAATAGTGATTTTGCAATAACTTCTTGCATGGCCAGATTTTTCCCCTCACCCCGGTCCTCTCCCAAAAGGAGAGGGAGCTTTCTCCCTTCTCCCTCAGGGAGAAGGGCCGGGGATGAGGGGGAGCGGTAGTTACATTATGCAGTAACTGCCGTTTTTAGTGCCTTGCAGATTATCCCGTTTACAGGGGTTAGGTTAATTAAGAGTAGCGGTGAGTCAAGGTAATCCATGGTCGTGGGCCTTTCCGCTCAGGATTTGTGCTGATCTGGTTTGCTTGTCATGCCCGGTTTGGGACAGCCGATGACAGAGATGATCGGGAACGGTGAACGAGGGGAGCCAAGCCTTCGAATCTCCCATTCGTAGGGCGCTCCGGTGAGCGATGTGGTCATCGCCGTCAATTCCTCAGTGGTATAGGAGCGTAGGCAGGAGATAATGCCATCCACCATAACGAGGAGCGGTACTACCGGCAACAGATAGGTTAACAGGAGCCGCGACCAGCGAAAAGGGCGGATCTTCGGTGTATGCAGCAGGACGAAAAAGGGGGCCGTGAGCATGGTCAGAACGGTGACGAGCCGTCGGTCGGTCATCTCGAAGATGCCGATTCCGTGTCCGGAGTCCACCGCGTCCTGAAGCACCTGTTGAGCCTGGGCAGGTGGGAAATGATGGAATGAACCGAATAGTGTTCTGAAGCCGGAGAGCCCCTTCGGGAGGGCGCAGGCATCAACAGGTTCACCCCTGAAGTCGATTATCCCGCCGGAAAGGTTGCAGGCCAGCTGAAAGGCCGCCAGATTCGGGTAGCGATCGGTCAGAATGATCCGAAAAGATTTCCCAAAGGCCCGGCTGATCGTTCCATAAAGTCCTTGCCAGGGCCCGCAGCCACCGGAGCACAGGTCAATGATCTGCCCGGCATTGACCCTTTGCAGGAAATAGCAGAGTGTCGGCAGAAGAGGCGTGTACTGCCCCCAGTAGTTGGTGGAGTATTGCAGGAAATCGGTCACAGCGTTGCGGATCACCTTGGGACACCAGGGCTGGTCGTGAATCTCTGCAAGTTGTATTTGTTTGAGGATCAGCATTTGCTTTTTGTGGTTTTGGACGGAACCATAAAAAAGTTCAAGGCCTTACGCAAATTTCACTTTTTTTGACCCGGAAGCTCTCTCTATGAAAAACCCGGGTAGATTCTTTTCGCCTCATCAATGAGCGTCCATATTTAGCCGACCCCCCCTTGGAAATCAATCTCTTTTCGAGAACTGTGGCAGGAATTGGAACAGGTCAAGCGACACTGGATCAGGTAGGCGATGGCGCCGGTCATGGTCTGCCGGAGGCATGGTTCTTTGTCACGGCTTCTAATAATCTGGAGTTTGCCACCTTAAAATGGTATAGTTTCTCTCCTTAAGCTGTTGCTGTTACGTTTGTATGGCAAGAACGGCATAAGGAGCCGTAACGAAATAAGCAAAAAAAAGTCCTGCTTATTTCATTGCGGCATCCAAATACTGGGCGTTCCGATTGGTTATTCTGTCGGGACGCTGGAACGATTTAATAAATTTAACATCACCGTAAGGCATTGAATGATAAAAGTATTTCTTAAAAAGGTCGGGAACAAACTCAGGAATATTGCCAGATCTGGGAAAAAAGATCATGGCAATCCGGCCATCGCCCAGCCTGTGTCTCCAGCTGCTCATAATCTGGAAGTGTTGCCGGAGCAGGCGCTGTCTGGGGCGCAGTTAGAATCTCCGGCTGGAGAGGCCGGATCCCGGCCGCGTCGTCCTCCTCGGCCCAAGCGAGAACGGCAGGTAGCCGAGTGGGATCTGGCCCAGTTTCAGGTGGAGCCGGTTGCGGGCAAGACCAGATTCCATGATCTTGATCTTCCTCTTGAACTGATGCACGCCATTGCCGATCTGGAGTTTCAATTCTGTACCCCCATTCAGGCCCAGGCCCTCCCTGATGCCCTGCTTGGCCGTGATCTTATTGGGAGGGCCAGCACCGGCACCGGCAAAAGCGCGGTCTTTCTGATCGCTATTTTCACCAGATTATTGCGGGAACAAGAACGGGGCAAGGCACCGGTGGGCACACCGCGGGCCTTGATCATTGCCCCGACCCGTGAACTGGTCATCCAGATTGCCAAAGACGCCAAGGCCCTGGCCAAATATACGAACCTGAAGATCGTTTCGGCCTATGGCGGTACCGATTATCAAAAACAGGAAAAAAGTATGACGGAGCAGGTGGTGGATGTGGTGGTAGCCACGCCCGGTCGGCTCCTTGATTTTGAAAGTAAGAAGATCATCAACCTGAACCGGGCGGCCATCATGGTCATTGATGAGGCCGACCGCATGCTCGATATGGGGTTTATCCCCGATGTGCGCCGAATTATCTACAAAACTCCCCCCAAAGAGAAGCGCCAGACCATGCTCTTTTCGGCCACCTTTACCGACGAGGTCAAGCAACTCTCGGCTCAGTGGTGCAAGGATCCCATCACCGTTGAGACCGAGGCGGATCAGGTGGCGGTTGACACCGTGCAGCAGATTGTCTATCTGACCACCACTGCCGAGAAATTCACGGTGCTCTACAATCTGATCGCCAACACCGAGCATGAGCGGATCATGGTCTTCACCAATATGAAGAATGAGGCCAGAAGGCTCAGTGAGCGTCTGGAGCGGCACGGTGTCAAATGCACCCTGCTCTCCGGAGATGTTCCGCAGGAAAAAAGGACGTCGCGCCTCGAGGCCTTCCGGGAAGGGCGGGTCAAAGTGATGATCGCCACCGATGTGGCCGGGCGCGGCATTCATATTACCGGTATCAGCCATGTCATCAACTACACCCTGCCCTATGAGCCGGAGGACTATGTGCACCGGATCGGCCGCACCGGACGGGCCGGGGTTTCCGGGATCTCGATCAGTTTTGCCTGTGAGGAAGACGCCTTTTATCTGCCCGAGATTGAGGCATACATCGGTGAGCCGCTGCACTGCATCCAGCCGGATGAGTCCCTGCTGATTGCCGTTCCGGCAGGTCAGCCCCGGCCCAGTGGCGCTGGCGGCAGGGATGGATCAGGCCATGGACGGTCCGGTGGAGGGGGAAGCAGGGGGGGCTCAGGCTCAAGGAGTGGCTCGTATAAAGGGAGAAGGAAATAACGCTCGATGATTCATCTTACCAATATTACCAAACAACACGGCTCCCAGATTCTTTTTCAGGAAGCCAGTCTGCAGATCCTTGCCTCCAGCCGTGCCGGACTGGTGGGTCCCAACGGCGCCGGCAAGTCAACAATCTTCCGTCTGATTACCAGGGAGGAAGAGGCGGATAAGGGCGAGATCTCCTGCGCCAAAAAGACGGTGATCGGTTATTTTTCCCAGGATGTGAGCGAGATGGCAGGGCGTACGGCCTTGGCCGAGGTAATGGCGGCGGCAGGCGAGGTCACGGAGCTTGGCGAACAGATGCGGGAAATGGAGCTGGCCATGGGCCTGCCCATGGAAGATGAAGAAATGACGGCCTTGCTCGAGCGCTATGGCAATGCGGTGGAGGAGTTCGAGCATCGGGGCGGCTACGATCTGGAGGCGAGAGCGCAAGCGGTGTTGACCGGGCTCGGGATTGGGCCGGATGCGTATCAGAACCCGGTGGAGTCCTTCAGTGGCGGTTGGAAGATGCGGATTGGTCTGGCTAAAATTTTGACCATCAACCCCGACGTGCTGCTGCTGGACGAGCCGACCAACCATCTCGATGTGGAGTCGATTGTCTGGCTGGAGGAGTGGCTGGCCAGTGAGTTTAAAGGCGCTTTGCTCATGACCTGCCATGACCGCGATTTCATGAACCGGATTGTCAATCGGATCATTGAGGTGGCTGGCCAGACCGTGACCACCTACAGCGGTAATTACGATTTTTATCTACGGGAACGCGAGATCCGCCGAGAGCAGCTCCTGGCCAGTTACCGCCGCCAGCAGGAGATGCTGGCCAAAGAAGAGGATTTTATCGCCCGTTTTGCGGCCAGGGTCTCTCATGCTGCCCAAGTGCAGTCCCGGATCAAGAAGTTGGAGAAGATTGAGCGCATCCAATTACCGCCGGAGCAGAAGGTCGTGCGCTTTGAGTTCGCCGAACCGCCGCGCAGCGGTGATGATGTGGTGCGCATGGAGGTCTTGTCTAAGTCCTGGCCCCAGGAAATTGGTCAGGATCGGTCGGTCTTCGGCGGGGTGACAGGAGTAATTCGCCGCCAGGAAAAGATTGCAGTGGTCGGGGTGAACGGTGCCGGCAAGTCAACCTTTCTCAAGGTGCTGGCTGGCCAGGTTGCGCCAACAAACGGTACGGTGAGTATAGGCGCCAATGTGCTGCCGGGTTATTTCAGCCAGCATTCCATGGAGCTGCTCAATCCTGACTTCACTGTTTTTGAGACGGTCCAGGCGGTTATTCCCACCGGCAATATCGGGGTGATCCGCAACCTGTGCGCCGCTTTTCTCTTTCAGGGGGATGATGTGGACAAACGGATCGCCAACCTCTCCGGTGGAGAAAAGAGCCGGGTAGTTCTTGCCACCCTCCTGGCCCAGCCCCTGAATTTTCTGATCCTGGATGAACCGACCAACCATCTTGATATCCAGTCCCGCGAGGTTCTCCTTGAGGCCCTGCAGAAGTTCACCGGCACGGTCATCCTGGTCAGCCATGACCGGCACTTCCTGCGCCTACTGGTCGATCGGGTCTTTGCCATAGACCACGGCGCTCTGCACACATATGAGGGTGATTACGGCTATTATTTGAGCAAATCCGCCCAGGATGCGCTGGAACCTAATTAAAAAGAGGGTGTTCCGTATGATCCTCTTGCAAAAATGGTCTTTTTGCCCATACCCTGCGTTATGCTTAATTTTTTACCCTTGGAATATCAACTATATGTCCGTGGTAAAGTTTCGCGCATGCCTTGATTTTGAACGAAAATCCTCATTTTGCAAAAGGCTCTTATTGGTTGAAAAAATATGCAGAGAAGGATAAATACGATAAATGATTAGTCCGATTTTGTATTTGCGGATTTCGTGCGAAGCTCTTTTCTGCAGGTGAGACGTCAGAAAAGATAAGAAAAAACTTTTCAATCATCATTTTTTTCATCAGACAACATCATGGCAACGTCTATCCCCGGTGGCAACAGCAGCAATCCTGTCAGAAATTATCGAAATGTTCCCCATTATGAAATTCAGATCATCTCTCGGTCGCCCGAGCTGGAATTCATTACCAGTACCATCGAGTCTACCTTGTGTCGTCTCGGATTTTCCGATCCGGACGTGAATTTTATGGACAAGGATGCGGCCGGACTTCTGGAGTTATTCTTTGACCAATATCATTTCAAGGATGCGGAACTGGCGTTTGCTGATGCTACACAGGAAAAGAACCATGCCCTTATCAGCCAGGTTGTCGAGGAGGATCTGTCAGATATCCCGAAAGAGGATCTGGTGCGGGTCATGGCTACTATCCATCGTGCCATTCAGCGGAGAACCAAAGGGGGCGACGAGTATCTCCGTTTTATCAATGAATATGCCGGGGACTGAGTGGCGTGGATTTAGGCTCAATCCTTTTCATCCTTCCCTCTGTGTTTTCACATAGTTAAAATCGCAGATCAGCGGGGCGTGGTCTGAGAGCTGGATGTCGGGGATATAAAAATTGACGGCCTCGAGCTCCGGACTGTGCAGGATAAAGTCGAGTTGACGATGAGGGGCATGGCTGGGGTGTGATGGGCGGTGCAAGGGGTTTGCATCCAGCAGGCCTGTGGCGGCCTTGAAGAGTTCCAACTCTCTGCCGCCGCCGAATGTGTTGAAGTCTCCGGCGACGATCATTGGCTTGGTACTCTTTTTAAGCAAGCGGTGCAGGTGCTCAAGTTGCTGTTGGCGGTGCCGGTATTTCAGTGACAGGTGGACAATAAAGACAACAATATCAGGCAATTCCACTTCGATGACTAATCGTTTAACTCCTTCGGCAAAGTAATGGAAGTGATGAGAGATAATTTTTTGGTTGGTAAGCAGGGCGTTGGATTGCTTGTTGAGTACCGGGACCTTGCTGGCGAGTGAATGGTTGGCGTATTTTGTTTCAACGATATGAAATTGATGAAGTTGTTTGGCGATAATGTCGGCCTGGCAGCATTTTGCCGATCGATAAGAGCCTGAATCCACCTCGATTAAGGCAATGATATCCGGTTTGACCGAGTCGATAAATGCGACTATCTGGGTCAGGATATTGCTCGTGTGTCTGAAAAATCCGGCAAAGGGCAGCGGCAGATGGTAAAGCATTCCGTGGCCGGTAGCATAGCGTATGTTATAGAGGAGGAAGCGCATGGCACATGATACAGCTTTCTTGATAGCGTGGCAATATTTAGGTGCTGTTAAGAAATGAGCAATTTTTTTCGCTCGTTTCTTAACAGCACCGTATGCCGCTTCACGGAAAACGCCAATATTTCCCGATGTTGCCTTGAAGCGGCGTCTGGCTGGCTGCGGAAATGAAACTAATAAATAAGTGTAAATCAGGGAAGAAAGCATGATCACCATAAAGATTGGATCACGGAAGAGCAGACTGGCCATGTGGCAGACAGAAACCGTTGCCGGCATGTTGAATGAGCAGGGGATGGAGACGGTGATCAGCTCCATGGAGACCAAGGGTGACAAAATCCTTGATGTGTCCATTGCCAAGATCGGCAGCAAGGGGGTCTTCACCGAAGAACTTGAGGAACAGTTGCAGAGCGGCGCCACCGATATTGCGGTGCACAGCGCTAAGGATATGCAGTCGATGCTGCCGCAAGGGTTTGGACTGATTGCCTTTACCGCCAGGGAAAAGGTCAATGATGTCCTGCTTGCCCTCGATAAAGAGCTGGATCTGGATGACCCGTCGAAAGAGATCCGCATCGGCACCTCGTCGGTGCGGCGGATCGCTTTGCTCAAACATTATTATCCCCATGTCCAGACCGTTGAGATGCGCGGCAATCTGCAGACCCGGATCCAGAAGCTGCGGGATGGGGCCTGTGATGCCCTGATGCTCGCCTATGCCGGGGTCAAGCGGATGGAGTATGAGGAAATGATCGTCAAGGTCTTTCCCGAAGATGAGTTTGTGCCGCCGGTGGGTCAGGGCTGTATCGCCATTGAGTCCTCAGACGGACTGTCGGCGGAAAAAAAGGCCATGGTCCGTGCCTGTCTGAATAACCCGGACAGTGAGTCCTGTCTTCTGGCCGAACGGGCCTATCTGCGCAAGCTGGAAGGGGGTTGTTCGATCCCGGCCTTTGGCCTGGCGGTGCTGGATAAGGATATCCTGACCCTGACCGTCGGTCTGGCCAGTCTTGACGGAAGCACGATCCTCAGAAAGTCCGAACAGGCCCCCCGTCAGGAGGCGGAACAATTGGGGGAACGACTGGGTAATTATATCCTCGACAACGGTGGCCGGGAGATGCTGGCGGAGATCCGCCGGCATCAGGGGTAAATTTGTGTTATTTTATCTCCGCCGTGATTAACCGGCCTGCGTAAATCAAGTAAGCAAGGAAAAAGTTTTGTTGCCGGCTCCTTTATTGGTATACGGCGCCAGCCGCGCACAGAAAAAGCAGAACAGATTGCTGTTTCTGTGGCGCGACATTAGAGGCCGTTATGCAATGAGCAAGAAAAAGACTTTGCTCATCGCATAACGGCCTCTAAGTAATCAATCCACGCCTCAAATCCCTCGCCGCTGGTGGCGGAGAGGGCCATGACCTGTAACCTCGGGTTGAGGTGCAGGGCATCGGCCTTGGCCTCGGCCACCGGAAAGTCAAAGTAGGGCAGCAGGTCGATCTTGGTGATCACGAAGATCTGTGAGCTGATAAAGGCCTTGGGATATTTGGCCGGTTTGTCAGGGCCTTCCGGCACCGAGACCAGCACCACCCGCTGGTGTTCGCCCAGATCAAAGGTGGCCGGACAGACCAGATTGCCGACATTTTCAATAAAGAGCAGGTCCAGTTTATCGCCGCCCGGCTCCTTTTCCAGCAGGTGCAGTCCCTTGTGGATCTGGGCCGCATCGAGATGGCAGGCGCCGCCCGTGGTCATCTGCACCACCGGCACGCCTTTGGCCCTGATCCGCTGGGCGTCGCGGTCGGTCTCAATATCCCCTTCAATCACCCCGATCCTGATTTTTCCTTTCAGCCGTTCAATGGTTTTTTCCAACAGGGTGGTCTTGCCGGAACCGGGACTGGAGATCATATTGATGGCCACGATTCCCATGGCCTCAAAGTGGGCCTTATTCTCGGCGGCAATGGCATCATTGGCCGCCAGCAGGCTCTGGTGGACTTTGATAATCTCAGGGGCATGCTCATGGTTGTGGTCATGGTCAGTTGGAAGATCGCATCCGCAGGAATCGCACATGGGGGCACCATTAGTTAGAATTGGTTAGAAGAAATAACGGCCCAGGGAGAGTGTCTGAAGGCCGAAGGTTTTTAGTACCTTACAGGATTTTTTCTTGTTTTTTTTATAAGAAAAAATCCTGTCACAAGGTACTTATCCCGGCTGTCTTCCCGTTTACCGGGGTTAGGGACAAATAATACATAATTACTATACAACATGCCGGGATTGTTGAGATACCGGCTTGACTAAGCGTCGGGTGATGATTAGCTCCTTCAGCCTTTATCATTCCATCTCCACCTGATTCAAAATAATTCCATCTCCTCCCTCAGGAATCAGGAGGGTTTCGTCACATTCAGGGCAATGGTCGGGCCGAACAAGTGATGATTGTCGGTGACCGCAGCGGATGCATTGATAGGTTGCAGGCGGGTTGATGATGATCAGTTTTGCCTCCCTGGTCAGGCTGTTTTCCGCCGAGAGGATGTCAAAGCCAAACTGGAAGGAGTCAATCACCACCCCGGAGAGCGGGCCGATATCGAGGGTTACGGTAATAACCCGTTTCTTGTTATGTTCGGCGGCGAGCGTTGCCAGTTGCGCGAGCAGGGCCTGAACCAGCGACATCTCATGCATGGTGCACGACCTTCGCTGTTGCCTGGAGCTTTTCGGTGATGGTGTGACCGGCTTTTCGCAGCCAGCCAACGATCCGCTCCGCAATCTCTTTGACCCGCGGGGCCACCTGGGGCGACAGCTCCATGGAGGTCTGCAAGTCGGCGGGCACGACGCAGAAAAACTCCACGGTCTCCGGTTGACAGTCGCGCAGTTTACAGATCTCGAGCATCTCGAGCAGACCCAGCTGGTGTGGAGACATCTTGCTCGGAATGGTGCCGGCGCCGATATCCTTGCTGTTGAAGCAGTGAACTGAGCCCGGCTCTGCGTCCAGGGCCACCACATCAATGACCAGGATCGGGTCGCATTCCTCAAGAAAGGGGGCCATATAGATACCGGCGGTGCCGGCATCGTTGAGCCGGATGGTTTCCGGAAAGGTATAATTCTGCTCCAGATAATGGATCGTATGGATACCAAAACCTTCGTCCGAGAGCAGCAGATTGCCTATCCCGAGAATCCCCACTGTTTTTTGCTTTGTCATTTCTTTCATTATTTCCCTAAGTTCAATTTAACTCGATGCGGCGCATGGGAACCGGAGATATATCCTTCAGCTCAGCATATCCGTGGCAGGGGGGCGCCGTGCAGGGGCGTTACCACCCTTGTTCCCCCAATGGTTGTTTTGAGTACGACCCGGCCGGGATTACCGGATGTAGCCGTGCCGATAATGGCGGCCTCTGCACCCTCCGGACAGGCCTGCATAAGGGCCAGGGCCTGATCAGCGATTTCCGGGGCGACCAGGGTCAGACATTTTCCTTCATTGGCCAGATAGAGCGGGTCAAGGCCCAGGATCTCGCAGGCGGCCCGCACTTCCGCCCGCACTGGAATGTGGGCTTCCTCGATTTCAATCATCAGGCCGGAGCTTCCGGCAATCTCACAGAGGGAGGTGGCGACCCCGCCCCGGGTCGGGTCGCGCAGGGTGTGGATGGTGCCTTCCGGCAGACCGGCAAGCAGTTTCTGGACCATTGCGTGCAGGGCCATGGAGTCGCTGCGCAGATCGCCGGCCAGGGCAATACCGGCCCGGCGGGTCATGATGGTGATCCCATGGTCGCCCATAGAGCCGGAAAGGATGATCTTATCTCCCGCTTGAGCCCTGGTGGCGGAGATCTCCAGCCCATCGGCCACCAGACCAATCCCGGAGGTGTTGATGAAGATCTTGTCGGCCTTGCCCCGGGGCACTACCTTGGTGTCGCCGGTGACAATGGGGACGCCGCTGCCTTGCGAGGCGTCTTTAATGGAGATGATGATCCGCTCCAGATCAGCGAGCGGCAGCCCTTCTTCCAGGATCAGTCCCAAACTCAGACAGAGCGGCCTGGCTCCGCGCATGGCCAGATCGTTGATGGTGCCGTGGACGGCGAGGGTGCCGATATCGCCGCCGGGAAAGAAGATGGGATCGACCACATAGCTATCGGTGGTAAAGGCGAGCCGGCCCGGCTGGTTTTCCATGACCGCGCTGTCTTCCAGGGCCGACAGGACCTTGTTGCCCAGGTGCTTCAGGAAAAGGCTGCTGATCAGCTCCTGGCTGGCCAGGCCGCCGCTGCCGTGGTCAAGGAGGATGGTTTTTTGTGTTTGGGATGACATATTGTGTTTACAATAACGGGTTAATGAGGCTTTTGCAAAAGTACCAATAAATTCCCTCCCCCTCTGGAGGGGGAGGGTTAGGGTGGGGGGAAATAGCCATGAAATCATCATGCTGCATGTTTCACCCTCCCCCTAACCCCCTCCCATCAAGGGAGGGGGGACATTTCTGGAAGAGACTCTAATGTGAATCATTCCCATAGTTAAACCAGGCACTGCAGGTCCCTTCGCTTGAGACCATGCAGGGGCCAACAGGGCTTGCTGGGGTGCAGCGTCTGCCAAAAAGCGGGCAGGCGGGCGGTGTGGTGATCCCTTTGAGGATCTGGCCGCACAGGCAGCCCGGCGGCTCCTTGGACTCGGGGACGGTGATCGACAGACGGGACTGGGCGTCAAACCCGGCATATTCCTTCCTGATGGCAAGGCCGCTGCCTTTAATTGTGCCCAAACCGCGCCATTCCATGTCCACCGGCTCAAAGATGGTTTCCACCATTGCCCTGGCCCGGGGGTTGCCTTCCCAGGTGACCGCCCTGGTGTAGGCGTTCTCAACTTCCGCCCGGCCTTCACTGATCTGTCTGGCCATAAGGATCAGGGCCTGCAGGATATCGGTGGGTTCAAAACCGCCGACCACGCAGGCCAGGTGGTTCTCCTCCGCCAGAGGCTGATAGGCCGCCGCGCCGATGATACTGCTCACATGGCCGGGGCAGAGCAGGCCGTCAATCCCCAGGGCCGGATCGCCGAGCAGGGCCATGAGCGGCGGGAGCATGGTCTTGTGGGTGGAAAAAACCATGAAGTTGTCAATCTTCTGCTGCCTGGCGGCAAGGATGGTGGCGGCAATGCCCGGGGTAGTGGTCTCAAAGCCGATGCCGGGAAAGATCACCTGCTCGGTCGGATTTTGGCGCGCCAGATCCAGGCCGTCCATGGATGAGTAGACCACATCAATTTTCGCACCCCGCGCGCGGGCATGGGCCAGCGTTGTGCCGTTACTGCCGGGTACCCGGAACAGATCACCAAAGACGGCAAGGTGTGTTCCCGGCAGCTCGGCCATCTGCAGGAAGGCGTCAATATGGGAGGCCGAGGTGACACAGACCGGGCAGCCAGGGCCGGAGATGAGTTCAATTGCCGGCGGCAGCAGGGCGCGCAGGCCGCTACGGAAGATGGCCATGGTGTGGGTGCCGCACACCTCCATGACCCTAAAGGGCTTGGTGGTGGCCGCCTCCAGCTCCTGGAGCAACTGCGCGGTCAGCTCGGGATCCCGGAATTCGTCAACATATTTCATGGGTTATGTTTTGCTTAGGCTTATAATTTGACATAATTTTGGAAAAGATCAGAGCTAATATAACGTTACCGCATTGTTAGAGCAAAACTCATTGCATGCTCAATATGTCGCCGATGACCAAATATGTGTACACGACGTAACGATCTGCCTCCTCTTTTGAGACCACGGAGTGCGAGCCCTTTTGCGCCGCCTGAAAAACACTGTCCAACCTATCGCCTATAAATCCGAGGTGGCTGCCTACGATTTCCTCGAATCGTTTAGAGTCTGTTCGTTCTTCTAAGAACGCAATCAGACGATTGATATAGTTGTCAGGACCGAGCTTTATTACTCGTCTGTTCCCGTTAACATCTTTATTTATATCCTCACGAGGCGGATATAAGGCGTCTGCCAAATCTTGAAGGATGCGACGGCAACTATGTACCGCATTAGCCCAGTCTTCTGGATTCTCCGACTGAAGATTTTCGTAAACCGCAGCGAGTTTCTGAACAGCATCTGGCACTTGATCGCCAATTGCAGAATCGACTTTCTCACGAATCCTCGAAAAAATGTCGTCCGCAATTCCGGAGAAGCGAAGCTCGTGATGTCGCCTCAATGTGTATGAATATATGAATGAGCGTCGAGAGGATAGGCGTCGTTGGGCGCGCGCCGCATTACTACGAATGGTGTCGCGCTCAAACTTATTCCCAACCGGATTCCACACGGTTTGATAAGGATTTGCAGATGACACAGAGACGTCAGGATCACGAGCAGCCGCCAAGGCGGCATCCGTGGATTTAACTTCTTGCTCCAATTCCTCTATCGAGGTCGTGTAGATGTAATTATTGATCTCCCCAGACTTCTCATTCTTCTGCTGAGACTCCCGGCCTGCAATTACTGCAAGACGATAGATGTCCGGAGGAACACCGGTAGGTGTTGAGGGATAACCACTTGCCTCGAATTCCATGATTTTCTGACTATCAAAATCATTCAATAGTCGCGCGAGCCTAGATGTTTTTAGCGAAATATTCGCTAATGGCATTTCGCTAAGTTCAATGTTCTTCAATATGTCTTCAGACAATGCTAAAGCTTCGCGAAGTGCTTGTTTAGATGGGGGTACCAGTTCAGTCATGGATTCTTTGCTTATCCGTGTGATGTCCCGCGAAGCGGGGACATCAAGTTATTGTCTAGTTTCTGTATATCACTCTTAGTGAGTGATATGCGGAAAGACGGCATTATTTCACAAAACTTCTTTTGTCCGAATTGTCAGCTTTGCTCTGAGTTCTCACCGATTATTGTTGTGTGCCATCCGTCCGGGCAAGCCCGTCGGCCATCTCCCGCATCAGTTTCAGGTTGATCTCCGCCTCACCGGGGTCAAGGGTGTGGATGGCGAAGCCGGCGTGGATGATGAGATAGTCGCCAACCTCGGGCCAACGGTCGACGATATCGAGCCGGGTCTCGCGGCGGATGCCGTCGGCGTCGACCACGGCGATCTGTTCGGTGAGAAAATCATCGGCGTCACCTCTGATTTCAATGACCTGCATGGGTATTGCCAGACACATACCGTAATCCTCCTATAACTGCCTGTCCCAGAGAGATTCCCCCGTCGTTCACCGGTACTTCCTGGCCGGTGAAGACCTGAAAACCGTCCTGTTCCAGGGCCTGAAAAAGACCTTCCATGATAATTCTGTTCTGCAGGCAGCCACCGGAGAGCACAACGGTACGGATGTCGCTGCTGCCTGCAAGTTTTCTGATTATGACCACAAGACTGTCGATCAGCCAGGAGTGAAACTCCATGGCCAGCTCGGGAATGGATTTCCCGGCCTGCAGGTCACGGAGCATTCTTTCGATGAACGCGCTGCTGTCCATGATGAAGAGTCCGTTCTCTTCCACTGGTTCCTCTGGCCTTTGTTTGTGCTCTTCTGTCCCCCGCCATTGCTGGGCGAGGGCCTCCACTTCCATGGCGGCCTGACCCTCAAAATCGGAGTCCAGGCGGATGCCAAGCAGGGCGGCGATCGCATCAAACAAACGCCCGCAACTTGAGGTGAGCGGGCTATTGAATCCGCTTTGCATCATGGCGAGGACGGCACTCCTTTTTTCTTCGGCGATCCCCAGAAGCGCGGCCGGCAGGCAGGATGGCTGCAGTCCGGCCTCGCCAAAGGTGTGATACAGGGCCGCAAGTCCCATGCGCCATGGCTGCTCGGCGGCGGCATCGCCACCCGGCAGGGGCAAGGGCGCCAGACAGCCACGCCGGATAAAATCGGTGCGCGTCACCTCCAGGATCTCGCCGCCCCAGATGGTGCCATCGGGGCCAAGGCCCGTGCCGTCAAGAATAATGGCCAGGACTTTGTCCTGCAAACCATGTTCGGCCATCACGGCCACGGCATGGGCGTGGTGATGCTGGACCAGGAGCCGCGGCAGACCCAGCTCCCGTTCCAGCTCCTGCCCATGTCGGCTGCTCAGATAATCGGGATGGAGGTCGCAGACTACCAGTTGTGGCCGGGTCTCCAGAAGCTCCTGGAAATGATAGATGCTTTCTTTGAAAAAAGCCAGTGATTCCAGATTGGCAAGATCGCCGATATGCTGGCTGATAAAGGCCATATTGTCCCGCACCAGACAGAAGGTGTTCTTCAGGCCGCTGCCGCAGGCAAGCAGAGGCGGCAGGGATTGGGTAAGCGGGATGGGGTTTGGCACATAGCCCCTGGCGCGGCGCAGGACTTTGGGGCGGCCCTGCATAATGCGGATAACGGAGTCGTCAATCCGGGTCACAATCTCGCGGTTGTGCAGGAGAAAGAAGTCGGCGATATCGCCAAGGTGCGCTATTGCCTCCTCATTGCCGGTGCACAGTGGCTCGCCGTTGCGGTTGCCGCTGGTCATGACCAGGGCCGGCGGGCAGCCGGGGGTGGCGAACAGCAGGTGGTGCAGCGGGGTGTAGGGCAGCATGATCCCGATCTCTCCCATGCCCGGCGCCAGATTGGCGGCAAGAGAGGCCGTCTCTTTTCTGGGCAGCAGGACTATGGGGTGGGCTGGGCTGGTCAGGGTCGCGCCGGCCAGAGGTGACAGCTGACAAATCAAGCCTGCGGCCTCAAGGTCGGCCACCATGATGGCCAGGGGCTTGCTCCTGCGTTGCTTTCGCTTACGGAGGAGTGCCACTGCCGATTCGGAGCCGGCATCAACCACCAGGTGAAAGCCGCCCATCCCGCGGATGGCGACAATGTGACCATCTCTGAGCGCCTTGATAGTCTCGGTCACCGGGGCGTCATGGCAGTCCAGTTTTTCGCCGGTAGATGCATGCCAGCTGATCTGCGGTCCGCATTGGGCACAGGCATTGGGCTGGGCATGAAAACGCCGGTTATCGGGATCGTCATATTCGGCCTGACAGCTCCTGCACATGGGGAAGGAGTGCATGGAGGTACAGGGGCGATCATAGGGGATGGAGCTGACGATGGTAAAACGAGGGCCGCAGTTGGTGCAGTTGATAAAGGGGTAGCGATAGCGCCGGTTTGCCGGGTCCAGGAGCTCCTTCCGGCAATCGTCACAGAGGGCGATGTCGGCCGGGATCATGGTCTGGGTGGCGCAACTGTTCCGGCTTTCAAGAATAGTGAAAGCCTGTCTATCTGCTACTGTCGGGATCTTGCGTTGGCTGATAGAGGAGATACGGGCCAGCGGCGGGGCCTCCTCGGTAAGGGCCTGCAGAAAATTGTCAAGATCGTCGGCCAAGCCCTCAGCCTGAATCACCACTCCCTGACTGGTGTTGGCAATGCTTCCGCCTATTTTGAAGTCTCTGGCCAGACGATAAACAAAGGGGCGGAACCCTACTCCCTGAACGGTGCCTTGAACGGTGAGTTCCACCCCTTTTCTTTCCTGTGGGAGAGAATGCGGCTCTGTCCCGAGGCAGGACAAATCTATCATTTAATACTGCGTGGCCTGAATTTGTTGCCGGTAAAGATGGAGGAGGTGATTCCGTCCGGATTTTTCAGGTCATTCCATATCACCAGATAAATATGGATAAAGGCAAAGATGATGAAATACCACATCAGGAGATGATGTTCAAAACGGGCATGTTGTTGCGTGCCAAAGAGCATGACTCCCCATTTCTGCCAGAAAATGCTCTCCGGCAGCCGTAGGTAAAAACCGCTGGCCACCTGGAACAGGGCAACGATGATGGTCACGACATAGATCATACCGGCCACGATGTTGTGACCCAACCGCTCTTCATCGTGACAGTCATGCAGGTAGGCGTAAGAGCAGAGGGTGGTGGACAAGTTATTGATATTGCGTGAAGTAACGGGGAGCAGATCCAGGATGCGTTCCTGGCGATTACCAAAGAGCAGGAGGAACAGTCTGGTCAGAATGGCTGCGGTAAAGAGATAGCCGGCGAGTCCATGGATATTGCGCATGGTCAGCATCGGATAGAGGCCGGTTCCTTCCAGGGTGGTCTGGCTCCACGGTGAGTTGATGTAGAATCCAGTGATGGCCAGCGCCACAATGGAGCTGACAAGAGACCAGTGATACAGGCGAAGCAGGATACTCCAGACGTAATGTTTCTCATAGATCATGATTGCCTCCTCTCCCTGAATTATAATGCCTTTACCTTGATTGTTTCTTTGCCTTCCGGATCAAGCATATGCACGGCGCAGGCAATACAGGGGTCAAAGGAATGGATGGTGCGCAAGACCTCCAGCGGTTGTTTGGCATCAGCAATGGGGTTGCCGACAAGCGATGCCTCATAGGGGCCGGGCAGTCCTTCTTTGTCTCGAGGGCCGGCGTTCCAAGTGGACGGCACCACGCACTGATAGTTTTTGATCTTGCCGTCCTGGATGACAATCCAGTGGGAAAGGGCGCCGCGCGGCGCTTCGTGAATACCAAAACCTTTTTGCTCGCCTTTAGGGAAGACCGGTTTGTTGAAGATGGTCAGATCGCCCTTGCCGATATTATCTACCAGCAGATCCCAGTGTTTCAGAGACAGGTCGGCGAGCATGGAGGCGCGGACCGCTCGCGCCACATGACGGCCGAGGGTGGAGTGCAGAACCTCAGGGCCAACGGTGACCCCGGCCACGGAACTGACCAGGCTCAGGGCGTTATTGACATTTTTGATGATCTCCTGATGTCCCTGGGCATAGCCGACCAGTAACTGGGCCAGGGGGCCGACCTGCATCGGTTTGCCTGCAAAGCGCGGGGCCTTGAGCCAGGTGTATTTGCCGTCATCCTGGAACTCGGTGTATTCAGGGACAGTCTCTTCTTCGTAGGGGTGTTTGGTCCAGTCACCTTTGTACCAGGCATGCGAGATGTTTTCGACCACGTTGTCGCGGAAGTAAGGATCATTAAAGCTGCTGATCGGTTTGACGGTGCTCAGGTCGCCGCCCATGATGGTGCCGCCGGGCAGGTCAAATTTGGTGGCCTTGGTGTCGAGCACCATATCAGGCACGGCCAGATAGTTGGTGACCCCGGCGCCGTATGGGAGCCAGTCTTTGTACAGGGCGCCGATGGCCGCCACATCAGGCAGATAGACCTGCTGGATGAATCCTCGCACCTCACCGATCAGTTGTTTGATCCAGTAGAGCCGCTCCATGTTGAGGGCGGAATCACTGTCCGGGTTGAGGGCGGTGGTGACACCGCCCACGGACAGATTCTGGATGTGCGGGTTTTTGCCGGAGATGATGCCAAGTGCCTGGGTTGCCTTGCGTTGATAATCAAGGGCCTCCAAGTAATGGGCCACTGCCATCAGATTGGCCTCCGGCGGCAGTTTCATGGCCGGATGGCCCCAGTAGCCGTTGGCAAAGGGGCCAAGCTGACCGCTGTCCACAATCCCCTGCACCTTTTCCTGGACCGCCTTGAAGCGTTTGGCGCTGTTGTTGGGCCAGGACGAGATACTGCCTGCCAGGGTTGCGGTCTTGACAGGATCAGCCTTGAGTGCCGAAACCACGTCTACCCAGTCGAGGGCGGAGAGGACGTAAAAATGGACAATGTGATCCTGCAGGGCATGGATCGACATGACGATATTGCGGATGTACTGGGCGTTCAGGGGGATCTCCAGCTGCAACGCGTTTTCAACGGCCCGCACTGAGGCCAGGGCATGGACGGTGGTGCACACCCCGCAGATGCGCTGGGTGAAGAGCCAGGCATCGCGTGGGTCGCGTCCCTGCAAAATGACTTCAATGCCGCGCCACATCTGGCCTGACGACCAGGCCTTGGTGACTTTACCGCCATCAACTTCGGCATCTATGCGTAAGTGACCCTCGATTCTGGTGATGGGGTCAATAGTGATTCGTTCGGTCATGAATTGGTACCTCCCTTTTTATCATCTTTACAGACACAGCCTTTAACCAGTTTTTTACCAATCCCGATGGCGGCATGGATGCCAATGGCTGCGGCGGCAACGCTCAGGATCTTCTTGCCGGCGCTGTCAACGTCCGTAATGCCGGCGGTTCCAGGGAACTGGACATTGGGCAGTCGTTCATAGAAGGGGGTCATGGTATCCCAGAAATTGGGTTCGGTGCAACCCACGCAGCCGTGACCAACACTGACCGGCCAGACGTCCACATCATTAAAGCGGGCGGAAGGACAGTTGGAAAAAGTCCCTGGCCCCTTGCAGCCAACCTTGTAGAGGCAGTAACCGTTCCGGTGGCCAAAATCCCCGAACTGTTCGGCAAAGCGGCCTTCGTCAAAGTGGGCCCGGCGTTCGCAATGGTCATGGATCTTGCGGCCATAGGCAAAAAGAGGCCGACCCAGGTTGTCGGTGATCGGCAGGCGGTTGAAGGTCAGGTAATGGAGGATAGTGCCGAGCAATGAAATGGGATTTGGCGGACAGCCGGGGATGTTGATCACCGGTGTCCCTGAAACCAGATCCATTACCCCTTTGGCGTCTGTGGGATTGGGGGCTGCGGCCTGAATGCCCCCATAGGAGGCGCAGGAGCCAATGGCAATAATGGCCGCGGCCTTGGGGGCGACCTCTGCCAGGATGTCAACGGCGGTACGCCCGGCGATCTTGCAGTAGATGCCCTTGTCTTTGGTGGGGATGGCGCCTTCGACCACGCAGAGGAATTTCCCCGCATATTTCTCCATGGTGTCATGGAGGCTCTTTTCTGCCTGGTGTCCGGCCGCTGCCATCACCGTTTCATGGTAATCAAGGGAGATGATCTCGAGAATCAGGCGGCCGATATCTGGATGAGAGGCCCGCAACAGACTTTCGGTACAGCCGGTGCATTCCTGAAAGTGCAGCCAGATTACCGGCGGCCTTTGTGCGGAGGTGGCCGCTTCTACCAGTTTGGGGATCATGGCCTCAGAGATGCCAAGCGCCGCCGCCACCATGGTGCAACCCTTCAGAAATCCACGCCGGTTGACTTGTAGATCCAGATCTGTGCCCTGTGCTGTGTCTATCATATAATCCTCCTCTTATTAAAACTGGAAAACAGGA
Source organism: Desulfocapsaceae bacterium (assembly GCA_030653035.1). GTDB lineage: Bacteria > Desulfobacterota > Desulfobulbia > Desulfobulbales > Desulfocapsaceae > UBA2270. Next base: position 57,651 of record JAUSAB010000048.1, on the reverse strand, counting down.
TACAAGCAATATTAATAATGTTAGCGGCGAATGTGTGGCATTGTCAAGGGACTGTTGTTTTTTTTTTGTATTTGCCGATCACTAATATTGATCAACGTATTCAAACGGATTGTTAAGGGATGAGAGAGGGAGGAAGAGGGGAACACGAATGGATTCGGTGGATAATTATAACTTATCGTAACTCCTTATGTATTTATGGTAAAAGCTGAAGTGTTTTGAAAATATCATGCATGGTGCATGGTCACATATTATTTTACCCTAAAAACCTTTAGCCTTTAGTCTGCACGCCTGAGTAATTATGACTTGTTGGTATTGGCCTTGGGAGGGGATTTTTTCTTGAAGCCGAAGATGCCGCCTGGGGTGTCAGAGGAAAGGGCCGGACCGGTAATTCCTGGGCGGGAAGTACGTTTGCCACTGGAGCTTGAACGTGGCCTTTCCACGGGGACGACGGGCCGGGGGACAATGTCCAGCAAGCTGTCCGGCACGGGCAGGCCACCGGTAGATTCCAGGTAAAAATGATAAAAGAGCAGGCAGTTTTTAAAGTAGCTTTTTCGGGTCAGCCATTGCGGCCAGGAGCCTTTTTCGTGGTGTTCGAGGAAGAGGGGGAGGTTGCCAATGAGGGTGACGATTTCCTGGCGGGTAGTACGGGGCAGATTCAGTTGGGTGCCGATTTCCAGATCCAGACAGTCTCGCAATTGTTTGCTGAACTGATAGGCAGCAGAGCCTTTCTGTTCCTGGCCGACCAGGTTAAATTTGGTGTTGATCCAAGGCAGCAGCAGCAGGGCGAGCAGAAATTCATTCGGCAGCCGCTGTCCTATCTGCTCTTCCGTCATTTTTGTGGTGACTCGATCGATAACAGTAAACAAGTTAATCAGTTGTTCTTTACAGGAGGAGCCCGAGCCTGATGTTTTGGTTAGGAAATCCTTGTATGGGGCCAGAATACTGATAAACAGACCTGAGTCAGCAGCGAGATGAAACCAGTCCAGAAGCGAACCGCTGTGCAGGTCCTTGAAGAGCTCGTCCCGCAGACGGGAGGGTGGGCAGAGGGTGAGCTCATGGTGGTGTCTGCAGATTGCCTGCCAGCTCTGCTCATCGATGGTGAAGTGGATGCGGGCGGCATGGCGAATGGCCCGTAGCATCCGTACCGGATCGCGGCTAATTCGCTTGTCGGGATCGCCGACGATGCGCACGATGGCGTGGGTCAGGTCGTCAATGCCGCCCACATAATCAAGAATAGTATTATTTTCTATCTCGTAGAAGAGGGAGTTGATGGTCAGGTCCCGACGCTGGGCATCTTCCTCCACGGTGCCAAAGGTATTATTGGGGGCCAGCACGGTCTCCGGGCCATCCAGATCATGTTCGTCGAGAGAGCGCAGGGTGGAGACCTCGACAGTCTTGCCATTGCGAAAGAAGACCTGAACCAGCCGGAAACGGCGGCCGATGGTCATGCTGTTGCGGAAGATCTTGCGGATCTGGCCGGGATGGGCGTTGGTGCTGATATCGAAATCTTTGGGGGGCTTGCCCAGGTAGAGATCCCGGACCCCACCGCCAACCAGATAAGCGGAGAATCCGGTCTCATGCAGTTTACGCAACACCATGAGGGCGTCTGCGTCAATCATTCCGGAGGTGATAGGATGCTCGCCAGGTAAAAGGATGCGAGGGGGCACAAGAGAAGGTGTTTTTTCTTTTTGCTTGGATTTGTTCCGTGGACTGGGCATAGAGTATTGTGGAGCTACATCAGGCCGCAGGGGCGAAGCCGTGACCTTCTTTATACACGGATTCGGCCTGGGTCACAAATTGGCGGAAGATTTCGGCCACGGGCAGGATCTCTTTCATCTTGTAGGTATTGGCCCCGGAAAAGACCAGCCCTTCCTGGACATTACCGTTTCGGGACATCATCAGCCGTTCGCTGATGCAGTAATGATGGTCGCATTTTTTCAGACATGTGTAATCGCATCTTTTGGTGGAGACATCTTCGCCTCTGGCCATGGCCTGAATAAAGGGGGTATTAATCGCCCGGCCGGGCATGCCAACGGGTGATGAGACGAGAACAATGTCCTCTTTTCTGGCATCGAGAAAGGTCTGTTTGAAGCTGTCCGCCACATCGCACTCCTGGCTGAGGACAAAACGGGAGGCGATCTGGATGCCGTCAGCGCCATATTTGTCCATTAACTCTGCCATCTCATAGCCATTGGTGATGCCGCCGGCGGCAATGAGAGGGACCTTGGTGATCACGTCCCGGATCGGGGGGAAGATCTCACGCAGGGGGCGATCTGTACCCAGATGTCCGCCTGCCTCGCAGGCCTCGACAATAATGGCTGACGCTCCCAGTTTTTCGGCGAGTTTGGCGATACCGGGTGAAGAGACGATCATGACAATAGGGATGTTGTGGTCGCGGCCGATTTTGAAGATATCGCGGGAAAATCCGGCGCCGGTGATGATCATGTCAACACCGACCTCAATGGAGCTCATCACCAGATTGTAAAAATTCTTCATGGCGTACATGATGTTGACCGCCACAATGCCATCAGTATTGGCCTTGGCCTTGAGGATATCGGCCTGCAGTTCCTCGGTGGGGATACCGGAGCCGCCGATAACCCCGATGCCGCCACAATTGGCAACAGGTGCGGCCAAGGCGGCGGTTGAAACACGGATGGACATCCCGCCCTGGATTAAGGGGACTGTGGCGGTGAGATTTGCAATTTTTAGTGGTGGTAACTTCATGTTCGTAAAAAAACTCCTGTGCCAAAGAGAATGGTCTGATGAACAAAAAAAGATAATGCACTGCTTACCATGTTTTGTCAAGCATCGCCGCTGGAAAGTGCAGGAAAGAGAGATGGAAGAGAGATTAAGAGCAATGATTCTTTTTTAATTGTCGGCAAAAGGGCTGAATCTTCCGGCGTCGGCGCACTATCCTTGACTTTTTCCTGCAATTACTGTTAATTTCGGCGGTTAATTTCGGCATTTTTTCTGTGGAGGATCAGCCTGTGAATATAAAAGCCTTAAATGGCTTTAAAGACATATTACCCGGAGAGGTGGAGCTGTGGCAGCGGTTGGAGGCTGTGGCCCGTGATATCTTTGCCCGGTTCAATTTTTTCGAGATCCGGTTGCCCATTCTCGAAAAGACCGATCTTTTTGCCCGTGCTATCGGTGAGGCAACGGATATCGTCGAAAAAGAGATGTACACCTTTGTTGACAAGCAGGTGACCATGCGGCCGGAGGCAACGGCCTCGCTGTTGCGGGCCTACATCGAGCATGGACTGCATGTGCAGAAACCGGTGCAGCGCCTTTTTACCATTGGCCCCATGTTTCGTCATGAGCGGCCGCAAAAGGGAAGGCTCCGCCAGTTTCATCAGATGGATGTCGAAGTGCTGGGATCCGTCAGTCCACGAGTTGATGCCGAGATGATGGCCATGGGCGCTATGTTGTTGGGCGAATTGGGGCTCTTTGTCTCCCTGGAGTTGAATTCTCTCGGCTGCCCGGTCTGCCGTCCTGGTTTCCGTACCAGCCTGCTGGCCTTTTTAGATGATCGTCACCGGGCGTTGTGTGACGACTGCAAGAGACGGAGCGCCACCAACCCCTTGCGGGTTCTTGACTGTAAAAACCCCAAGTGTCGTGAGCAGGTGCTCGAGGCCCCGTCTCTGCAGGATCATCTCTGTGCTGATTGTGCAGATCATTTCCGCGGGGTGCAGGAGGGGCTTGGCCAGCTTGGCGTGCAGTACAGCCTGAATAAATTCATGGTGCGCGGTCTTGATTATTATACCCGCACCACCTTTGAATTCATCACCAGTGATCTCGGTGCCCAGGCCGCAGTTGGGGCCGGTGGCCGTTATGATGGCCTGGTTGAACAACTGGGCGGGCCGTCGGTACCCGGCATTGGTTTTGCCCTCGGCATGGAACGTCTTGTCCTCTTGCTGCAGCAGAAAGAGGACAAGATTGCGGTTTCCGGGATCGATCTTTTTGTGGCAGCCATTGGTGAGCAGTCATCACGTCATGCCTTTGGCCTGGCCCATGCCCTGCGTACGAGCGGGATGCGGGTTGCCATGGATCTGGAGGGCCGGAGCCTGAAGAGCCAGATGAAACAGGCAGGCAAGCTTGGCGCCGCGCATGTCTTGATTCTGGGCGAGGATGAATTGGCCGCAGGCAAAGCGGTGCTCAGAAATATGGCCACCAAGCAGCAGCAGGAGATCGTGTTGCAGGAAGAGGGAAAAATGGTGCAAACCCTGATCCTTCAGCTTAAATCTTTATAAAACGTAACTGCTCAGGTAGATAGATTGAAGGCCGAAGGTTTTTAGGGACAAATAATGTGCGATCAGGCAAAATGTCGGGATTTTCGATCTGCTGATCTGGTCCGGGCGTTGCGTGATGATTGACATACTTCGGGATTTAGCCTTCGGCCTAAACACCTGAGTAACTACCATAAAATTTTACTTCTATTTGAGAACCTCATGGAATCAATGGGAAATTTATGCAGGACCCATTTCTGCAACGATCTTGGCAAGGGAAATATCGGTGAGGAAGTGGTGCTCATGGGTTGGGTGTTGCGTCGGCGTGATCATGGCGGCGTCATCTTTATTGATCTCCGTGACCGCAATGGCTTGACCCAGGTGGTCTTTAATCCGGAGATCAACCCGGAAGTCCATGCCAAGGCGCATCAGTTGCGCAGTGAATGGGTGCTGGCCCTGCGGGGCAGGGTAGTGGCCCGGCTGGTCGGGATGGAAAATCCCAAACTTGCGACCGGTGCGATCGAGATCATCGTCGATGAGCTGCGGATTTTGAACACCAGCGAGACCCCGCCTTTCCCGCTTGATGAGGAAACTGAGATTTCTGAGACCCTGCGTCTACAATACCGCTATCTTGACCTTCGACGTCCAGCCATGGCGGCAAAGCTGGTCATGCGTCATAAGGCGGTGCAGTCCATTCGGACCTATCTCAATGATAATACCTTCCTGGAGGTGGAGACCCCGATGCTCACCCGTTCCACCCCGGAAGGGGCGCGGGATTATCTGGTGCCCAGCCGGGTGAATGCCGGCAAGTTCTATGCCCTGCCCCAGTCGCCGCAGCTTTTCAAGCAGTTGTTGATGGTGGCGGGCATGGATCGCTATTACCAGATCGTCAAGTGTTTCCGCGATGAAGATCTGCGGGCTGACCGCCAGCCGGAATTCACCCAGATTGATATGGAGCTCTCCTTTGTCAACGAGGAGCAGATCATTACAATTACCGAGGGGATGATTGCCAAACTCTTCAAAGAGACCCTTGACCTTGATGTGGCCCCGCCCTTTGGCCGGATGACCTATGACGAGGCGATCAGCCGTTTTGGCACCGACCGCCCTGACATCCGTTTTGGTTTTGAGCTGACGGATCTGACGGAAATCGCCCGCACCTGCGGTTTCAAGGTCTTCCGCGCAATTGCCGATGAGGGTGGAACCGTGCGGGCTATTAATGCCAAGGGCTGCGCCGCCATGTCCCGGAAGGATCTCGATGATTTGACCGAATACGTGGCCCAGTTCGGGGCCAAGGGTCTGGCCTGGGTGAAGATGAAGGCGGATGGTGAGTGGCAGTCGCCCATTGCCAAGTTCTTCAGCGATGAGGAGCGGGCAGCCATGAGCCAGGTCCTTGATGCGCAGGAAGGCGACCTTCTTTTCTTCGGTGCCGATACCAAGGCAGTGGTCCTGCAGGTCCTCTCTGAACTTCGCTTGGAGCTGGCCCGGCGTCTTGGTCTCTTGAAGACTGGTGTCTTTAACTTTGTCTGGGTCACAGATTTTCCTCTGGTTGAGTATGACGCCCGGGAAAAGAGGTATCAAGCCCTGCATCATCCCTTTACCGCCCCCAAAGAAGAGGACGAGGCTAAGCTGGAGACCGATCCGGGTTCCGTCTACAGCCGGGCTTATGATCTGGTGTTGAATGGCACCGAGATCGGTGGCGGCTCCATCCGTATCCATCAGCGGGCCATGCAGAGCCGGGTGCTTTCGGTCCTGGGAATTTCTGAAGAAGAGGCCATGGATAAATTCGGCTTCCTGCTCCGGGCCCTGGAACTGGGCGCTCCGCCCCATGGCGGCCTGGCCTTTGGGCTTGACCGCTTGATGATGTTGATTACCGGCAGTGATTCTATCCGCGATGTCATCGCCTTTCCCAAGACCCAGAAGGCAACCTGTCCGCTTACTGACGCCCCGGCTTCTGTTGCCAGAAAGCAGCTGACCGAGCTGCATCTGCGTCCGGACTGGAAAGAATAAGCAAAGACGTACCTCCTCAGCGCGGTAACCGGGATCCCGATTGCCGCGCTGATTCCAATTTGCATTCAAGCCGGCACTTTTGCCGTCCTTGGCTCGTGCGACACTGCAGCGTCCATGCTGTGGCTTGCACTATGCGGCTCCTTACGTACTCCCTGTACTGCTTCGTCGCCGCTCACTCGTCGATGGTTCTACGCCCACCCACTGCCTCCTCGGTGTCAACTTGAATGCTTTTTGGAATGAGTCGCTTCAGAGACAGCAAAGAAAAATCTTTCTCTTTGCTAATCATATCCTAACAATCCCGTGGTATTGTGTTGTAGCTTGTTGTTTGACTTCAACCAAAGAAGGGGACCCCCATGCGTCACAAACGTCTTATCTGGCAACTTTATCCAAGTCAGCTTCTGATTGCTTTTGCGGCCCTGCTGGCCTTTACCTGGTACGGCACATCCTCTATCCGTTCGTTTCAATTAAGTGAGACTGCGGCCAGCCTTGAGGCGCGGTCTCATCTTGCGGCCGGCAGTGTCCTTTTTTATCTGGAACATGATGATTTGGCGGGCCTTGAAACCTTTTGCCGGGAGGCAGGAAAGAAATCCTCTACCAGGTTGACGGTGATTTCCTCGGCCGGCAAGATCCTTGCCGATTCGGACGAAGATCCGGCCCGGATGGAAAATCATAACGACCGACCTGAGATCATTGCGGCGCTTTCCGGGAAGGTTGTTTCTTCCTTGCGTTTCAGCCAGACCTTACAGCAAAATCTCATGTATGTGGCCATTCCCCTTGAGGATCAGGGTCACAGGAGAGGTGTGCTTCGCGCGGCAATCCCGGTGACTGCCATAGACAAGGCCCTTTCAGCTATTTATCAAAAAATTATCTGGGGCTGTGTTGTTGTGGCCTTGTTTGCGGCCCTGGTCGCCTGGTTTATTGCCCGCCGGATCAGTAAGCCCTTGGAGCAGATGAAACTCGGTGCCGAGCGTTTCTCCAGGGGTGATTTTACTGGGAGAATGCGGGAGGAAGGCGCGGAAGAGGTGGCAACCCTTGCACGGGCCTTGAATGAAATGGCGACCCAGCTTGATGGCCGTATCCAGACCATTGTCAGTCAGCACAGTCAATTACAGGCGGTCTTTGCCAGCATGGTCGAGGGTGTGATCACAGTGGATACCGAGGAGCGGATTCTTGAGGTGAATCAGGCGGGGGCGCAACTGCTGAATGTTGATCCTGAAAAAATCAAGGGCAAGAGTATCCTGCTGGCCGTGCGCAATATCCATTTGCAGAATTTTGTCAAAAATGCCCTGGCCTGTGCCGTACCCATGGAAGGGGAATTCAGCAGTCGGATGGGCGCTGATGGCAAGGAAAAATATTTTTATGCCCATGGCGCCAGATTGCAGGACAGTCAAGGTCGTATCACCGGGGCCTTGATTGTTATCAATGATGTGACCAACCTGCGCCGGTTGGAGTCCATTCGTCGTGATTTTGTGGCCAATGTCTCGCATGAACTGAAAACGCCGATCACTTCCATTGAGGGCTTTGCGGAAACCCTGCTTGATGGCGCCCTGGATGAACCGGAATCTGCCCGTCGTTTTGTCGAAATTATCGGCAAGCAGGCCTCACGTCTGCATGCCATTGTCGAAGATCTGCTGGCCCTTTCCCGGGTAGAACAGGAGGCCAAGCGGGAGGAAATTGTCCTGCAGGAGCTGCCGATAGCGGAGGTATTGCAATCGGCGATTCAGGCTTGCAGTTCAAGAGCCGAAAAAGAAAATATGGCGATCAGTCTGGCCTGTGCGCCAACGATCACTGCTAGGATTAACCCAGCCTTATTTGAACAGGCTGTGGTCAATCTGCTCGATAATGCGGTTAAATACAGCGGCAAAGGCAGTTCGATCAGGGTTGAGACAGAAAAACATCCGGACGAGGTGTTGATCCGGGTCTGTGATAACGGGGTCGGGATTGCCTCGCAGGATATCTCCAGGATCTTTGAGCGTTTTTATCGAGTCGATAAGGCGCGCAGCGCCAAGCTGGGTGGCACGGGTCTGGGCCTTTCCATTGTCAAGCATATCGTGCAGGCCCATCATGGGCACATTTCAGTAGAGAGCAGTCCAGGAAAGGGCAGCATCTTTACTCTCCATCTCCCGGTTGAAGTTGAAGACGGTGAATCAACGAACCCTTGAGGGCCGTATCGCTGCATGACAAAGGGGAGACGGGGGTTAGAGATCGGTAAACGCTTGCGCAAATTCCAGTGATTTTAGATATATTTCATAGACATCTTTTCTGGCAACACCAATCCTGGCGACGGCCTGCACGCATTCCTGGGTTGCTTTCTTTTCATAGGTGGTGACGGCATTCAGGTAGGGCATTAACGGACCGCTTTGTTTAATCAGGGCATCTTTGACCTGATCGTTAATGGGGAGTTTTGTCACCAGATACTCCATTGTTGAATCAAGCATCGCATCAAGCAAGGAAAAAAGTCCCAACAAAAAGAGATTATTCTGTTGTTCGGGCTTGCCGCTTGCCGTGGCCAGCAATTCACAGAATTTTGCTCGAATAAGCGCCAGCCGAACCAATTCCTGTGGTTTTTTTGTCGCCATCTCGGAGATAATCATCAGCATGAGAAAGCGTCTAAGCTTTTGCTCGCCAAGATAGGCGATGGCTTGACTGATGGACTCAATTTTTTCCAGCCGGTAAAAGTAGGCAGAGTTGAGAAAGCGTAAGAGCTTGTAACTGATGGCCACGTCGTGGTTAATGATATTGGTTAAACGGGATACCGTTGTAGCACCTGAAGAGACTTCGGCCAGCAGATGCAACAGGTTGATCTTGGCCGCAGTCAGTTCCTTGATTGTCAGCACTTCCGGTTTGCTGAAAAAATACCCTTGAAAATAGGTGAAACCCAGTTTCAGGGCCTTTTCAAATTCGGCATACGTCTCCACTTTCTCGGCCAGTAATTGTATCTTGGAGTGGTTGGACAGTCGGTGCAGGGTCTTATGAAGGGTATCTAGCGGTGTACCAATGATGTCAATTTTAATGATATCAGCCAGTTCAACGAGCGGTTCCAGCTTCCGATCATAGACAAAGTCGTCCAAGGCAATCTTGTACCCCTGTTGGGATAAGGCCCGACAAACGGTTATCACCTCAATGGTTGGTTGCACATCTTCGAGTATCTCAACAACAATCTTGTCTTTGGGAAAAGACGCGGCGATATTCTTGATCAGAAGCCCGGTGGTGAAATTAATAAAGCACGGTTTAAATCCCGATATCCGGTCAATCCCTTCAGTGAGAAAGGCGGCAGACAAGAGGCTGGTGGTTGCCCTGTCTCCGTTCAAGTTGGCGTGATCGTGGTCTTCGGTGCCGCGGAAAAGCAGTTCGTAGGCAAAGAGTCTCCGGTTGAAGTCAAAGATGGGTTGCCTGGCAATGAGAATGTCCATAGTGAGATGTGAGGGGGGTTAATGTTCTTGTTTGAGCAGCAAGAAGAGTGCTGGTTGATAGCCCTTTCTGGGTAAGGACGTGGAGACTTTTACCTCCCCTGAATCTGGATTGATCATCAGGGTGGAGACATTTACGGCCTCAAAGTTGGCACCGTAAACGTGATCCAGTTCGTGCAGGACATCATTGTTCCAGCGTTCATCCGGGACACCGCTGATGAACCATGGTGAGCCATTATCGGCGAGAATGATGCCGTATTTTTTCATGGCCTTGAGAATGGTTTGGACAATCGGCGAAAAAGAAGAGATGTCAAAATGGGCCTTCAGCCGGAACCGCTGGCCCATGGGGGGTATTGGCTGCCGGTCAGGTCTGAGGCATAATGACGGGCTGGCCATATGTAGCTTTTGCGGGTCTCGGGGACGGTGAAGCGGATAGCATGTTCAATGGCGCCAGAGACGGCTTCGTCATAGCGGACGAGTCCTGGCAGAATGGGAAGACCGGCGGCGTCCGCGGAGGTCCAACCGGCTGGCCGCAGGTTGTGTGATCCGAGATCAAAAATGGCCCCCGATCCCGCACTCCAGGAACCATTCGTTTCGGGCCAGGCGTAATAGAGTTCATAGAGTCGGCACTTGTCTTTGTCGAGGAGCAAAATATGGCGATCGCCGTCGCTGTTCGGGCCGCCTTCGATCAGGGCGTTTGGCGGGATGGGATAGGGGCCGGGATCGCTTTCACTGTCGTACTCAAAGGCAACAGCCACCTTGGCCTGGGAGCTTTCGATAATGGTGAACGGGATGCCGATGGGGCCGCCATTCCACAGGCCGGATCCAAAATCCGCGTGAAAGTTGGCGCTGGCGCCGATGGTGTTGATGTAGGTCGCAGAATTGGGATCCACCGGTAAGGTGTCAACCGGGGTATTCCAGATATTATTTTCCGGAAAGATTGAACATCCCGCTATGGTGCTGCCGGCAGCGGCACTTGAAATTCCAACGAACAGTATGGATAAAACAGAGAATGCAATCAGAGAAATGAGCCTTTGACAATACAGGCGCTGTCGTTGGATGTGCATGATATCTCCTTTGGGGATTCCATGTGCTGGCTTTTGTCTGTCCAGGTAAATATCAAGCCATAACCTTCCTCCTTTATGTTAGGAGTTTTCTGTGATTCTTGTCAAACATAAAACGGTTCACTCTTCTTTTTCGGGGTGAGCTGTTACCGTGTTGAACAGGAATCTTTCCACCGTGATTTCGATGACGATATCCGGCTTGAAGGAGGTCATGATCTCCTCGATATTTCTTTGGTCATACTGCTTCCACAGATAGACCACCTTTTTGAAATTCTCTGAAAAGAAAAGTTCCGGTACGACCAGAAAGGAATCCCGGAAGACTACAGCCGTGAGTTCTAGGGATAATACAATTCACCGGAATTATTGTACAGATTGACTGCGGGAGGTTGTATTTTTCTTGATGTCACTCATTATAGTATCCAGAGCATCTGAAAAACAGGATGTTAAGAACTGCGATCCATATTCATTCAAATGATCAATATCTCTATACATATTGATATTATTATTTAACGGATCTGTCATGCACAGGAATGGGTCAAAAACAGGAATATGATGTAATGCTGCAAATTCATTCAAAAAATCAATACTTTGTCTTTGCCATTTTTCAAAGAATTGCTCATCATAGTCGCAATCCCTTGTTTGCGATAAGATTTTTTTTAACCGCGGCTCCCAGGTACACGCAGAAACTGAATTAAAAAGAGGGACCTGCTGGAGAATAACGGGCTCTTTTCCTGCCTTTCGTATTTGCCGTACCGTATCCGCAAAGCGGTCACGGTAATATTCGGTGTGATTTTCTATTCTTCTGCCCTCCTTGTTTTTAAAGAAAATCTTTCTGTCCACACTAAGATATCCTTTACCGTTGTGAAAAAGATCAAATCGTTGGGCCATAAGGATTGTTGTCACTCGAGGATGGGTAACAATTTCTGCAGCAAAGAAAGGAAGTGCCTGTGAACACTGTACTTCATGTTCAACGGTAATCAGACTCTCAATCTTCACGTCTCCCAGGAGCATGGGGCAACCCGCGACGCCAAGAAACAAAACATCATAGCCGTTATGGGAAGCCCAGGAAACAAGAGCAGAAAGATAATGAGGAGCGTGGCTATCACCAACGAGCGCGATGACTGGCGCCTCCTTTTTGCCTGATACCTTGCATTCTAAAGATACAAAATGGTCTTTTATATTCGGGACACAACTTGTAGGGATTTGTAACGGTGGATTATCCGTTTTATTGGGATAGTCAGCCCCTCTCCAGGAGGCACGCTCATAACGCTTCAGATGAGAAAAGCCTGTGCTGAATACAATCATGACTACCAGGGCGCAACCAAGAATAAAATTGTCACCTGTCTCCAGTTTTCGAACAGGTTGTTCAATAAAGATATAACTTAAAAACGCCAGGACAAATGATACGGAAATAATAATCAGGGCTGCCGAAGGAGTTATTTCATGATTATTGTTGAAAATTTTATAAAAAATAATCACTGGCCAGTGATACAGATATAAAGAATAAGAAATTTTTCCGATACCCGCTGGCAGCACTGTTGCCAGCAGCCTGTTGCCTATACTTAATTGGCAATTGGCATACATAAGGAGCGCCGCGCCCAGGCAAGGCAGTAACGCGCCGAATTGCAAAAAAGAGATGCCAAGAAAATTTTGGTCAACAGCATGAAAGCTGAAACCAAGCAGAAAGAGCCCTGTTCCTCCAACAAGGGCGCCAAGATCTTTTCTCTTAATTGATGGGAAAATGGGCAGTGATACACATCCGCCAATACAGAATTCCCAGGCACGGGTATAAAACATGTAAAACGCTTTTTGCCTGTCCATATCAATAAAAAGAACACACAAGACATAAGAGAGTACTGCAAGGAGAAGAAAAACTATAAAGAAGAACCGGTACATTCTTCTTTGACAGCACGTGTCCTCTTTCACAATTTTGTTAAAATTCTCAGGAAAAGGCTGGCCTGAAATTTTTTTCCGCTGTAATTTTACAAACCGGAAGCAGAAATAAATCAGCAGAGGCCAGAAAAGATAAAATTGTTCTTCCACACCCAGTGACCAGGTATGTAAAAGGGGTTGAGATGCCAGGTTTTCTTCAAAATAACCAACCTTGCGGGCAAAGAAAAAATTGGAAAACTGCGCGGAGGCATCGCGCGCAGAATTTACGAAGTTCAGATAAGTTTCAGGAGCCAGAAGAAAAAAAGCAAGCAGTGAAGACAAAATAAGAACAACAAAAAGTGCGGGAAAGATGCGTTTTACACGACGGGCATAAAAGCGTTTGAATGAAAACACGCCGCGAGCATTCTCGCGTAAAATAATGGAGGTAATTAAATATCCAGAAATAACAAAAAAAACATCAACTCCAAGAAAACCCCCTGGCAGTAAAACAGGGTAGAGATGGAAAAAAAATACCGCAAGAACGGCAATGGCCCGTAATCCATCAATATCTTTCCGGTAATCAACTACAGTCCCATGTGTTTTCGGTAAAGTCATGCCTTGTTTCATTGTTCCTGGTACGCGATAGGTAAATCGGCTTTCTGTCCTCTTGTTCTTGGTGGCAGGATGTACGGAATTATCTGGCAATAAATGCCGCTTGAATCTTTGAGGCCATGGTCTCCAGGTTGGCTGCCACATCCTCGGCCAGCGGGTCAAGAGGCACGACTTCACCATGAATGGCATTGGCTATGGCCTGCGCACTTCTGGGGTCAAACTGGGGTTGGACAAAAATCACCCGTGCCTTACTCGCTTTGGCTTGAGTAATCAGGGAAGAGAGTTGTCTGGGGGTTGGCGATTTGCCGCCGGTTTCAATGGCCTGTTGCTGCAGGTGATAGGTATGGGCAAAGTAGCCGAAGGCCGGGTGAAAGACATAAAAGGATGCGCCTTGATAAGGGGCCAGCTTTTGTTCGATCTTTTGATGCACCTGATCCAGGATTCTGGTTGTTTCCAGCAGATTCTTTTCATAGGTTACTTTATTTGCCGGATCGCTTGCAATCATGGCCCTGGCCATATCCGCAGCCATGATCTTCAGGTTCAGGGGAGAGAGCCAGACATGGGGGTCAAGACCTTCTTGGTGCTGGTGTTCCTTGTTGGAATGAGCTTCGTTGCTCGACTTGGGCTCATCATGTTCATGTTCGGACATGGCGATCTTGGGAATGGAGTCCGCCGTATCGACTATGCTCAGGGTGGGAACTGTTTGTCCCAGCTTGGGAATGATTTGTTTTTCAAATTCGAGATCAAGGGTGAAGTAGAGTTTTGCCTGGGAAAGGGTTGTCAGCTGTTTTGGCGTAGGTTCATAGGTGTGAGGATCCTGCCCTTTGTCGACCAGGACCTCAGTGGTCACGAGGGCTCCACCTATATTGTCACTGACCCATTTTTGCGGGGGGACAGAGACAAAGACCTTCAGAGGTAGAGGAGGGGCCGCAAGGACCATTGTGGTGAACCATAAGAATGAGAGCACTATTGAAGCCATTACTATTTTTTTATGCATTTGTTGCCTTCTTTTGGTGTGTCAAGAATCACGGGTTGCTTGAAACGTTTAGGGTACTTTGAAAAATTGAGGACAAATGCGGCCTTCACCGCATACTCCTCCCCTTCTCTGGCAAATATTTTTTCGGGCAGCAACAGACAGCTTCCCAGTCACCAGAGGCAAAGAGAAATTACCAAAGCACAGTTGTCCTGTATTGTTTGTTTAAACACAGATACGGCCCCGTCTTAAAATTTATAGGTCAGTTTACCGTACACATTGCGACTAACTTCAGTGGGACGAGTGAATGTTTCCTGAACAAACTCAGCATGACCGCCGTCCAGCAGGTTCTTTTGCCCAGAGCATCTGATTGCTCAGCAGGATCAAAGTAAGTACGAGCAGTAGCGTTTGGAGGTATCTGTTCATGATGTTAATGGCTAAATTCCCGCTTCGCCCGGTATGTTCCGCCTGTCCGTTGTCTTACTGAGACGGTCAACTAAAAATGGACAGTTTGCTAAGCCGGTTTTTTAAGATTTCATGTCCCTTATTAAAGGGAGATTTTCCTTCCCGAAGCGAGTCAATTTAAAATCGGTATGAGAATACCAGTCGGAAATTCCGACCGTTTTGCGGGATAAAATGCTGAATAAATTCATCACTGGCCACACTGGTATATTGCTGATCAAGAAGGTTGTAAATGCTACCGGAGATTTCCACGCCGCTAAGTGATCCTTTAAAGAGTTTATCGCCACTGGTCAAGGTCAGGTTGAATAACGGATAACCTTCGCTCTTGGTGTCGTCTCGCCCTTTCCGGCTGTCGGTGTATTGCGCTTCAATGCCGGCACGTAGCCAGTGTTCTAATAAAGGTGTTGAAAAATTCAATTTAAAGAGGTTGCTGGGCGAATTAATCAACTGTTGGTTACTACTGGCTTCATCGGTTTTGATCCAGATATAACTGGCTCGAAGCCGCGAACCATAATCCCACAGTTTTTCAACTTCCAATTCCGTGCCCCAGGCCTTATTATCTGTACCGGCATTAATAAATTGGTTTACAGTATCTTCTCCAGGGTTTGGGCTGGGAATCGCCGTAAGTTCAATAAGATTTGTTATTTCATACTGGAACCCCCCGGCAGTCAATCGCACTGTGCGGCCTGGCTGATATTCTATAAGAGCTTCATAGGTTTTGATTTTTTCAGGGATGAGATTGTTACTGGCTATGGTAATGGGGTCAGTATAATAAAGTTCGTTAGCATTAGGAGCCCTAAAAGAGGAACCGTATAAAAGCTTGAAGGCAGTATCGTCCCAAGGCTTGTAAATCAGCGCCATTCGGGGGTTAATGGCATTAACACCATAACTCAGGTGATCGTAACGCAACCCGGCATTCAGGATTAGATTGTCGCGAAGTGTCATCTCATCCTGAAGATAAAGTCCAGAGCTATTGGTCGAGTGCTTGAAACCTGCCGCGGCACTGGGATTATCCGGGTTTACAGCCATGAGCTGCTCATCCGACAAGAGATAATTATCCTGAAACTCGCCTCCAATCATCAATTTATGGCCATCAATATGCGTGCTGACCAGGCGTGCTTCTGAACCCCACCATCGTCCAAGCCCTAACTCTTTATAAAGGGTAATGGGTGGATCATCATATACCCAGGTTCCTGGATAATCATAACGGCCATGATAAGCCCGTGCATACAATTCAAGATGATTGGCAATCAAGTTGTTGTAAGTGAGATTCCCAAAGATATGCTGATCCGTATTTTGGTTGCGAGGGTCGTTAAAAACTGTCCCATAATTAGCCAAGGGAAGGCCTTTATTGCGTTTTGAGTAACCGGTCTCTAAGGTGAAGTGCTGCCATGAAAACTTGCCGAACAAGCGCTCGGCGTTGTCAAAGTTCCCATGGCTGGTGATGCCGTTATTGCTTTCCAGGGTATTAAACTCTGGAAAAAACAGACCGTTTTCACCATTGCTGTCATGGCGGGTTGCGGAAACCAGCATTTCCACGCCATTGTCGAAATACTTGCCAAAGCTTACCCGTTCCTGATCGGTACCGTAACTGGCAATCTCTCCAGATATTTCTGCTCCCTTGCCTTTGAAATCCTTACCTGATTTGGTGAAGACGTTAATCACACCCAAAAAGGCATTATTGCCGTATATCGCAGAACCGGCGCCGGGCACATATTCCACACGCTCAATCAAATCCACATCGACTGGAAATTCAGTGCCCAATGGCCCTTGGTCATAGGTCGCGTCATTGAGGCGATAACCGTCCAACAACACCAGAACCCGGGTATTTATATCGCCAGGAATATTAAAGCCGCGCATGCCTGCCATACTGTAATTGCGGTCACTATCGACATAAACGCCGCGAACACTCTGGATAATCGCGGCCAGAGTGCGATACCCGTAATCCTTAATGTCTTGCGCCGTTATAACAGTTACCGCCGTTGGCGCATCGGATTTTTTCTGGATGAATTTTGACGCGCTGTAAACGTGTATATTTAAGAGACTTTCTATTGGCAGTTCGGTTAGGTCAAGCTGTTCTTCCGAGTGCGCGATCGAGGCATGGAAGCACATGGCCGCAAAGAGAATGGCCACAATTAATCCACCGAAACTCATTGAGTTGCATTTTATAACTCCAATGCACCCGTTCTTTATATTGGGTTGTTGAGAATTAAGATATCTTCTTTGCATTGAGTAAACCTACAGTGTTGTCTGGTTAAGGAATTGCATAAAACTATCTGGAAAAATTATTCCTGCCGTTTGAGAAAGAAGGGGAAATATATCCCAGCTTTTCATGTCACCTCTGCCGAACCCTGCCATGCTTCGTCCCTGTTATCATCATTGCGGTCGGCCGTTCCATCCTGGGCGGGCAGCCACTTCATCGCCATTGTGTGTATCTCTTGTAAGGAAAATGGTTTACCCAGATAGTCATCCATGCCGGCGATCAGGCACTGCTCCAGATCTTTTGTTACTACATTTCCGGTCAGGGCAACAATGTTTGTGTGTGCACCGGTCAAACGTTCCCGTTCTCGGATGGATCGGGTTGCTTCGAATCCATCCATCACCGGCATCTGGCAATCCATCAAAATGAGGTCATACGTGGCATGAGCAGTCATCTCGCAAGCTTGGAGGCCGTTTCCGGCGATATCTACCCGGAATCCAAACATTTCGAGCATTTGTCTGACCACATTCTGATTGTCGGCATTGTCTTCAACAACCAGGATGCTGGTGCCCTTAATCTCTTTTCTGTCGGCGGCACAGTCCGGCGTGGCCTCCACCGTCAAGGGCTTATTCTGTGTCTGGCACGGAATGATGACTAGGAAGGTCGATCCCTTGCCAAGCTCACTTTCAATACTTATTTCGCCGCCCATCAAGGAGACTAATTTTTTCGTTATCGCCAAGCCGAGTCCTGTCCCCCCATATTTTCTGGTCGTGGAGCCATCTTCCTGAGTGAAACTATCAAAAATTGTGGCCTTAGCATCTGTGGATATCCCGATGCCGGTATCAGTGACCTCAATCAACAGATCGGCGTTATTGTCGCTCTGTCTGCGGAGCGAGGAGTGAACGGAGATCTTACCCTGTACCGTGAACTTAACAGCGTTATAGATCAGATTGGTGAGAATCTGTTTGAGGCGAGTTGGATCCACAAGGACAAGGAGACCATCGGTACCTTCAATGCAGATTTCAACTTTCAGTCCTTTCTGTTCTGCCATCTGCACGATGGGGGCGATTGTTTCATTGAAGGTACTCAACAGATCAATAGCAACATAATCCAACACCATCTTGCCGGCTTCTATTTTTGAAAAATCAAGGATGTTGCTGATAAGCCCAATGAGTGTCTTTCCTGCTGAATGGATGGTGGTGAGAAGTTTACGCTGCTCTTCGGTTAATTCGGTATGATCAAGCAATTCTGTCATGCCAAGTACTGCATGCAGAGGTGTCCTTATTTCGTGACTCATGTTTGAGAGGAATTCCGATTTTGCTTTACTTGCCGTCTCGGCAGTCTCCTTGGCCAGCTTTAGCTCCACAATCATGTCTTCCAGCTTCCGGTTGGTGTCAGAAAGATCATTCGTGCGCAAGGCAATCTGCTGCTCAAGATTTTCCCGGTGCAGTTCCAACTGCTTGTCTCGCGTCTCAATATTCTCCAGCATTTCGTTAAAACCGTCAAAGAGTGTGCCGACCTCGTCGTTGGTTTCTTTTTTGACGCGAAGGCAATAGTTCTTCTGCTCTGAGATGGTTCGCATGATCTCGACCAAATGCAGAATCGGCCCCGAGATGACCTGTTGGAGCCTCGAGGACAAAAAATAGATGATGATAAAAATCAGGGCAAGGATGCCGGCGGTAAACTCTATGAACCAACGTGTCTTAGCTAAAAGATTGGTGGGCTGGCTTCGAATAATAACCAAGCCTATTTGCTGGTGATCAAAGATGATTGGTTCGACCGCTTCCAGATCTTTGTCAAAGCTCCAAAAAGATTCGGTTGATGCCTCTGCGATCAGCTCATCAATTTTTGGGGATGGTTCCTGGACATGCTTATTTGCCATACCAGAAAGAGATCGGTATTGCGCGAATATCTGGCCGTTTGGCTTAATAACAAAAGCTGCAAGCACGCTGGGTTCGACGCTGAGAGCGGCCAGGGTGTCCGCTGCTGATTGTTGTTCGTGAAAGGTAATGGCAGCGGCGACATTGAGTCCGGTGATTCTTGCAACAGAAGTGAGTTTGTTTTTATTATCCTGCCACGTCGCGTCTAACTGGTAGACAAAGAAGGCCAGAAAAGCGATGATCACTACTATCGTAGTAGTTCCCATGATCATCATCGTGAGCTTGTTCTTTATGGGCATGTCATTGAAACGACTGGTCATTTTTCCCCTCATTTGCCCTACTTGTTGTTCGTGAAGGACAGTTTTAAAAGCTGTGAGCTGATCTCAAGCCCGGCAAGGTTCGCAGCGTCTTGGTTTATCGAGAAACGTATTTTGTCACTTGCTGTGAAGAGATGGATCATGCCCCCGGAAAGGTCGAAATGCTCGATGTCGCTGACGGTTAACACATGGTGCCTGCGAGCCGATTCTAAAATCGGCTTCAGACGCTTGGTTTCCGATTCGCTAATAAAGAGGACGTGACAGCTGGAGATCGCTTCGATGTTATCGATTCGCTGCACCGTTAATTGCCTTTCGTGGATGGTTTTGCTGGAGATTGCCTCAAGTGAACTGCCAAAGGGGGCATCGCCGATGAGGCAGATGTCCAGGGATGGACGGTTGGCCGGGAACGAATCAAGGGGCCAAGTCACAAATTTGGCAAAATTGTAGAGGAGTGCGGACTTGACCGTATATTCGTCGAGTGCAGGTCCTTTTGCCCAGAGCATCTGATTGCTCAGCAGGATCAAAGTAAGTACGAGCAGTAGCGTTTGGAGGTATCTGTTCATGATGTTAATGGCTAAAGGCCTGCTTCGCCAGTATGTCCTGCCTGTCCGTTGTCTTACTGACCCGTCTCAATTGTTAGTATATATTCTTTTGAATTTCAAAGGAAGGTTAATTTGCCACTACGATTTTTGCGAGTTCCGGGATGGCTTTGCGCCGTACAAAGGGGGAAAAGTTGTGGGGAGAATGTCTCGGGCAGCGTGGAATGTCTTGAAGATGAAGAGAAGAGGTAGGGGGGAACATGAGGGAAGCCAGCCCTGTCTGCGGGACAGACAAGGCTGGTTGGTGAGGGGATCAGGTGTTGCGGTTTTTTTATGGGCAAACCCTAAAATTTATAGTTTACGTCGATCTGGTAGATGCTGACTTGATCTTCCTTGGCGCTGGCAAAGTCTTCAACACGCTCAAAGTTGAGAAAGGTAAAATCGGTTGACCAGTTTTTGGTCAGGCTGTAGCCCAGTTGAACGCGGTGACCTTGTTTATTGGTTTTGGAGAGACCGTCGCCAAAATCTGAGTCGGAGAGGTATCCGAACAGGGAATCGGCCTCAACCACGGAGTAGGCGTAACCAAGTTTGAAGTCATTGAATGTGCCGTCAATGCCTGCAACCCAACCCATGTTATTATCCTCAGGTAATTCCGGGAATTTGCTGCCGGCCTGACCGTGCGCGCCATCGGCTCCAAAGTTCATCCAGGCCTGACCATACATCTTGAGCTTAACCGGACCGGCCGGGAAACTGACATCACCATAGATGTCGCCGATATTCAGCTCATAGGTGTTAGGATCAACACTGCCAAGACCAAAAGCTGACTTGGTATCTAGATCAGCGGCATCATGATCAAGTGCATATTCTTCGTTGATCATTTCCTTGCCATAGGTATGATAGCCGGTGGCAACTGTGAACTTGCCTTTTTCGCTGAACGTACCGTTATAGCCAACCTGTCCCATATAGAGCATGGATGTGTCATCATCCATAACCAGTTTGGCCCCATAGGCACCACCCATGGCAAACACGCCTTCTTTTTGACCATAGGCCAGGGTCATGCCGGCAAGCCGTACATCGCCGTCCCAGAGGACCCAGGAGGTTTTATAGGGATTTTCAGCTTGGCCCAGGGTCATGCTGAAATCATTCCATTTGTGTTTGGCATAGGCATAGTCAAGACGGATGTCTCCGGTTTCAAAGGGTTTGACCTCACTCCAGGTATCATTAGTGCTGGTTGGATCGTCACTGCCGGACGCAAGGCCTGCGCCCATCTGCCAGTTTTCTGCCTTGTTATCCCAGACACCACCCAGCCGAAAGCGGGTACGGAAACGCTCGCGAGTGAGATCTGTTCCCATTCCGTCTTTGTACTCTTTGTCGCGCATCTCATACCGGACGCGCAGGTCTCCCTTCAGTTTAATGCCGTCAATAAACTCATTGCCGGAAACGGCAAAGCCTTTTTTGGCCTCCAGGGCCTCAATGTGTTCACCCTGAGCGGCGACCTTGGTCTTCACGTATTCCATGTCTGCCGGAGCAGAGGTCTTCTGGCCTTTGAGCATGTCAATCTCCGCCTGCTGGTTGGAAACCTGGGCCCGCAACTCCTGAAGCTCCCGTAAAATTGCATCATTAGACGTGCTTCCTCCGGCCAGAGCGGCCGCAGGAAGGTACAGACAGAAGCCAAGGGCGGCCACCGTTGATAATACTTTTTTCATTTTTTTTCTCCTTTCTCCCAAAAGATTGAGGTGCCGTTACGAAATAACCAGTGCGTTTTGGATCATTTTGTCACGACGGCCAAGGATGGCCTTGTGTCGCTTGTTCCAAGGACGGATGAAAAGTGACCGGCACCTTATGCTGTTTTTGCCATCCCGATGACGGCATTAATTTTTCTACTGTTTGAGTGTCTTCTCGTTTTGAATCAATCACTTACCTGCTTGCCCCATTGGGCGTTTATTAATTCATCAAGATTCATTCATCTTTTGACTCTCAATGTGCCGTGACAATAGCGGAGTTATTTTAGGATAGGGTTACTGCAATGTTAGCAGGTCGTTAATTGTTGGTTAGGAAGATTCCCGGGAAGAGGGGAAGGAGGGTCGCCATCAAAACCCTGTTCGTCCCTTAATGTAATCCTAACCAAATCCTAACAAGAGGGAGGCATTGTAGGCGCATCACTTACCGGCAAGGACCCTTCGGGTATAAGCCACTCAAACTCTTGTTAAAGGAGATGCAAAAAATGAAGATGCAGAAAAGTTTGATCGGAAAATCACTGAAGAAGGCAATAGTGGCAGGTTGTCTGGTGGCCGTGACCACCACCGGCGCTTTGGCCGCTGTTGAAGTTGATCCCAAGATTGCCCCATACAAGAAGGTCAGCGGGGTGTCCGGTAATCTGGACAGTATCGGCTCTGATACCTTGAACAATCTGATGGCCTATTGGGCGGAAGGATTCCGTAAGGAGTACCCTAATGTCCGTATCCAGATCGAAGGCAAAGGGTCAACCACGGCGCCGCCGGCCCTGGTCGCGGGAACTGCCCAATTAGGCCCCATGTCTCGGCCCATGAAGAAAGATGAGGAAGATGCCTTCGTCAGCAAGTATGGCTACAAGGTGACCAGTATTGGCGTGGCCCTCGATTCCCTGGCTGTCTTTGTCAATAAGGACAATCCGATCAAGTCTCTCACCCTGCCTCAAGTTGATGCCATTTTTTCAAAGACCCATAAGGGCGGCATTGCTGAGGATTATAAGACCTGGGGGCAGCTTGGTCTGACCGGTGAATGGGCGAACCTGCCTCTCAGTCTGTTTGGTCGTAATTCTGCTTCCGGTACCTACGGATTTTTTAAGGAACATGCACTGGCCAAGGGCGACTATAAGGACACTGTCAAGGAACAGCCGGGATCAGCCTCTGTGGTTATGGGTGTTACCGAGGATCGTTCCGGTATCGGCTATTCCGGTATCGGCTATAAAACCTCCGGGGTGAAGGCCGTTGCCTTGAGCGCTAAAGAAGGTGCGCCTGCCGCTGAGGCCACTTATGAGAATGTTCTTTCCGGGAAATATCCTCTGTCTCGGACCCTTCTTATCTATGTCGGTAAGGAACCAAACAAACCGTTATCGCCTGTGGCTGCTGAATTCCTGAAGTATATCCTTTCTAAAGAGGGTCAGGAGATTGTGGTGAAAGACGGGTTTATGCCGCTGCCTGCTGAAGTCGTAGCAAAGGAATTGGCGAAGTTGAATTAGGAAGACAGATAGTAGATAGGCTGAAGACTGAAGACTGACGGGAAAGCATCATGAAATATACGGTGCGGCAGTACTACCGACAGTTTTTAATCTTTAGCCTTCAGCTTTTAATATTGAACCTTCCAGGATTCCATGCAAAAACTTGATAAACAGTTCATAAAAAAAGTCCGCCTTCAGGATCGTATTGCCACCCGGATTATTACTTTGGGCGGGCTGCTGGTTATTGCCAGTGTGATTGCTATTCTGGTCCTGATCGTCCGCGTGACTATTCCTCTTTTTCAGTCGGCCCGGACCAATATTGTCTTTCAGTTTCCGCTCTCTTCCCCACCAGAAGCGTTGCTGGCCATGGGGGTTGATGATTATCAGGAGATCGCCTATACCTTGAATGATCGGGGTGTCTTTATCTTTTATAACCTGGCCAAGGGCGCATCCTTTTTGAGTTTGGCGGCTGTTGCTGACAAGAAAGTTCCGCTGCAATCCATCGAGTTGCATAAAAATAATCAGTACACTCTGCTGTGGGCGGATAAGAGTACCAGCATGACCGAGGTTTCGTTCCGGTTTCTTTTTGACAAAGAAGGAAAGCGTACTGTCAAACCTGAGATCCAGACTCTTGCTGAATTTCCGCCAGAGACAGGAGTGGCAACGGCCAAAGTCTTGCATGCCGCTATCCGCAAGACCGAAGATGGTCGTCTGACCAAGGTAGTGCTTCTTGATGACAACAGTTTTCAGGTAACGCAGCAGGTGACCACGACTGATCTCTTTGGCAATGAGAAAAAAGAGGATTTTTCTTTTCCTGTTCAGCATGATCCTCCTGGGAAGATTATGGCCTTTACCCTTGATGAAAAGGGGGACACCCTTTTTGCCGGCACAGATTCCGGGAGTCTGTTGCGTTGGGATGTAAGTCAAAGTGATGGGGCCAGCCTCACCGATAATGTGGTGGCGACCGCGGACAAACAGGCTATCAGTGCCTTGACCATGGTCTTTGGTGATATGTCGGTAGCGGTTGGTGATGTCAAAGGTGGCCTTGCTACCTGGAGTCTGGTCTGGAGCGGAGAAGGGGCGGGGAAGGTAAAAAAACTTCGCAAAATTCATCAGCTTGTCCCGCATACGGCTGCTGTTGTAACTATTGTCGCCTCGCGCCGCACTAAAACGATTGTCAGCTTTGATGCTGACGGCAGGGTCCATTATGACCATATGTCCAGTGAAAATCACCTGCTTGATATTGAGCAGCACTTGACAAGTTTTGCCATTTCCGGGAGTGATAACAGCCTGATAGGCCTTGACCGGAACAAAAAACTTATTGTCTGGAATGTTGATAATCCGCATCCGGAGGTGAGTGTGAAGACCCTTTTTGGCAAGGTGCGGTATGAAAGTTATGATAAACCGGAGTATGTCTGGCAATCCTCTGCCGGCAACGATGACTTTGAGGCAAAATTCAGTCTGGTGCCTCTCCTGTTCGGCACCATTAAAGGCACCTTGTATGCCATGATTTTTGCGATTCCGCTTTCCCTTTTTGGTGCCGTTTATACCAGCCAGTTTACCAGCTATACCTTCAAGAAAAATATCAAACCGTTGATTGAGATTATGGCCTCGGTGCCCTCGGTGGTCATAGGCTTTCTTATTGCCTTGTGGCTGGGGCCCCTTGTTGAAAAGTCAATCCTGGCAATTATCTGCTTTTGCCTGCTTCTCCCCCTGGTTCTGGTTAGTATGATGCTGCTCATGCAGCCATACTACAGAACCCCCACCCTGCAAAACCGTTGTAATGGTTATGAATTTCTGTTGCTGGTGCCGGTCATTCTCTTGACGGCCGCCTTGTCGCTATGGCTGGCCCCGGGAGTGGAACGGTTGCTTTTTGGCGGCAATTTTCTGCAATGGCTCTATAGTGATCTTGGCGTTCGCTATGATCAGCGTAACAGTATTATCATTGCCTTTGGCCTCGGTATTGCCATCATCCCCATTATTTTTTCTATTACCGAAGATGCCATCTCTAATATCCCCTCCAGTCTGACGGCAGCCTCTCTGGCCCTTGGCGCCAGCCGCTGGCAGACCATCTGGCGGGTAGTGCTGCCCTCGGCCAGTCCCGGAATCTTTGCCGCCATCATGATCGGTTTTGGCCGGGCAGTGGGGGAGACCATGATTGTCCTCATGGCCACCGGCAATACCCCCATCATGGACTGGTCACTCTTTAACGGGATGCGAACTTTGTCTGCTAACATTGCGGTGGAGATCCCGGAGGCGCCTTTTAATGGAACCTTGTATCGGGTGCTTTTTCTTTGTGCCACGCTTCTGTTTGCCCTGACTTTTATTCTCAATACCGGAGCGGAAGTGATACGAGAGCGGTTGCGAAAAAAATATGGCCGCTATTAAAGGAGATAAAGGAAAAATGATGGTGACAAAAAAATTCTGGCGGCAGGGAGAACCCTTTGTGTGGGCCACGAGTCTTGCGCTCTCACTTATCCTTTTTATGACTTTTCTCCTCTTTTATGTGGTCCTAGCCAATGGGGTCATGGTTTTTTGGCCCAAGAAAGTGACCTTGGCAACCTTGACCGATGGCGGCCATCTGCTTGGTGAAGTGATCCAGGAAGAAGAAAATCCGGCTACCGGGAAAAAAAGGGTGCAGTTCAAGATCGGCAACCGCGATCTCTATGGTCTTGATTTCAAGTGGGTCGATGAGGCGAGTGTCAGTAACTTCAGCCTGCCGCCGGAGATTTATGTTTTGGAACGGCAGGAGCATGGTAATTTTTACGGTTCCTTGAAGGAATTGAAAATCCCTGGTCTGATTTTACCCGCAGATAAAAAAAAGAGCCTGCAGGCAGCCCTTGATGCCATCCTGCCGCAGCAAGCCGAGGTTGCAGAGATTGACAGGCAGATTGCCACCCTCAATCGCCAGGTGGAACAGAGCAATAACAAGCTTGCCCGGTTGCGGTATCATAAGGAAGAGAATACCCCTGTGGCCGCGGCCTTACAGGAGGAGGAAAAAAATATCAAGGCCGAGTTTGACCGGTTGGTTGTGCTTCTTGGCAGCAAACGAGCAATCGTCTCGGCCAATGTGGCCGTGATGGTGGATGCGGGCGGCCAGGAAAAAATCATTGCCCTGGCCAATATCGTCCGCTGTTATCAACCCAATTCCATGTCATGGCTGCAAAAATGCAGCTATTATGGAAAACGACTGGGAGAGCTGCTCTTTGCTGAGCCGCGGGAATCCAATACCGAAGGAGGGTTGTTCCCGGCGATCTTCGGCACGATTATGCTGATTTTATTGATGAGCATCCTCTCTTTTCCAGTCGGGGTCATTGCCGGGATTTATCTGCGTGAATATGCAAAAGACGGCTATCTGGTCAAAATGGTGCGTATTGCCGTTAATAATCTGGCGGGTATCCCTTCCATTGTTTACGGTATTTTTGGTCTGGGCTTTTTTGTGTATGGTGTCGGCGGTCAGATCGATCAGCTTTTTTTCCCGGAAATGTTACCGACTCCCACCTTTGGCACGGGCGGGATTCTCTGGGCCAGTCTGACCCTGGGGCTTCTGACCGTGCCGGTGGTCATTGTCGCCACTGAAGAGGCCCTGGGGGCGATCCCCCCTGGTATCCGGGAAGGATCTCAGGCCCTGGCCGCCACCAAGTTTCAGACCCTGACCAGGATCCTGTTGCCTATGGCTTCCCCTGGGATCCTGACCGGGTTTATCCTGGCCATGGCCCGGGCCGCAGGCGAAGTGGCGCCGCTGATGATCACCGGTGTGGTCAAGCTTGCGCCGGCTCTGCCGCTTGATGGCAGCTTTCCCTATCTGCACCTGGATCGCAAGTTTATGCACCTCGGCTTTCATATCTACGACATCGGTTTCCAATCCCCCAATGTCGAGGCGGCAAAGCCCATGGTCTATGTCACCACCTTGTTGTTGATTCTGATCGTACTCATCATGACGAGCACGGCAATCCATCTGCGTAATAAGATGCGCGAGCGGTTCTCCGTGGCCGACCTATAAATAAGGATACACAATGTCACACTCTGATACTGCCATCATGGCTATTGACACTCCGCAGGTTGCGGTCGAGCACCTGAATCTCTTTTATGGTGCCAGTCAAGCGCTCAAGGATATGAGTTTTGGGATACCGCGGAGTCAGGTAACGGCCCTGATCGGTCCTTCCGGTTGCGGGAAATCGACTTTTCTTCGTTGTATCAACCGGATGAATGACCTGGTTGAGGGGTTGCGGATCGAAGGGCTGATTGCCATTGATGGTGAAAATATCAACGATCCATCCCTTGATGTCATTGAACTGAGGCGCAAGGTGGGGATGGTGTTTCAGAAGTGGAATCCCTTTCCCAAATCCATCTATGAAAATGTCATCTATGGCCTGCGTATTGCCGGGATCAAAGACCGGGGAGTGTTGGATCAGGCCGTGGAGCAGAGTCTGAAACGAGCAGCTCTGTGGGATGAGGTAAAAGACCGTCTACATCAATCGGCCATGGGCCTTTCCGGGGGCCAGATGCAACGGCTCTGCATTGCCCGGGCAGTGGCCGTCAATCCCGAGATTATCCTGATGGATGAACCGTGTTCGGCCCTTGACCCCCGGTCAACGTCCCGGATTGAGGATCTCATCCGGGAGTTGCGGGGTGAATATACAATTATTATTGTGACCCATAATATGCAGCAGGCGGCGCGTATTTCTGATTATACTGCTTATATGTATCTGGGTGAATTGATTGAATACGGGCCGACCCAGAAGCTGTTTACCGTCCCTGAACGCAAGGAAACCGAGGATTATATCACCGGCCGTTTTGGGTGAAAATCGTGGGTGGCTCACCAGGGAGTAGTCTTGGGGGCCGGAGTTGACGTATTGGCCATGTTTGTTATTGATTGATAAAGGTTCTGAAAGGACAGAAGGAGTACCTTGATGGCGCATAATATCCAGACTGAAATTGAGACCTTGAAAGGTCATATCGTGTATCTCAGTACCGTTGTTGAGGAGAACATGCTGTGTGCGATCAAGGCCTTGGTGGAGAAAAATCCTGGCCTGGCCTATCAGGTCATGCAGACAGATAAGTGTGAGATTGATCATCTTGAGATCGATGTGGAGCAGGAATGTCTGCGTATTATGGCCCTGCATCAGCCGGTGGCTAGCGATTTGCGTTTTCTGGTCACGGTCTTGAAAGTAAATAGTGATCTTGAACGGATCGGCGATCTGGTGGCAAAAATTGCTGATAAGGTGCTCTTGCTCTATAAGGCCGATCCTGTGCAATTTTTTTCCGCTGCGATGCAGATTCCGGATATGTTTAACGAGATGTTTGATAAAACAGTGTGGATGTTTAGACAGACTCTGGAGGCCTTTGTCCACGAGGACACGGATCTTGCCTATAAGGTCTGCCTGACTGATGATGAAGTGGACCAGTTCAAGCGCGCCATTTATCGTGAGCTGGAAGAGAGTATCATGAGCGACCCGGCCCAGCATGTCTATCTGGCCAAGTTGCTCAGTGTGGCCAGAAGCACGGAACGTATTGCCGATCACTGTACCAATATCTGCGAAGACATTATTTATATGCAACAGGGCCGGATTGTCCGCCATATTCATTCGTGATAAGTTTATTATTTTTAATAAAACAAGGAGTTAAGAGTGGCAAGAGCAACTATTCTCATTGTCGAAGATGACGAAAATATCCAGCAGCTTGTTGGCTATAACCTGGCAAAGGCTGGATTCCATGTCCTCTATGCCGAGAATGGCGAGCAGGCCTTGGCGAGTGTGAAACGTGAGCTGCCGGACTTGATGGTGCTCGATATCATGCTGCCCAGCCTTAATGGCTTTGAGGTGTGCAAGATTCTGCGCAAGGACCCGCAAACCAAGGGGCTGCCAATTATCATGCTGACTGCCAAGGGAGAGGAGAATGATGTGACTGCCGGACTTGACCTGGGTGCGGACGATTATATTACCAAGCCTTTCAGCCCGAAAATCCTGGTTTCCCGGATTAAAGCGACCTTGCGTCGGCGTGAGGAATTATCCGGGGAAGACGGAAGTGAAGCAAAAGACGGTCTGCTCAAGGTGCATGATATTGTCATTGATCCAAAACGGTATGAGGTTGTGGTGGCCGGCAGCCTTGTTGCTCTGACGGTCACCGAGTTCAGTATCCTCGATCTTCTGGCGCGGCGGCCAGGCTGGGTCTTCAGCCGCCAGCAGATTATTGATGGGGTGCGGGGCTATGACTATGTCATTACACCGAGGGCGGTGGATGTTCAGGTCTTCGGGTTGAGAAAGAAACTGGGGGCGTCCGGAGAATGTATCGAGACGGTGCGGGGGATCGGCTACCGGATGAAGGGGTAGTTTGGCGCAAAGGGCTTTTTGCTTTTTTGTCAGAGGGGAAAATCTGAACGTTGTTTTCAACAATATCGAGATAGCCAGGAGCTGAATGTCTTTGGCTATCTTCTGCCGGTAAGCGAGCCAAGAAGGCCGCGGACAAGGGACCGGCCAATCTGGGAGCCGACGGTGCGGACCACGGATTTGAGTAAGGTCTCCCCCACCGATTGACGCCCGCCGCCCCCGCCCAATGCCGCTTTCCCGGCCTCAATAATCTGCTTGGTTATGCTGTTTTGCTCCGCTGAGGTCTGTGGCAGGTTCTGTTGCGTGGCGGCATTGTTATTGCGAGCTGTCAATATTTCATAGGCGGATTGCCGGTCAACGGGCGTGTCGTAGAGGCCTTTTAAGGGTGAGCGTATGAAAAGACGTTCTCGTTTGGTGCTTTCAACCGGCCCGATGTGAGATCGGGGCGGGCTGAGCAGGCACCAGTCTACTATGGTTGGTCTGCCTTGCTCATCAAGGGTTGAAACGAGTGCCTCGCCGGTGCCAAGTTCGGTAATGATGGTGGCGGTATCGAGTTGCGGATTTTGGCGGAAGGTCTCTGCTGCGACTCTGACGGCCTTTTGATCTTGCGGGGTAAAGGCCCGTAGGGCGTGTTGGATCCGACAACCCAATTGCCCGAGGATCTCGTCGGGAATGTCGTTGGGATATTGACTGACAAAGAAAATCCCCACCCCTTTTGAGCGAATCAGGCGGACAACCTGGGTGATTCGCTGCAGGAGGGCCGCCGGGGCATTATTAAACAGGAGATGGGCCTCGTCAAAGAAAAAAACCAGTTTGGGCAGGGGGGCATCACCACGTTCAGGAAGTTCTTCCATGAGTTCCGAGAGCAGCCAGAGCAGAAAAGAGGTGTAGATCCTGGGGTTGGAGTAGAGGGACGAGGCGTCAAGCAGACTGATGACTCCGCGGCCGGAGAAATCTGTGTGCATCAGATCGCCAATTTTCAGGGCCGGTTCACCAAAAAAGAGTTCTCCTCCGGATTCTTTCAAAACTAATAGGTTGCGCTGGATGGTTGTGATGCTCGGGGTTGAGATATTGCCATAGTCTTTAGTCAGTTCCTGCCGGTGTTCCATCATCCAGCCCAGCAGGGTGTGGAGGTCTTTCAGATCAAGAAGGAGGAGACCTTGCGCATCCGCCACAGTAAAGGCCACATGCAGGATTCCGCTCTGGGTTTCATTGAGGTCCAGCAGGTTGGCGAGAAGGATGGGCCCCATCTCGGAGACGGTGGTGCGAATCGGATGTCCGGTTTTGCCAACGAGGTCCCAGAACAGAATGGGACACCCTTCAAAGGGTTGAGCTCCCAGACCAATCCGCTTGAGTCGATCGGTGATCTTCGGATGTTCCTGGCCGGGGGCGGCAATCCCTGAAAGATCACCCTTCACATCTGCCGAGAAGACAGGGACCCCGAGGCGGGAAAAGGATTCTGCCAGGAGTTGCAGGGTAATGGTCTTACCCGTGCCGGTTGCCCCGGTGATCAGGCCATGCCTGTTGGCCATCCCGGCGTTAAAAAGGATTTGCCGGCCCTGTTTGTTGCCACCAAGAACGATTTGATGAAGATCAGCCATTTATTACGCCTCTTGTAAGTTTCGTCAGGCCAAAGGCTCGTCGAGGGAACGGATATCCCAGGCCTCGGTGCGGTTGTTGTCGGTGTTGATGACGATGCGGAATTCAAAGATACTGGTAGGGTCAAGAAAAAGGGTGTCGTTCACGACATTGGATTTAGAGCAGTGAAAAAAAATCGTCTCGGCCACCAGTCCTTCCGGTTTCAGTGTGTAGTAACGCATGAAACCAAAACCTCGGTCCGGATTATAATTGACCGCAACTCCGCGCTGCCAGTTTTCATTATGGCCGGCCTGGATGGGGAGGAGCCCGGGAACAAGAAATCCTGAAAGGTAGGAATCGGCAATCTCCTTTAATTGATTGCTGACATTGTTGAAGGCAATGACTTCAACCCGGCATCCCATGTTCTGGAGGGCGACCACCAATCGGACGAAATCGCCGTCGCCGGTGAGCAGGATGACGCGATCGAGATTGCGGGCCTGGAGCAGGGCGTCAATTGCCAGATCCATATCGGCGTTGGCCTTGGTAGTGAGGATCCCTTCGTCATCGACATAATGCTGCACATATTTTTTGATGACCTTGAAGCCGCATTGGCGCAGGATGTCATGGTACCGATACAGTTTCTGGCGGTATTCATGGTCATCCTTGGTGCGGGCCCGATCTTCGGCCAGATAGGAGTTGGCCCGCAAAAGGACGGATTTTCCCAGGTTGGCCAGATCAACCAGAATGTCGTAGCGCATGCCGTATCCGCCGCACAGGCGGATATTCTCGGCATCGACATAGATTCCCGTCTTCAGCATTTTTCAGGTCGTCCTTTTGTCGGGTTTAGGTAGGTGGAGGGTGGAAAGAGGCTGAAGACTGAAGGCTGAAGGAAGGATTTGAGCACGTTATTGTTTTCCCTTCAGCCTTCCAGTCCGGCTTCAGCCTGACGCCCTTCGGTCTTCAGCCTTCTTAATTTACTCCCACTCAATGGTGGCTGGCGGCTTAGAGGAGATATCAAAGACCACCCGGTTGACGCCGCGTACTTCATTGATGATCCGGCTGGAGATAGCCCCCAGCAGTTCATAGGGCAGCTTTGACCAGTCGGCGGTCATGGCGTCCTTGGAGTCCACGGCCCGCAGGGCAATGACATTTTCGTAGGTGCGGCCATCGCCCATGACTCCGACGGTCTGAATGGGGAGGAGCACAGCAAATGACTGCCAGACCTTGCGGTACCAGCCGCTTTTTTTCATCTCTTCAAGGACAATAACATCAGCCTGGCGCAGGATCTCCAGCCGCGCGAGATTGACCTCGCCCATGATGCGGATGCCCAGTCCCGGCCCGGGAAAGGGTTGGCGATAGATAGCCTCTTCCGGCAGTCCCAGTTCCAGGCCCAGCTCGCGCACCTCGTCTTTAAAGAGCTCGCGCAGAGGTTCGATCAGCTCCATTTTCATGATCTCGGGCAGGCCGCCGACATTGTGATGGGATTTGATCGGGGCCTCGCCGCGAAAGGAGACCGATTCGATCACATCCGGATAGAGTGTGCCTTGGGCCAGATAGTTAACCTCGCCCAGTTTTCGCGCCTCTTCTTCAAATATCTGGATAAAGCCCAGACCAATGCGTTTGCGTTTGATTTCCGGGTCAACAACACCTGCCAGCTCGCCAAGGAAGAAATCGGTGGCCTCGACATCAATGAGCTTGAGTTTGGTTTTTTCTTTGAAAAAACGGAGGATGGACTCGGTTTCACCGATGCGCATCAGGCCGTTATTGACATAGATACAGGTCAGTTGGTCGCCGATGGCGCGATGGATCAGGGCGGCGGTGACCGAGGAATCAACGCCGCCGGAGAGGGCGCAGATGA
This sequence comes from Desulfocapsaceae bacterium, assembly GCA_030653035.1. Taxonomy (GTDB): domain Bacteria; phylum Desulfobacterota; class Desulfobulbia; order Desulfobulbales; family Desulfocapsaceae; genus UBA2270. The sequence goes on along the minus strand of JAUSAB010000048.1, from coordinate 25,125 downwards.
CCTTGTTGGTGCCTACTTTGTTGCGGATTGCCTGGACTGTCGATTCGATAAAGGAGTGCATGGTCCAGTCCGGCTGGCAGTCGCAGAGACCAAAGATGAAGTTGCGCAGGATATCGGTGCCGATCAGGGTATGGGCGACCTCAGGATGGAACTGGACGGCAACAAAAGGTTTCTTTTTATGTCGGAGGGCAGCAAAGGGAGAATGACTGCTGGTGGCTGTGGTCTCAAATCCCTCCGGCGCTATCTCCACCCGGTCACCATGGCTCATCCATACCTGATGATGTACGGGGCTAGTTTCCAGCCCGGCAAAGAGGCCGCCGGTAAACTGGATGGCAAGGTCTGCCTTGCCAAATTCCCGTTTTTCCGCCTTTTCAACCTTGCCACCCAGTTGCTGGATCATGAGCTGGGCCCCGTAGCAGATGCCCAGAACGGGGAGGCCCAGCTCAAAAATTGCGGGGTCGGATAAGGGGGCATCGAGGTCATAGACTGAGGCTGGTCCACCAGAGAGGACAATGCCTGCCGGCGCCAGCTCTTTGATTTTTGCAAGGGGGGTCGAATAAGGGTGGATCTCGCAGTACACCTTCTGTTCGCGGATACGCCGGGCAATGAGCTGGGTGGTCTGGGAACCAAAATCAAGGATGAGGATTTTTTTCATGATAAGAGAAGATTAAAAGTTAAAATTGAAAGTTAAGTGCTTCCAGCCCGAAGCGGCTGATTGAGTCTGTTTCCAGATTATGCCGTTCGATAGTTTGGCGCCTCTTTGGTGATAATCACGTCATGGACATGAGATTCCCGCAGGCCGGCGGTGGAGATGCGGACAAATTTAGCCTTTTCTCGTAATTCTTCAATGGTGCTGGCGCCGACATAGCCCATACCGGAACGAAGTCCCCCCAAAAGCTGATAGATAACATCGGCAAGCGGCCCGCGGTACGGGACTTTTCCTTCAATGCCCTCAGGCACCAACTTGGACTGGCTGCTTATCTCTGACTGGAAATAGCGGTCGGATGAGCCTTTACGCATGGCGCCAATGGAGCCCATGCCCCGATAGCCTTTATATGTTCGGCCTTGATACAAAAATGTCTCGCCAGGGGTCTCATCGGTGCCGGCAAAAAGCGAGCCGATCATGATTGCGTGGGCCCCGGCGCCAATGGCCTTGGTCAGATCACCGGAGTGTTTGATTCCGCCATCCGAGATAATGGGAATTCCATGTTTGGTTGCCGCTGCTACGCAGTTTTTCAGGGCGCTCATCTGCGGCACCCCTACACCTGCCACAATGCGGGTGGTGCAGATTGATCCTGGCCCCACCCCAACCTTGACTGCATTAGCGCCAGCCTTGATCAGGGCGGCAGTGCCTTCATAACTGGCCACATTACCGGCAATGACCGGCAGATCAGGAAAGGCGCTCTTGATGGCCGCAACTGCTCGCAGTACCCCGCGGGAATGACCATGGGCCGAGTCCATGACGACCACATCGACGCCGGCATCCACCAGTTTCTGGGCACTGGCCTCAATGCCGGGGCCGACACCTAAGGCCGCGCCTACCAGGAGACGTCCCAGATGATCTTTGGCTGCCAAGGGATATTTTCGGATCTTTTCCAGGTCCTTGATGGTAATCAGTCCGGCCAGATTGCCGTTGTCATCGACCACCAGCAGTTTTTCAATGCGGTGTTCATGGAGCAGGGCCTTGGAGTGTTCCATGTCAATGCCCACCCTGGCGGTCACCAGGTTCTTGCTGGTCATGACATCGCCTACCCGCAGGTCGCTGTCCGAGACAAAGCGCAGGTCCCGATTGGTGACAATCCCCACCAATTTGCCCTCGCGTAAGACAGGCAGGCCGGAGATCTTGTATTTGGCCATAATCTTTTCCACCTCGGCCACGCATTGATCTTCGCGGACGGTAATCGGGTCAATGATCATTCCGGATTCCGACTTTTTGACCTGTTCGACCTCTTTGGCCTGTTTGGCGATTCCCATATTTTTATGGATAATGCCGATTCCACCTTCGCGGGCCATGGCAATGGCTGTCCGGTGTTCGGTAACCGTATCCATGGCGGCGCTGACGAGCGGGGCATTCAGAGTGATGGTGTCAGTCAAACGGGTGACAAGGGAGACTTCATTGGGAAGAACCTCTGAGGCTGAGGGGACAAGCAACAGGTCATCGAAGGTAAGGGCTAACTCTATGGTGTCTGGTAACATGGAAGGCTCCTGGAACAAGGTTCAAATGAAGAGAATGTATTGAATTTAAGAGTTTTCAGTTTATAGTTTTCAGTGTTAAATATAGGGGAATGATGGGACAGGAGAGATATTTATTAAAAAGTAACCTGTCTCCTGAACAGTGTAGCATTTCAAGATAAAAGCTTAAACCTTTTTCGGGACTAATCCATTTTTGTCTGGTGATGTCTTTACAGAAAGAGGAAAAAGGAATTCATGCTTATAAATATTAATCCCGATAATCCTCAACTGCGCCTGATTCAGCAGGTTGTTGAGCATCTGCAAGCCGGGGCGATTATCTGTTATCCAACGGATACCGGTTATGGTGTAGGTTGCGATCTGTTTCATCAAAAGGCGATTAAGCGATTGATGCAGATCAAAAGAAGACCGGAGGGCAAGCCGTTTTCTTTTATGTGTTCCAGTCTGACCAATATCAGCGAATATGCCCATGTGTCAAATACGGCTTATCGGTTGATGAAAAAAAATCTGCCGGGGGCCTATACCTTCGTCCTGCCCGGAACCAAGCTTGTTCCTAAAATCATGGCGACAAAGCAGAAAACCGTTGGTATCCGGGTTCCAGCCAATCCTATCTGCCTGTTGCTGCTGGAAACTCTTGGCAATCCTCTTGTCAACACCAGTATCCCGGTGGAAAGTGAACATCCTGTCCCGACTGAGGCCTATGAAATCGAGATGCTTCTTGGGAACAGGGTCGAGATCATTATCGATGGTGGGCCGGTCTATCCCGATCCATCCTCGCTTATCGATCTGACCGGAGATCATCCTGAGATATTGCGTGAAGGGAAGGGCGATATTGCCCCATTTCTGAGATGAGTATGCTGTAAACCGGAAAGAAGAGAGGTCAAGAGGTGGACACTCCCAGAATACTTTTTTTGGGTGTCCACGCCGTGAGTGGTATTAGGCCATTTGACCTGTCTGTATTCGCAATGACCTGCGATGGTGTTTCGGAATCTTGCGCAGGTGTGTTTATCTGCAATAACCTCTGTCTTTATTCTTTTATCAAGGGAGCTTTCAGGGATCTGCTCATGGTAAAGTGGATGGTCTTTCTTTCTGGAATATCCATTATGGCGCCGGTTTTTGGATTTTTCGTGGTTCGTGCCTTGCGTTTTCGGAGGGAAAAACTTCCAAAACCTCGAAGTTCTATTCTTCTTTTTTCCGTTAAGGCGTTCCTCATTGTCGTTAGCATGATGTCAAGGGCTGCGGTCACATCCCGTTTAGGGAGAGAGAGATCCATGCTGACCTGATCGATAAGTTCCTTTTTTAACATGTTCAATCTTCTTTCATTTAAAATGATAATTATAAAAAAAGGTTGTTTCGCCATGATGAATTTTTCAAGGCGAAACAACCTTTTATGTGCTCAGGCAAGCTTAGGCAGGTCGTTTTCTCTCGACTTGTCGGCTGTGGAGAAGTTGCCTAATTTTCTTCGGTCTGTCCACTGGCGGCGGCCTTCATGAGGTCGCCTAAGGTGGCAGGAGCGGCAACAGCTGCTGCAGAAGCAGAGTCTTCTTTCTTGGAGGCTGTTTGGCCGGCCTCGGCTGGCTCCTCACTATCGCCTTCCAGGGTTTTGATGGAGAGGCCAATTTTCCGGTCTTTTGCCGATACATTAATGACAATTGCCTTCAGGGTATCACCAACCTGATAGACGCCAACCGGGGTCTTGATTTTTTCTTTGCTGATCTCGGAGACATGTACCAGTCCTTCAATCCCCTCTTCCAACTGTACGAATACACCAAAGTCAGTGACGTTGGTGATGGTGCCTTCGATGATGGTGCCGGATGGATATTTATTGTAGGCAGCCTGCCATGGATCGGGCTCAAGCTGTTTGATGCCGAGGGAGAAACGCTCGTTTTCCTTGTCAATCTTCAGGACAACTGCCTGGATGGTCTGGCCTTTGACATATTTTTCGGAAGGATGCTTGATTCGCTCAGTCCAAGAGAGATCGGAGACATGAATCAGTCCGTCAATTCCGTCTTCAATGCCGATGAAAACACCAAAGTCGGTGATATTCTTAACTTTTCCTTCGATAATGGCGCCGACCGGATATGAGTCTGTGACCAGATCCCAAGGATTGGGCTGCAATTGTTTCATGCCAAGAGAGATTCGTTTGGTCTCTGGCTCGATATTGAGAACCATGACCTCAACTTCATCACCTACGGCAACGATCTTGGATGGATGACGGGGTTTCTTGGACCAGGTCATTTCAGAGACATGGATCAAGCCTTCAACACCTTCTTCAAGTTCAATAAAGACCCCATAATCAGTGATGGAGACAACTTTGCCCATTGTCTTTTCGCCAATAGGGTAACGGGTAGTAACGGTTGCCCATGGATCTTCTTTCAGTTGTTTAACACCGAGGGAGACGCGATCATTCTCTTTGTCGTATTTGAGAACCTTGACCTCCAGTTCCTCGCCGACTTTGTACAGTTTTGCCGGATGAGAAACCCGTCCCCAGGAGAGATCGGTGATATGGCAGAGACCATCCATGCCGCCCATGTCGATAAAGAGACCATAGTCGGTGATATTGGTGATGGCGCCTTTGATGATCTGTCCTTCCTGCAGGATGGAACGCATCTTCTCGCGCAGTTTGTTGCGGTCATCCTCAAGAATGGCGCGACGGGAGATAACCACGTTATTACGTTTACGGTTAAACTTGAGCACCTTGAAAGAAAAGGTCTCACCAATGAGCGCATCCAGGTCTTTGACCGGACGCAGATCAATCTGCGAATAAGGAAGAAAAGCCGGGACGCCGACATTAACAGACATGCCGCCCTTGACCCTGCTCTCGATCTTGCCTTCAATAGTGCCGCCCTCTTCCTGAATCTTGGCAATATCTTCCCAAACCTTTATGGCAATTGCTTTTTCCCGTGACAGAAGGAGGCCGCCTTCTTCTTTACGACGTTCAATAAAGACTTCAAATGTGTCGCCGATTTGAATTTCTTTACCTTTCTCCAGTTGGAATTCGGATTTGGCAACATAACTTTCTGCCTTATCTCCGACATCAACAAGGACATAACCATCGACGACGCCGATGATGGTGCCCATGGTTACATCGCCAACGTTAACGACGCTGCTGTTTTCATCCATCTCAAAGAGTTCCGCAAAACTTAACTCTTCGTCATTGTTTGTTTGTGTGAGTGCCTCGGTCATGGGTTTTCGCTCGTGCTGCCTGTAGGGGCCAGGTTGTAAGGGTTGATCTTTATCGTTTGTTGTGGAAACGATGCCTGTAATCTCTAAAAAATAAAGGAACGAACCTTGTATCTTTTTTGAGAGAAAGAGCACTATATAGCAAAAGATAAATGGAAAGACAAGCACTTCTTGTTTTCGTTGAGAGAAAAAACGGTCCAGAAATAATTGACTTGACAAGAGGGACAATTTTTTCTTTACGGTTCAGTCTCCTCTGGAGTAAATAGGTAAGAGTAAAAAGGGAAAGGAGGAGAGTTAGGAAAAGACCGTCTTTTGTCCCATGTAGTTTCTCTTTCTTGCTTCATGTTTATGAAATAATTCAAAGAATTGAACATCCTGAAAAATGGCAGAGATAAAAAGCACCATGGATATGGTTATGGAACGGGCTGCCCGGATGGCTGCCCGTGCGGTTGGCCAACCTGATTCTCAAGAATCGGAACGCACAGGGATGCGTCTGGCCGCTGAATATATAGGTCTTGCCCTGGATGATCTCGGACAGGCACTTGCCGGGCAGGCGGCGAGTGAGCAGATGGCGGTACGCAGGGGCATGGCCCAGGCCCTGCTGCGCAATATCGTCCTGCCGCGTGATGAGGCCTTGATGGCCACAGGTCTTCGGGCCATGCAGGGTCTGGTGGAGATGGAGCAATCGGCAGGAGATATGATTGCCATTTGCGCCGAGTTGAAACAGATCCTCGAGCAGTATAATCAGCATAAAGAGCAGATTAGAAAGCAGCTGGAAGACGCTGTACGCGCCCAGCTTGATCAGAAACTTGGCGGCCAACCGGGGGCTGTTGCCGGGGGCAGGATGTCTATGGATCCGGCGATGCACCCTATGTTTCAGAAGGAGTGGACGAGGATGAAGGCCGAGCTGAACCAGCAATACAATCAGGCCCTTGATCAACGCAAAGAGATGTTGTTACAGCGTTTTATGTAATGGACTATCAGCAACGAATAAACAAGATTCAGGCTGTCTTGCGCCGGAAAAAGCTTGATGGCCTGTTGGTCAGTCAGCCGGAGAACAGGCGGTTTCTGAGCGGTTATTCGGCGCTTGATCACGGTATTGGTGAGACTGCCGGGCTGTTGCTTATTCCGGCCAAGGGCGATTCCTGGCTGCTGACTGATTTTCGTTTCAAACTGCAGGCCGAGGCTGAGGCCGATTTTCTCCATATCGGTCTCTATCCCAAAGGGCTGTTGGCCTTACTGCGGGAGATGCTGCCGGATCTGGGGATTCGTACCCTTGGTTTTGAAAGCCATTATACCCTCCATTCTTTTGCCGAAAAGCTGAACGGACTGAGCGAAAAGACAGGTGTGCGCTTTGTCCCGACGACAGATCTGGTGGAAAAATTGCGGGTAATCAAGGATGAGGATGAGATAGCCAAACTGCGGGCTTCGGTTGACCTGAATGAAAAGGTCTTTGAGGAGGTGTACAGCACTATTGGTCCCGGTCAGACTGAACGAGAGATTGCCCTTATCATTGAGTCCACCATGCGCCGGATGGGCGCCCAGTCTCCGAGCTTTGACACGATAGTTGCAACGGGCGGCAACAGCGCCTTGCCGCATGCGGTTCCCGGCATGAAAGCTATCGAGACCGGTCAGCCCGTGATGATTGATATGGGATTGATTCTTGATGGTTATTGCTCTGATATGACCAGGACCTTTGTTATTGGCGAGCCGGATGAACGTTTTCAGGCTATCCACCGGTTGGTGCGTCGGGCCCAGCGTGCGGCTATTGCGGCGATCCGGGCGGGAGTTGCGGCGGCTAAGGTCGATGCAAAAGCGCGCGATATCATCGCTGCTGCCGGGTACGGCCAGGCTTTTGGTCATTCCCTGGGGCATGGCGTGGGGTTGGCCGTCCATGAAGAGCCGCGCCTTTCATCCCGGAATGGAAAGAAATTGCAGACCGGGATGGTGGTAACCGTTGAGCCCGGTATTTACATCCCGGAATGGGGCGGAGTCCGGCTGGAAAACATGGTGGTCGTCCGTGAAGACGGCTGTGAACTGTTCAATAAAAACTCAACCTGGCTTGATCTATGAATGCAATGGGCGTCCGCAAATATTTTGTTCTTGATACCAATGTGCTGCTTCACAACGCCGAATCCCTCACCTCTTTTGATGATAATTATGTGATCCTGCCGATGACGGTTATCGAGGAACTGGACAATTTCAAGCGCCATAACGATGAATTGGGGCGCAGCGCCCGCCATGTCATCAGGCAGATTGATCAGCTTCGGTCTCAGGGCTCGCTGAAGGATGGGGTGACCATGAAAAACAGTGGCATTCTGCAGATTATTGTCGAGCACAAGGAAATGCCGGGGATCTGTATTGATATGTCTGTGCCCGATAACCGGATTCTGGCTGTGGCCAATGCCCTGCACCTGGAAGGGAAAAAGGTTATTTTTGTCTCTAAGGATATCAATGCCCGGCTGAAGGCCGATGCCCTCGGCATTGATGTGATGGATTTTGAGAAGCAGAAGTGTAATTTTGATGAACTTTACACGGGCTGGCGAGAGATCCAGGTTGCAACTGAGATGGTGGATCGTTTTCATGAAGGGAAGAGTCTGGAGACAGAAGGGTTTGATTTTCTGCTCAACGAGTTTGTCCTGTTGCAGGATGCCGCTAACCCCAAACACTCAGGAATGGGGCGGGCGGTGGGGCCAAACAGCCTGATCCATCTCAATGCCAGTTTTGAGAGCGCCTGGAACGTTCACTCGCGTTCCAAAGAGCAACGGATGGCCCTTGAGTTGCTCATGGATCCCAAGATCAGTCTGGTCACGCTTATCGGTCAGGCCGGCACCGGCAAGACCTTACTGGCCTTGGCCGCCGGTCTGGAATGTGTCCTCCATCAGCAAGGGTATGAGAAACTGCTGGTCTCACGGCCCATTATCCCTATGGGCAAGGATATCGGCTATCTGCCGGGAACCAAAGATGAAAAGCTGTCGCTGTGGATGCAGCCGATCTTCGACAATCTTGTCTATCTGATGCAAAAGGATCATCGCAATGAGGAAGGCACGGTACAGCAGAAGGTGAACATGCTGCTGAAGGAACAAATGGTGGAGCTTGAGGCCCTGACCTATATCCGCGGGCGTTCCATCCCTAAACAGTTTGTTATCGTCGATGAGGCCCAGAATCTGACCCCGCATGAGGTGAAAACTATTATCTCCCGGGCTGGTGAAGGCACGAAAATGGTGCTCACCGGTGATCCGCAACAGATTGACAATCCCTATCTTGATTCTTCTTCGAACGGTCTTTCCTATGCCGTGGAAAAATTGAGAGGGCAGTCTCTTTATGGTCATGTGACCTTGAGCAAGAGCGAAAGAAGTCCGCTGTCAGCCATTGCCGCTCAGCTGTTGTAGTAAAAGAGGCTGAAGGTAAAAGGCTGAAGACCGAAGGGTGGTCTTTGAGTCTTCAAGAAACCTTCAGCCTTCAGCATTTAACCTTCAGCCTATCTATCTAAAAAATGCGCCAATATGTCATTGATGATCTGTCCCCCATGGAGCGGGACAATATAGATTCGTATCTCAAACGCACCTTGCGTCGAGGGCCGATGATCGGCCTGTATTGGATTGTCCTGCCGCCTGAGATGCTCTCCGAGTCTCAACAGGCGCACGTTGAAAAATGCGGGCCTTATTATTGCGGGGTTGAGGTGGAAAAATATGCGGTCCGTTTTGAGATGCTGGTACGCAGTCATGCGAATCTGCATTGTGAGTGTATTGCCCATGCAACCCCTGCGCAGCGTCAATTTATCCTTGATCTGGCGGATAAAATGCTGGACGAAGAGCTTATTCGATCTTGATTCTTTAATTGTTCTATACATTATCAGGTTTGGAACCTTGTTGGAGGCATTATGAGTAGTTTGGTTGATTCTACCCCCCAATTCATCGAAGCGGTGTATCAGAAAATGGACACCAATATTGCCTTGGTCAAAAAACGGCTGGGCCGTCCTTTGACCTATGGTGAGAAGATCCTCTATGGCCATCTTGATAATGCTATGGAGGCCGATCTTGAGGCTGGTGTTTCCTATGTCAAGACCTGCCCTGATCGGATTGCCCTGCAGGACGCAACAGCCCAGATGGCCATCTTGCAGTTTATGCTTGCAGGCAAGGATGAGGCTGCCGTTCCGGTTACTGTTCACTGTGATCATCTGATCCGCGCTGAGCATGGGGCTGAAACGGACCTGCAGTTAGCGCGCACGGAAAATCGTGAAGTGTATGATTTCCTTGCCTCCGCCTCCCAGCGTTATGGGTTTGGTTGCTGGTTGCCTGGTGCCGGAATTATCCATCAGGTGGTGCTTGAACAGTATGGATTCCCTGGCCTGATGATGCTGGGCACCGACTCCCACACCCCGAATGCCGGCGGGATCGGGGCCTTTGCCTCAGGGGTGGGCGGGGCGGACGCCGTGGATGTCATGGTTGGTATGCCTTGGGAGGTGCTGCATCCGCGTTTTGTGGGTGTCCGTCTTACCGGTCAGTTGCAGGGGTGGGCCGCACCCAAGGATGTGATCCTGAAACTTCTGGGAATGCTCAGCTGTGCCGGCGGCACCAATCGGGTTTTTGAATATTTTGGTCCAGGCGCCGCCACCATTTCCTGCACCGGTAAGGCCACGATCTGCAATATGGGTGCGGAATTGGGCGCCACCACCTCTGTCTTTCCCTATGACGAGCATATGGCAGCCTATCTTCAGGCCTGTGGTCGCGGAGAGGCGGCAGCCCTTGCCGGTAAATACCAGCATCTGTTGCAGGCTGACCGGGAAGTCCTGGCCAATCCTGAGAAATATTATGATCAGATCATTGAGATTGATCTGTCCAGTCTTGAACCTCATCTGGTCGGCCCTCATTCCCCGGATCTTGCCGCCCCGGTCTCAGCGATGAAAGAGCATGTTGACAAGGGTGGGTATCCGGCAAATGTGACGTATGCTTTGGTTGGTTCCTGCACCAATTCCTCGTATGAAGATATGGGCCGTATTGCTGCCATGGCAGAACAGATCGCGTCTAAGGGACTGAAATTGAAGATTCCTTTGCTGCTGTCTCCAGGTTCCGAACAGGTTCGTGCTACTCTTGCTCGGGATGGTCAGCTTGCCAAGCTTGAGACTATTGGGGTTACGGTGCTGGCCAATGCCTGCGGTCCCTGCATCGGTCAATGGACCAGAACAGGGATTGAACCGGGGTTCAAGAATTCCATTGTGACGTCGTACAACCGGAATTTCCCCAAACGTAATGACGGCAATGTCGGCACCTGCGGCTTTATTGCCAGTCCTGAGACCTGTCTGGCCTATGCCATGTTCGGTACCTTTAACGTGAATCCTTATCGCGAGCAATTGCAGGCGGCGGATGGTTCTTCTTTTGTGCTGACCCCTCCCGGCAAGTTGCCGGAAGTGCCGCAGCAAGGTCTTGTCCGTGATGAATCCGGATTTCTGGCGCCCATTGGGCCTATTGCGGAACGAATTGCGGTCCTTGTGCAGGTGGCGCCGGATTCGCAACGTCTGGCCCTGCTCTCTCCCTTTACTCCCTGGGATGGGCATGATTTCGCTGGCTTGCGGTTGTTGATGAAGGCCAAAGGCAAGTGCACCACCGATCATATCTCGCCGGCCGGTCCCTGGTTGCGTTTTCGTGGTCACCTGGATAACATCTCCGGCAATATGTTCAGTGGGGCCACCAATGCCTTTACCGGTGAGACCGGGATGGGTCTGAATCAGTTGACAGGTGAGCGGCAGCCATATAATGAGGTCGCCCGGGCCTATACCGCGGCTGGCGAAAACTGGCTGGTGGTAGGCGATGCCAATTATGGAGAGGGCTCTTCCAGGGAACATGCGGCCATGAGTCCTCGTCATATGGGGGGGCGCGTGGTGATTACCCGCTCTTTTGCCCGTATCCATGAAACCAATCTAAAAAAACAGGGGGTTCTGCCTTTGACTTTTGTCACTGGTGCTGACTATGATTTGATTCAGGAGACTGATCGGGTGGACATTCTTGGTTTGACTGAACTTGCTCCCGGCTCCACAGTGACGGTTGTCTTCCATCACGTCGATGGATCAGATTCGGCACTGGCTCTGACTCATTCCCTGAATGCTGAGCAGATCGCCTGGTTTAAGGCTGGTTCGGCCTTGAATTTCCTTCGGGGATAATAAGCACTTGATATGATTGTCTGGAGCAATGGATGCATGAGACCATAAAAGATATCAAACTGCCGTCTCCTCCGGCTATTGCCTTGCGTATTCTTGAGGCGGTTAAGAAGGGTGACGCCTCTTTTGGTGAATTGGCCCAGATTATTTCGGTTGACCCGGCCTTGACTGTCAAGATACTGCAGGTTGCTAATTCTTCTTTCTACAGTATGCCCAATAAGGTCAATACGATAGAGAAGGCCCTGTCAGTTCTTGGCATGAATATCACAAAGAACATTGCCCTCTCTTTTGTGATTGCCACGGAATTGAATGGCAATAAGCAGGAGGGCTTTGATTTTATATACTTCTGGAAAAGAGCGGTTACCTGTGCAGTAGGCGCCGAACTGTTGGCCTCTTTACTCCACTACAAAAACGATGATCTCTTTGTTTCGGCCTTGCTCCAGGATATCGGGGTGTTGGTTTTGCATCTGTGTCGGCCAAGCGAGTATCGGCAGATATTAGACGAAAAGATGGCAACCGAGGCCTCGGTCTTTGGGAGTGAGCGTAAGCTCTTTGGAGTTGACCATCAAGAAATCGGGGCGGAGCTACTTGCAGGATGGGGGTTACCGGAGACCATCTCGACGATGATCCGGTATCATCATGCGAGTGACTGCCCTGAAGCAATCAGGATGCCGGTTGATATTCTGCACTGGTCCACCATGCTCGCCTCGATCTATTATGGTTCACGGAGTGTAGAAAAGGTGCAGAGGCTCAAGGCGGCCATCTGTCCCCGCTTCCAGGTCAATGAAGAGGCTATTGATGCGCTGGTTGATGCTGTGGCGCAAAAGAGTGTCGAGCTCCTTGCTTTTTTCGATATTGACCCCGGTGAGATGAAACCATTTTCACTTCTGCTTCAGGATGCAAATGAAGAGCTGCGCCGTATCAATCTGTCTTATGAACAAGTGGTTATGCAGGCGAAACAGGCCAGGCAGAAGGCGGAAGAACTGGCGGCCGAGTTGCTGTTGGCTAATGCCAAACTGAGAGATCTGGCTTTTCGTGACGGCCTGACCGGTCTGTATAATTATCGTTATTTCCAGGAGTTGATGGATAGAGAGATAGACAGGGCTACACGCTACCATCTGGCCCTGTCTCTTATCGTGTTTGATATTGATCTCTTTAAAGATGTCAATGATACCTACGGGCATCCCGCCGGCGATGATGTCTTGCGCAACCTGGCAACACTGGTGATAACAATCATGCGTACGTCGGATCTGATCGTTCGTTATGGCGGGGAAGAATTCGCGGTGATCCTTCCTATGACTGATCTGGCTGGTTGCAAGGTCTTTGCGGAACGATTACGGAGACGGGTGGAAGAAATGGAAACGGTTATTGCTGGTATCGCGATCAGGATCACCATCAGTTTGGGACTGACCTCTTTTGAACCGGCCATGATGGCGGTTAGCAAATCGCAACTGATTAATGCTGCGGACGCTGCTTTGTATCAGGCAAAACAGAGTGGACGGAATCGAGTAGGTGTGATTCAATTGAAGGTGTGACGGGAATGGCGCCAGCTACTCCTGCAATTCTTGCTTTATCACGTAAGGCAATGATGCTACAATTTCTTCCTGTGATTCCATCGCCTTTACGCCGAGCTCGTCGGTAGGAAAAAAAATCTGGGCTACAACAAGTACAGATCGCAGCGATCCTAATTTTTTCTGGTTGCAGGCCGGCCTTCATGAGTTGTGAGCGGGATATTTTCCAGAAATCAAAATAGTTGTGGCGCTGCTGAAAAGGCTGGAAGGAGACAGGAAGTTCCTGGCGATGGTTGATAAATTCAGCGCAGCAGGGACCCAATGAGGGACTGATGCTGGCCATGATGTCTTCAGGGCGGGACTGATAGCTGGCGTTCATCATCTCCACTGTTTTTTCGATGATTTTGAGAACACTGCCCCGCCAACCACAATGTACTGCGGCTATTGCCGATTGGACAGGGTCATGGAGAAGAATGGCCTGACAGTCGGCATGCTGGATCATCAATCCCACATCTTTTCTGTCGGTCATCAAGGCGTCAATCCCATCTATCTCCTGATCATGGTCAGGAGTTTCCTGAATCCTGATAATCTGATCCCCATGTACCTGTCTGGCCGAAACCAGGCGGTTGATCCTCAGCGACTGTTTCATCATCTGGCGATTGGTTTGCACCTTTTCGCTCTGGTCACCAACACTGAAACTGCAGTTGAGTGAGCCAAAAGGGGTGGCACTCGTTCCATGATGGCGGTCAAAGGTGGCCTGGATGAGGTCAGGAGTAGAGGGCGCGAGGAAGGAAGAGGGAGTGAGCATGGAGTGGGAAATCTGGTGGCTATCTGAATAAAGTGAACGATCCACCGCCTGAAGAGCGGTGGCTTCGGGTTACGACTAAAGTCGGCGTTTCAGGCTGAAGCCAGTTTGATCCCAGCTAAAGCAGGCTCAAGATTACTACGGTGCAGCTTCGTCTATCTTGAAATTTTCATCTATATCATGAATCATGACGCTGATTTTCAATATACTCCCTAATCATCTCATCGGTTATGTCGCCACTGCTACAACAAAAATATCCGCGGGCCCAAAAATGCCGCCCCCAATACAACTTCTGCAACCGATCAAACTCATGGAGCAGTTTATGTGAAGACTTACCCTTCTAACGCTGAACCAAACGACTTATACTTACCTGCGGGGGAATTGATACAAACAGATGAACATGATCTCGAGAAACATGACCCTTGATGATCTCAACATTTTCAGAACGACAAATCTCACGGATCACATCACGCACCCGTATGACTACATCACCTTCCAATATCTTCTTACGATATTTGGTGATCCATACCAAATGCAGGTGTATCTTAAAAATCGTATGTGCGCCATGTTGATAATCATTCATGGCCTACATTTTACAAAATCTATGCTGAAGCTGCCCCCTAAAGGTGGGGGGGGTAACCATCCCAAAGTGAGACAATAAAAAAAGGAAGGTTCCTTTAGAAAAAAGGAACCTTCCCAGCTTACTCATCTATCCGTTTTTTTGAACAACGATTTAGAATGTTGCCTCAAGGGTTACATAAACCTGATCAGCACTCTCGACGGGATCCATACCCATCATGAGCATCTTTGCCTGATCAATGCTGTTGCCCAGGTCGTATGCTTTTTGGTTCCAATCGCCGGAACCGGAATAATCATACTCGTAATGCTGGTAGCCGAGACGCATAAAGGTCTTGGCATATTTAGAGATGGCCTTGCCCGTGGGCAGGTCGTAGATGCCATAAACTTCAGCAACTGTACCGCGAGTAGCAATCTTGGACTGATAGAGATCATCATGTCCTGGAGTGAAGGAGATCCAGTTCTCGGAACCCCAGTTTAATTCAGCACCCAGCTTGAGGCCGATTGGATCGATATCATAACGGACACCACCGTGAGCATGGTAACCGTTTTCGCTGTCTTCATTATAACCATTCTGGCCCAAGAACATGCCAGCATAGTCATTGAGCATACCGTTCGCGTTAGGATCGGTACGACTCCAACCACCGGCTACGAAGAAGTTCACTGGGCCAATTTTATCCATATAGGTGGCGCCGGAGAGGATGATGTTACCCATCTGATCTCTTGGACCATATACAAGGGGGGCCATTGTTTCAGTGAAAGTATCCTGAAAGTTGGGGTAATTAAAGACATTGGCAGCCACAAAAGACTGGGCATAAAGGAAGCGATCACCCTTCTGCAGGATATCCCAGCTCATGCCAATAAAATCTGTATCTTCCATGCCTTCGCCATCTACCTGGAGGCCATCTTCAAAGCCCCGTCCGTAACAGACCCGAACGCGACCGGCACCGAGATCTCCACCCCATTTGTAGGCATAACCTGCAGAAATTCCATCAAAGGCATAATCCATGATCAGCGGGGTGCCACTGCGTTCGGTGGAGTTCATGCGGATATTTGATGGATTGCCATCGGTGGTCGGACGACGACCAATGGAGAACCAGATGGGTGCGCCACCGATGTTATTAAAGTTGACAAAGGCACGGTCAACACGCAGGGCATTGTCTGAAGGGGTACGGGTGCTGTTGCCGTCAAACTGTGGGAAGGCAGTGTTAGAAGCATCGGCCATTGCTGACTCCATGCCCCAGGCCTTGTACATGGCAAGACGACCCTTGAACTCGACGTTCTCGGTGACGCCTACTCGCATGTTCAGACGAAAACGGTTGGTCCATGAGGTGTCATTGTCGAGACTGCGTCCAAAAACAGTGTCAGCACTGTAGTAATCCAGACGGGCGCGATAATCGCCGTACAGTTTAACGCGAGCGGCCAGATCCCAATCCGTGGCACGATCACTGAAGCTGGCAACGGTATTGTCCAGATCGCCTACCTTGGCTTTGGTCGCGGCGTTAGCCTCAGCCTGAGCAGCCATTTGTGCTTTTAACTGGTCAAGTTGTGAACTCAGATCTTGAATCTTACGATCCAGATCGCTGGACTTGGGGCCAACACCTGCAGAAGCAACTACAGGCAGGGCGATTAGTCCGGCAAGGGCTAACATGGAAATTTTTTTAATCATCTTCTTTCCTCCTACTTTTATTAATTGTTACGAGTCCAGAATCCTCCTGTGATTCCAGATCGCATCCAAGACCCATCCTGCCCGGTAAAAGGACTGGGGAGGATCAAACAGTGCTCTCTTTTCTATAGGTATACATTGAATAGAGTCAGAACCAAATAGAAAATTAATCAACTACAATAATTTGTACTACCGCATTTTTATTTTCATGTCAAGAAATTATCAGCTTTTTTTATTGCACTGTTTTCGTGGTCTTGAGAGGAAGTTCAAATTTTTATCCTCTTCTTTGCCCGTGTACAAAAAGTAATATGGCAGGGGGTACAATATATGGTAGTTGAAAAATTGTGCAAACAAGAATATAGGGCTTTGGTCGGGTGGAGAGGAAGAGAGTGTGAGTCTATACCTTTCTGTCTTGATAACGGATTTTTTAAACCGGCAATAAAGTCATCGTCAGCGAATATCATGGTCATCTAAACATTTTTATAACCTGAACAGCCTATCTTAATATTATGCAACAGCGATCACCTTTTACGCTTCATGCCCATGCCTCCTGCTGTGCCGCCCGAAGGGGCGAGGTGCGCACTCAGCATGGTATCTTTCAGACTCCGGTTTTTATGCCGGTTGGTACTCAGGCAACGGTCAAGGCGGTCACACCTGAAAACCTGAAAGAGATGAATGCCCAGATCATTCTTGGCAATACCTATCATCTGTACATCCGGCCAGGCCATGAACTGATCAAAAATTTTGGAGGGCTGCATGGGTTTATGAATTGGGATCGGCCTATCCTGACCGATAGTGGGGGGTTCCAGATCTTCAGTCTCAAAGAGTTGGCCAAAATTACTGAGCAAGGTGCCACCTTTCGTTCACACCTCGACGGTTCCAAGCTCTTTCTCGGTCCCGAAGAGGCGATACATGTTCAGGAGGCTTTGGGCTCGGATATCATGATGTGTCTTGATACCTGTATTCCCTATCCGGCGACTCGCGAGGAAACCATCAAGGCAACCGATCTCACCAGCCGTTGGGCCAGGCGCTGTCGTGAGGCCCAGACTGATACCGGTCAGCTTCTCTTTGGCATTGTTCAGGGCGGGATGTTTGCTGATTTACGAAAAGAGCACGCACAGGCGCTTATTGATATCGGTTTTGATGGGTATGCACTCGGCGGTCTCAGTGTCGGTGAAGACAAGGTCTTGATGCAGGAGATGACCGAGGCGGTCATCCCGCATCTGCCTGCGGAGTATCCCCGATATCTGATGGGTGTTGGTACCCCTGAAGATCTGGTGGAGGGTGTGTATCGGGGTGTGGATATGTTTGATTGCGTGATGCCCACCCGTAATGCCCGCAACGGAACCCTGTTTACGTCAACCGGAAAGATTACCATTAAAAATGCCCGGTATCGGGATGATAAGGCGCCGGTGGATGCTCATTGTAACTGTTACACCTGTCGAAATTATTCCCGGGCCTATCTGCGTCATCTCTTCCAGTGCCGGGAGATACTCAGTTATCATTTGAACACCATCCATAATCTTCATTTTTATCTGAATCTGATGGCGCAGATGCGGGCTGCCATTGAATGTGATCAATTTACTGCCTTTCGCAACGATTTTTATGGCAGGCTTGCATGTGAATGATTAACATCATTGCCTTGATGTGAGGGAAATTTCCCTGAAAGATATCGTTGTCGTTTATTTGCCGTTTACATTATAATTTTTTTGGAGGAACCAGTATGCCAACAGCCGGAGCAGGGGGATCAATCGCTTCTTTCGTCCCTCTTATTCTTATCTTTGTGGTTTTTTATTTTCTGTTGATCAGGCCTCAACAGAAGCAGGCCAAGCAGCAGCAGCAATTTTTAAGCGATCTGAAGACTGGGAACAAGGTTATAACTAAAGGCGGTCTTCATGGCACAATCACTGGGTTGACGGATACTATCGTGACTCTGGAGATTGCTCAGGATGTCCGTGTCAAGGTTTCCCGGTCAGCCATTGCCAGTCCAGAAAGTGCAAATGTAGCAGCCCCTGTCGTCAAGGCGGGTGGTTGAGGAATCGGCGGCTGCTAATGCTCTGCAGGTTGTAGAGGCCGAACTGACCCCAAGGTTGATGTCCAAGCTCAACCTTGGGTCATTTTGTTGTACGTCTGATGACGGGGATACAAGGGTAAGTTTAGAAAGTCTTTACAAGACTTTCTTTTTTTGATAAAGAAAAATTGTCAATGAGCCGAAAGGATTGATAAGGATACTATGATTTTTTTGCTTGTGTCATTGTAAAGAAAGGAGGGCAAGATCATGACAAGTCAGGAAGCTATTGGAATCCTCATGCTGAGCCCTTTTTACTTTAAAATGTCCCCCGCTGATCGGAAACAATTAGTGCAGGAATATTGCGAATTTTTTAATACCATTGCCCTGCGGCAGAATGATTCGAGTAATAATAAGAAATAGTAGGACGTTTCATTTTTCTCCCTTCTCTCCCAAACAGCCTGTTTAAACATCTTTTGATTTGTAAAATCCGCCATAATGTCGATCAAGTTACTGGCTATTGAATTGTATCGCGCCCAGCAGAATGTTGGCCACCTTGAAGCGCACCTTGAGGCCGCGCCCTTGAATGAATCAGGAGTCGTGCGGGAGGAGTTGCGCCAGGCCCAGGCGGAATTGCAGCAGTTGCGCAAGATGCTTGATGACAAGAAGACGTCTTCCTTTGTAAAAACCCATTCCCGTTTGTATTAAACATCTCTTAAAATGTCCCTTTTGTCTCTGGCTCAGGGGGTCAACGAAGAAATGATCCCTTTGTCTCTCAGGAGAGAGATCACCTTTTCCACGCACTCTTCAAGAGATTCCGAACCGCTCTCCAGACGGAGATCCGGGTATTCTGGAGTTTCGTACGGCGAAGAGATGCCTGTGTAGTTCTTAATCAAGCCAGCCCTGGCCTTTTTGTAGAGCCCCTTGACATCTCGCTGCTCACAGATTGCCAGTGGGCAGGCGCAGTAGATTTCCAGAAAGTGGTCTCCTCCAACAACGTCTCGTATTTTCTGTCGATCCTTTTCCAGTGGAGAAATAAAGGCTGTCAGGGCAATAACTCCGGCCTGCAGGAAGAGGTTTGCCATTTCACCGATGCGACGGATGTTCTCGCTGCGGTCTTCCATGCTAAAACCCAAATCGGAGCAGAGGCCATGACGGACATTGTCGCCATCAAAGACAAAGGTTCGGCAGCCCATCATGTGGAGATGTTCTTCCACGGCATGGGCAATGGTGGATTTGCCGGAGCCGGATAGCCCTGTGAACCAGAGATTTACCGCTTTGTGTTTATTCAGAGCTTCTCGACGGGTTCGGGTGACGGTGGCATGATGCCAGACTATATCTTTCTGATTTTCAGTCATTGATCAAAATCTCTTGTTTAGACTTGTTTGCGCCGGGAGTTGCAATTGCTTTAAAGAAAGTATTAACATATGATACTGTCTGCCTGTTGTCAATGTATCAGGCTAATACGAAAGAGTCGTTCCATTCGCAGACCATGGCCGGAGTCTTCGTTTTCCTGGTCCAGTGTCGCTTGCTTCGGGGATGGATGAGAAGGGTGACGGGCGATTCCGGTAGTTCAATGGTCTAGTTGTTTTTTTGAACGACGCTAAAAATTAAGGAGGACCGATGGAAAATCTCCTTTGGTGGCATTGGATTGTTCTGGGAATCATCCTGGTTCTTATGGAACTGGTGGTCCCGTCCTTTACCATTTTCTGGTTTGGCTTGGGAGCTCTTGTGACGGGACTGTTGCTGGCCATACTCCCTGAGATCTCGCTGAAGTGGCAATTACTGGTGTTCTCTTTGTCCAGTATTGGATTTACTTTCTTCTGGTTTCGTTTTTTTGTGCCACGGAAAAAAATCAAGGCCCTGCTGGTTGATGAACAGGCGGCCATTGGTCAGACAGGGATCGCCGCCACTCGGGCCCTGATTCCGGGGGAGATTGGGCGGGTGGTTTTTTCTATTCCGGTGCTGGACGATGAAGCCTGGATGTATTTGGCTGATGAGCCAATAGAAACAGGTAATCGGGTTCGGGTGACAGCGATTCTTTCTTCAAAGCAAAAAGGCAGGGACCAAGACCGGATTCTTAAGGTGGAAAAAGTACGTTAGCATTGCTAAGCCGTTGTAAAAAAATAACAAGGCCAATCGGTTAATTGAAACGGCATAAGGAGCCGTAACGAAATGAATATAAATGGCCATGTTATTTCGTAACGGCTCCTAAACTTTTGACAGGAGGAATAAAACATGAACGTGGGTCTCATTATTATTGTGGCTATTCTGGTTTTGGTGGTTGTGACCATTGTCAACGGGGTTAAGATTGTGCCGCAAGGCTATGAGTATGTGATCATGCGTCTTGGCAAATATCATGCAACACTGACGCCGGGTTTGAATCTCATTATTCCGTATATTGATACCATTGCTGCCAAGGTAACGAGAAAGGACATCTCGCTGGATATTCCGAGCCAGGAGGTTATCACCCGTGACAATGCGGTGATCATCACCAATGCCATTGCCTTTATCAATATTCATACCCCGCACAAGGCCATTTTCGGCATTGATTTTTATGAACATGCCACCAGGAACCTGATTATGACGAACCTGCGGGCCATTGTCGGCCAGATGGATCTCGATGATGCCCTCAGCTCCCGGGAGCAGATCAAGATTAAATTGATTCAGGCCATTGCCAATGATCTTGAAGATTGGGGGCTGACGGTCAAGAGTATCGAGATTCAGGATATCAAACCTTCGACCACCATGCAGGCCTCCATGGAGCGGCAGGCAGCGGCTGAGCGGATTCGACGGGCGGCTATCACCGAGGCCGAAGGAGAAAAACAGGCCGCGATTTTGACCGCAGAAGGTCAAAAACAGAAGGCCATTCTCGAGGCGGAGGGGAGTCTTGAGGCCTCCAGAAGAGAGGCCGAAGCCCGTATCGTCCTGGCCAATGCCACGAAAGATGCCTTGGCCCTTGTGCAACAAGGGATCGGGGCTGAGCAGTTGCCAGCCCTCTATCTGCTGGGCGAAAAATATATTGCCACCTTGCAGCATCTGGGAGCTTCCGCTAATGCCAAGACCGTTATCCTGCCTGCGGATCTGCCGGCGGCGATTCAGGGGATGTTTGGTCTCAAAATTGCAAAATAGCAGAATATTTTTACAAATTTGTCCTGTGTGTCTCATTATAACCGTTTGCGAAAAGAATGAAAAGATCCCTCCATCATGATTTCGGCAGGAAGATAAACGTCCTATGGAAGTAAAACGTCTTTCCCGTGCATCCTTGCAGGAGGTTGGGGTCGAAGGCATGTTGATGGCGCTTTCCCCTGTCCCTTTTATGCTTGCCGCCATGATGATGACCGGCAACACCAATCCGCCACTCTGGCGGTTGGTGGCGGCAGGTGTTGCCGTTTTCTCTTGTTTGGCTGCCGCTTTTTTGCTCCTGCGCCGCCCGCAAGCAGGGCGGATCTTTGGTGGGTTGGCCTTGGCTGGAAGTACCGTTACGATTATTCCATTTTTTGAGAGTGACCCGATTACGGTGTTGTTGGGGGCGGTGATGATTATCGGTGCCGGGTATGCCCTGGCTGATTTCCAGCTCTGTGTTGATGAGCAGAAGCCGAGTCGTCCTGTGGATCGTTGTCTGCAACGAGCGCGCTGGTCGGCAATGACTTTGTCCGGACTTGTTCTGGCGGCGGTGATTTTTGATAAGAGCAGTCATTTTCTGGTGAATGCGTCACTTACGGCATCTGTGGTGGTGACGATGATCCTGGTGATGCATTGGCTGTGGCGACGATTTTCACCTGTTCATGCCCTGGTCTTGACTATGCTGGGCGCGGGTATGATTGTTGCCGTGATCTTTTCTTTTATGAGCGGTTATCTACGGGTGACGGCCCCTGTTCTTGGGGTCTTGACAGTCCTTGTCCTGCCCGGTTCAACGCGGGCACAGGAGTGGGATGATCGTTGGTGGAAGATCCTGCTCAGTCATCCGGCCCGGATTCTCCTCACGACTTTTCTTGCCTTGTGCAGTCTGGGAGCACTTCTGTTACTGCTGCCCGGGGCAACGCGCGGGGATGGCATCTCCTTGGTGGACGCCGCATTTACCTCGGTGAGCGCGGTCTGTGTAACCGGTCTGATTGTCCTTGATACCCCCCATGATTTTACTGTATTCGGTCAGGTTTTGATTCTGCTGCTCATCCAACTGGGTGGTCTTGGTATCATGTCCATTGCCACTGTGGCTATGCATGCCATGGGGCGGCGATTAAGCCTGCATCAGGAGCGTCTCTTGACCTCGATGACGGATACGGATCATCAGGATCTGGTGGTTTCGCTGGTTACCATTCTCCGGTTCACGTTTATGGCTGAGGGACTGGGGGCGCTGCTGTTGGCTGGACTTTTTCGTCTCACTGGTGATAACTGGGGCCAGGCAGCGTGGCGTGGCCTGTTTACCGCCATTTCTGCCTTTTGTAATGCCGGTTTTGCCCTCCAGAGTGATAATCTGATCCCGTATCAGGAAAATCCATTTATTCTTCACATAGTGGCCCTGTTGATCGTGTTTGGGGGCATGGCGCCTGCAACCAGCTTGCTGGTTCCACGATGGCTGGCGGGACGACCTGTCGGCGTCGGTGTGCGTCTGGCCCTGGTGACAACGGCTGTTCTTCTTGTCAGCGGTGCCTTGATGTTTCTTGCCTTTGAATGGAACGGTACCTTGTCAAATTTGACTGTGGGCGACAAGATTCATAACGCCTGGTTTCAATCGGTCACGCTCCGTACCGCCGGATTTAATTCCGTTGACATTAACAACGTGATGAATCCTTCCTGCCTGATCATGATCTGCCTCATGTTTATTGGCGGTAGCCCCGGCGGCACCGCCGGCGGTGTAAAAACCACAACCATCGCCCTTCTGGTTATGACCTTCTGGGCCAGTGTCACCGGGCGTTCCGAGGTCATTGTCCAGAATCGGCGGATCCCGCCGGGAACGATTAATCGTGCCGTAACCATTGTCAGTTCGGGTGCCCTGGTCTGGATCGTTATTGTCCTTATGCTGGAGATGACGCAACAGATTCCGGCGCGTGAACTTCTGTTCGAGGTGACGTCAGCCCTGGGAACGGTTGGCCTTTCCGTCGGCGCCACCAACCATCTTGATGGTATCGGTAAAATTATCGTGATGATTGCCATGTTTGCCGGACGTATCGGACCCATGACCTTGTTCATGCTTTTGAGCGAAGATCGGTCGGTGTCTGTTTCCCGTTGCCTGGATGCAAAAGTAACGTTAACGTAAGGAAGAACTCAGGTGGATAGGCTGAAGGCTGAAGGTTTAAGAACCTTCAGCCTTCAGCCTATCCACCTGATCAGTTACCTTGCAGGTTTATAAAGGAGGGTGCAACTGTGGCTCAACAAATACTCATTGTCGGACTTGGTCAGTTTGGTATGTCTCTGGCCCAGGCCCTGTCAGAGAAAGGCGCTGAGGTTCTGGCTGTTGACCGGCGTAAAGATCTGGTTGAGGAGGCATCGTCTTTTGTGACCGAGGCCATGGTCATGAATGCTACCGATGAGGCAGAACTGGCCCGTCTCCAGCCAGGGCAGCGCGATGTGGCGGTATGTGCCATCGGTGATGATTCAAAAGAGGCCTCGATTATCTGTACGGCACTGCTTCGGCAGATGGGCGCGCCTTTGGTTATTGCCCGTGCCAACGATGCGATGCATCAGCGTATTCTTCATCTGGTGGGGGCGCATCAGGTGGTGAATCCGGAACAGGAGTTTGGCAAGCGTTTTGCCAATCGTTTGGTCTATCGGCATGTGGTGGCCGACATGCCTTTTGGAGAGGATCTGCATCTCACCGAGATCTCTATCCTGCCGACGATGATCGGCAAGACGTTGATGGAACTGGCCCTGCCCAAACGATTTGGGGTGATGGTGGTCGCGATCCGGCGGGGCTCTCCTGGCCGGATTCTGCAGCCCTCACCAAATTCCCCGCTCCAGGAAGGTGATCATCTCGTCATCGTTTCCCACGAGTCGGCAATTCCTAAACTGACTGAGGAGTTTTAAGATGCGGCTGGCACAATCCGTTCGGCTGGGAGCCTGGCTGCTGGTTGGACTGAATCTGCTGATGGCCCTTGGTGCTATTGGGATTCTCATGCGTATGGCGCCGGCAATCGCTGGTATTATTGAACGGAATGAACGATCCCTGCATGCCTGTGAGGAGATGCTGGCCTCACTATCCCTTGTCGGCGGCAACGAGAGTGCCCCCGATGACGAGCAGCGTACCCGTTTTAAGGCGGCATTGAAGCGGGCGGAACAGAATGTGACGGAAGAAGGGGAGTCGACAGCCTTAAAGGTTGTTTCCGCCAATTCACCTGCCGTGTTTGCAGGCGATCTGGCGGCGCGCAAGCAAACGGTAACGGCCATTGTCCAGCTTGCAGATATCAATCGTGAGGCGATGAATGAGGCGGTTAAACGTGCCCGACGATTTCGTGAAGGCGGGGTCTGGGGCGTTGTGTTCATGGCGATCTGTGTTTTTAGTGTTGGCCTGCTTTTTATCCGTAGTCTTTTACGGCGGGTGGTAAAACCGATGGAGGAGATCCATACGGTTATTTCCGCGTATCGTCAGGGAGACACGATGCGCCGCTGTTCAGGGGCTGATATTTCGCAAGATGTACGGGCTGTGTTTCATGGGATTAATGATATTCTTGACCAGGGGCAGGCCCAGATTTTATCTAAAAGAGATTTTTCGGAAAATCGGCATCAGAACCCGTCAGGCATTGAAAGTATTGAGAAGTGAAGTGGCACAGAAAGAGTGGATACAGATCTTGCCGTTAGAGCCTTTTTTTAAATCAAATCGTTCCCTTCAACATGAGTCCTGATTGTTCAAAATAACCGTTAGTTGCTTTTGTTTGATGATTATTGATGGATGGATGAGGTGTGTGGAAAAGATGAATCCCTATATTGTTACCCTGGTTTTGCTTTGTTGCAGTAATGTCTTTATGACCTTTGCCTGGTATGGTCATTTGACAAATATGGCGCATCGAACATGGATTGTCGCGGCCTTGG
>JAUSAB010000043.1 GCA_030653035.1 Desulfocapsaceae bacterium | reverse complement strand
ACCATGGCCGAGTCCAGGCCGATGGAGGTGATCTTGTGGAATGAGGGGACAATTCCGAAGGTGGTATCCTGGCCATGGTCGGTTCCGGTAGTGGTGAGCGCGGTTGCGTTGAAGACCGGGCGGGGATCGAAGCCGTGAAAGAGGTTGACCGCCCATTCGACTTCACCGAGTGTTTGTAAGCGCAGACCAGCCGAGCCATTTTGCAGGTTGCGGGGCGGGAGGTCCGGCTCCAGAGGTGTCAGCCCAGGGTTTGCGGCCCCCGGAAATGCTGATCCGGCCGGGAACAGCGACCAGCGCTCATCCGGGCCGGGCAGACGGTAGGGCACCAGCCACGGCACCCAGACGAATTGGCCGGACCAGTCAGACCGGCTGATCGTCGCCGAGAGGGCGGGCACACCGATCTTTCTTTCTTCCAGAGACTTGAGGAGGAACTGCCGGTAATCCCAGGGGTTGAACAGATCATTGATCGGGTATTCGTCGAGCCGGCCCCAGGCAAAGCGCTGGATACCGACCCTGGTCTCGATGCCCGCCAGCGCTCGCTCGGCATAGAGATCCTTGACCTCCAGGTAGGGGTTGTTGTCCTGGTAGACGCTATCAAGGTCTTTCAGGAGCGCATGATCGTGGTTCTGGCTGGCGACGGTTCCGTCCCATCCTCCTTCCAGCCAGGTGTACAGACGCCATGACGATTCTCGGGCATCGATCACCAGACGGCCGGTCAGGCTCGGATCTTCCTTGCGGCTGCTGTCGTCAAGGGCCAGAACGGCGCGGGAGGAGATGCGTCCGGAAACGGAGGTGCTCTCTTCCGCCCCAAGGGGCGGGACACCGGCACCCAGAAGCGACAACGAGATCAACAACGCCGCCCTCAAGGATCGGCCTCGCATCCTGCACTGGAGGCGGCCTGCCGCAAGAACCCCTGTCGCCGGGTTTTGCCATCTCATTTTCCGGCCCGTTCCAGCGCCCGCTGGGTGAAGAGCTCGTCGGGAAAGCTGGTGTGGTAGCGGATACTGTCGATGACCAGATCGGTTTTATGCCTGGTCGGGATGTTCTCCATCTTCATCGTAAACGGGGTGGGGATATCGTCAATGATCCGTACATCCGCAAAGGTCCCGGCCCGGTACAGCTCCTTGTCATGGTAATACTCGATCTTGCGGTGGATCCATTGCCCCTTGGCCACCCAGGCCACATAGCGGCTCCACTTTCTGTGGACCTTGGGGGTTACCTCGATCACATGGCATGGCATGCCGTCCAGAACCTCTTCCCGCAGGATGGTGAAGGAGTAGTCGTCGAGGTTGGGGGGGCCGCCGAAGTCGTCGTAGGAGAAATCGGAGCCGAAGAAGGAGTCGTCCTGCGAGCTGGTGGGGATCCGCCGGATCCGCTTCAGTTCGGGGAAATAGGCCCACAGGTCCCGGTCGGAAAAGGTCCGGGCATGGATCAGGAAGCCCACATCCTTGAGGTCCGCCGGGGTTTTGAAGACCACGAGAACCTTGTAGGCCTCAGGCCCTGCCGCCTTGCTGTATTCGACGAGAGAACGGGAGCGGGTGCCACCGCCCTTGTCGAGGAGGGTCATGGTGGCCTCGGTCTGCCGGTCCAGAGACCGGATGCGCACCTCGTGGACCTTTGCGTACACCTCGCGGCCGGTCATACCTCCATGGGCGGCCGTGACTCCGGACAGCAGTGTCGCCAGCAAAATGAAAAGCCATTTATTCATAGGTCAATGCCTCCACGATATTGGTTTTTGCCGCCCGCCGGGCCGGATAGAGCCCGGCCAGGGCCGAAAGTCCGGCCGCGAGCAGGAGCGCCCCGGCCATGGCCACGTAATGAATATGGTAGGTGATGCTTGAGCCTAAATCGAGCCGGAAGACGCCTTCCAGTTCGATCCAGCCGATCAGGACGCCGGTAGCCGAGCCCAACACCCCGCCCACCACCCCGATCAGGATCGACTCGATGATCACCATCCCGGCAACTTGTCTCTTTTCCATGCCGATGGCCCTGAGGATGCCGATCTCACGGGTCCGTTCGAGGATGGAGGCGAGGAGGGTGACGATGATCCCGAATCCGGCGATGCTCAAGGCTATAATGTTCACCGCGTTGGTCAGGACAAAGGAGCGGTCAAGCATCTTCCTGACTTCGACCTTGAACGCTGCTCCCGACAAAGCAAAGAGCTTCCGCTCCCCGCCAAACCGCTTAAGGATATCCTGGCGCACGGTGTCGATGTCAGCCTTGGGTTGCACCAGCACCTCGAAGGTGTCAACCAGTGGATCGTGCCAATGGTGCCGGTAGGTGCTGACATCCATCCAGATGCAGCCCGAGTCCGAGGTGTAGCTTACGACCACCGCCGCCACCCCGAAGCGCTTCGGGCCAAGCGGGGTAGGCAGAACTAGGGAGTCGCCAGGGGCCACCTGGTATTTAGCGGCAAAGCCTTCGTTGACGACGATATTGTCCTGGTCGGGCAAGAGCTGCCGCATATCCTCCCTGGTACCCTGAGTGATCATGGTCGGGCAGTACTCCATCCGCAGCGCCACGTCAAAGACCTCAAGAAGGACCTTCTTGCCGTTGTAGGTCAGGTATCCCTTGCGGAACGGCTCGACCGACAGGACCCCGGGGACCTTTTCGATTTCGGTGAGCATCTCGCCCGGCATGGGGATCACCGGCGAGCCGCCGGTGGCCAGAGGATGACCGGAGCTGACCAGGATGTCGGCGCGGATGATCGAGTCGATCCAATCAAACATTGATCGGCGCAGACTGTGGACCGTGTTTGCCGAACTGACAAACAGGGCGATACTGCAGAGAATGGCGGCCACCGCCACACTGTTCCGAGCCATGTTTTTTTGCAGGTTCAGTCCGGCAAGCCTGCCGCTGGCGCCTAAAGAAGATGCCAGAAAACCGTGGGATAGTGACACTGCACGGCCGAGGAGCATCGGGGTGGCAAGTGAAATGCCGATCAGCAGGACAATCACGGCGCTGGAGATGACCCCGAGGCTCTTGATCGGCGAAGTTATCGGCGCAGTCTCATAAGCGACGATGATCACCACCGCCAATAAGCAACAAAGGATCGAGGCAATCTTGCTTCCCTTCCCTGACAGGAAGCCATTGTCTGTAAAGGGTAAGGAGCGGATGGCTGAGACCGGAGAGATCCGGGCACTGGCCAAAGAGGGGATGGCAGCGGCAACAAGACTGGCCAGTACGCCGATGCCTGCCTTGCCGATGCCTGCCGACCAGGAGAAGGAGATCTCGGCAACCGAGGCCTTCACGTACATATCCGTCACGCTCTGGGCCACCAGGCCGACCGCCGCTTTGGCAAAGACGACCCCCAGGCAAACACCCAGGAGCGAGGCGATGACCGAGACGACAACGGTTTCCGTCAGGAACATGCCGGCGACTTGGGATTTGGCGGCGCCAAGCGCCCGCAGGATGCCGATTTCTCTGCGCCGCTGTACGACCGCAATCGAGAC
The DNA here is from genome assembly GCA_030653035.1 of Desulfocapsaceae bacterium. Classification (GTDB taxonomy): domain Bacteria; phylum Desulfobacterota; class Desulfobulbia; order Desulfobulbales; family Desulfocapsaceae; genus UBA2270. The sequence goes on along the minus strand of JAUSAB010000043.1, from coordinate 41,560 downwards.
CGCGTTGTAGATCAGGTACATGCCGACAAAAAGGGCCATGCCGCCGATAAGATCCATGCTGTTGCGGAAGCGGCCGAGCAGCACCTCGACCTGCTTGGTCCGGCCGGCCGGGGTGTCGATGCTGTAGCCTTCCGGCAACACCTTGGCGATGCGTTCTTGCATGGTGTCGTAGTTCTCGCCGGGCAGGAAGCTGACGTCAATGCGATCGATGCGGCCCTCCTTGCCGAAGGCCATCTGGGCGGCATAGACATCCATGACCGCGATGTCGCCGCCTGCCACCCGGGCCGGGCCTTCGGGGTTCAGGAGGCCGCGCACCTTGAAGGTCTTGATCCCGGCCACGGTCTGGACCTTGATCTCGTCATCGATCTTGATCCCTTCCTGCGCAGCCATGGTGCGGGTGAGGAGAATGGAATCGCGCTTGGCCAGAAAGAGAAGGGGGTCGGGGATATCAGCGCTCTCGTCGGTGATGCTGTAGTCGCGGATCTTGTGATCCTGGAGCACATCAATGCCCAGGATCATGAGGGCGCGCTCCTTGCCGCCGGAGAAGTTGGCGGTGGTCTCGATCACCGGCACGGCGTACTCGACGCCGGCAACACCCTGGACCCGGTCGAGCATCTCCTCGGGGAATCCCGAATCCGCCCCGGTGATCTGGAGTACGGCCCGGCCGGTGATCTGGTTGATCGAATCCTCGAAGGAACTCAGCACACTGCGGTTCACCAGATCGATGGAGACCATAACCGCCACTCCCAGGCAGATTCCGGACACCGCCATGAGCAGTTGCGCCTTCTGGAGCCTTACATGCTTGAGGCTGATATGGCGCAGGAGGTTCAGAAGCTTCATGGCGCACACTCCCCGAGGACGATATCTTCGGCCAGGGCGCCGTCTTTGAGGGTGATGATCCGGGTGCCGTAGGCCGCGGCCTTGGAGTCGTGGGTGACTATGACGATGGTCTGGCCCTGATCGTTTAAGGCCTTGAGCAGGAGAAAGATCTCTTCGCTGGTGTGGGAATCGAGATTGCCGGTGGGTTCGTCGGCGAGGATAACGGCGGGAGTGGTGATCAGCGCCCGGGCAATGGCCACCCGCTGCATCTCCCCGCCGGAGAGCTGCTCGGGACGGTGTTCGATCCGCTGGCCGAGGCCGACTTTTTCAAGGAGGGCCACGGCCATGGGTTTGATCCGGGAAAAAGGGATGCCATCCAGCAACAACGGCAGGCCGACGTTTTCCGCGGCGGTGAGCAGGGGCAGGAGATTGAAGAACTGGAAAATGTACCCCACATGCCGCCGCCGGATCAGGGTTAGTTCGTTGTCAGAGATGTTATGCAGCGGCCGGTTATTGATGAACACCTCTCCTGATGTCGGTTGGTCCAGGCCGCCCATGAGGTTAAGGAGCGTGCTTTTGCCGGAGCCGCTCGGCCCCATGATACTGAGAAACTCGCCTTTGCCGATATGGAGGGAAATATCCCGTAAGGCCACAATCTCGCGGCCGCCTTGCCGGTACTGTTTGCTCGCATTTTTAAGTTCGATCATCGGTGTCCCCTGGTTTCTGGTTGATGGTGGAGTTGGCTTTTATCCGGTCAGTGTTGTTCTCTCGAAACTTTGGTCGCGTCCCTGATCTTCGCTTCGCAGAGGGTCAACCACTGGATATCCGCCTCGGCGTGAAAGATCGCCGCGTCCACAAGTAACTCGGCAGTTAGTCCCTCAAGGTTCCGGCTTTCTTTTTTCAGGGTCAGTTTGCGACGGGTCAGCTGGTTCATGCGTTTGAGGTACAGCACCTTCTGCCTTTCGATCAGTTCGAGGATGGCTCCGGGGTTGGACTGGTCGAGGAAAACGAGTTTGATGAAGAATTCGTCGCGGAGCGCCCGGATCTTGCCCACCGGCGTTGACAGCCAGATTGCCAGCTCCTCCCTGCCTTCCGGGGTGATACGGAAGATCTTGCGGTCCGGGCGGCGCTCCTGGATCTCCCGGTCATGGGAGACGAGATTGTCTTTCTCCAGGCGGTCAAGGGTGGAATAGATCTGGCCGAAATTGAGACTCCAGAACTCACCGACCTTTTCGTCAAATCTGCTCTTCAGCTCGTAGCCGTGCATATCTTTTTCTGCCAGGATGCCGAGCAGGGCGTATTTAATAGACACTGTATTACTCTCCTTTGAATATATAAAAGTATATATAGGGGAAATGAATATCTACTGTCAAGGGAATATTTTGTGGTCTTTCCTGAGGAGCTGGTTGAACACGAAATATCGAGTAATTCCATTTCTAAATCAAGCGTTCACTTCGTCGGCTGCACTGCGCGGCTCCTCACCGTACCACCCGTACTGCTTCGTCGCTGCTCGTTTGCCTTCTTCGGTGTCAACTTAAATGCTTTTTGGAATGAGGAAGGTGTATGGGCGTCTCCGCGTCAATTTGCTGATGGTGCGGACTTTCTTATCGAGTCTGATGGGTAATAGATAGAAGGGTGCTGGAAAGGCAACTGGGGATCAGCGTTTTTTCGCGGCCACTATGGTCTTTGTGTCCTTTTTTGTCGTCAGGATCTGCAGGATCTCATCACGATTGTTTTGGGTCTGGTTGAGGAGGATGACAAAGGGTGCGTCTTGTTGCTGCGGCAGGTATCCGGCGTAGCAATAGACCCCGGTCAGTGTCCCGGACTTAAGCGGGATGCCATTTTTTACCGGCAGCAGCTCCTTGTAAGGGGCAAATTTCTGCAAGGCGGTAATCATCGCCCTGGCGGTGACCCGGTTTTGGCGAGACAGGCCGGAGCCTTCAATCATCACCAGTTCTGTCTCCGGCAGTTTTAGTTTCTCTTTATTGTATATCCGCAGCGCCGTCCGCCCTTTGTCCCAGGTGGCGGGGCCACCGAATCGGTTGGCGCCGCAGGCGAGAAAGAGTTGGTTGGCGATAAAGTTATTGGAGTATTTCAGGCACTGCCGGATCATCTCCCGTACCGTTTTTTCCGACCAGTAGGTGAGAACGGCTTGGGCCTGGGCTGGTGTCTGTCCCGCCCTGATTTTCCCCTTGATGACAATCTGCCCTCTTTCCATCAGGGCAGCGAACAGTTCGCCGGTGTAGCGCTGGGTGTTGGAGAGCGATCCGGTCGCGGCAAAGGCATTGACATTGACATGATGGTGACCGGATGGCAGGGTGGCCCCGATGGCCTGCATCATTGGCAGAAAGGGAACTTTGGGGTCATCGGCGGCAACGGTGCGGTCCGGGTCAACCCGGATGGCGATGGCATTGAAGTTGACGGCCAGACCGCTGTTCCAGGCGTCATAGGGATTGGTGGTGTTGTCGCAGCCGTCTGTCAGGCTGTCGATGGCAAAGGCGCTGTCGTCCACAATCAGATTGCCTACCTCCTGAATCCCTGCATCGTGCAGTTTCTGGGCAATGGCGGTGATGTTTTCGGTAAGCAGAAAGGGGTCGCCGCTACCTTGGATATAGAGATTGCTTTCTTGGTCCCGGAATATTCGGGTCGGGAAACGATAATCCGGCCCCAGGATGTCGAGGGCGGCAAGGCTGGTGATGATCTTGAGGGTCGAGGCTGGAACAAAGGGTGCTTCGCTGTTATTGGCTGCGGTAATGTGGCCATTGGGAGCCAGGGCATAGCCACCTTGATTGACCAGAGGTGAAGTCGTGTTGGCCTGGCCGGCATGGAGCAGACCAGGACAACACGGATGAAGGTAGATCAGGACGGCAGCCAGAAGTAGTGCTGTCCTGGTGGCCGGTTGCGTCATCAGACCTCCGGCAGCCGGGCCAGGGATTTGGCAATTTCCTCTTCCGGGTAATCGTAGTTGAATAGATCGCCTGCAAAATATCGATCGTAGGAGGCCATATCGATCAGGCCATGGCCGGAGAAGTTGAAGAGGATGGTCTTGGGATCATCCTTGTCATGCATGGCCTCGATGATCGCGCCGCGGATGGCGTGACAGGTTTCGGGGGCGGGGATGATGCCCTCTGTGCGGGCAAAAAGGACGCCAGCCTCAAAGCATTCGAGCTGATGCACCTTTATTGGCTCGATGATTTTTTCCCGCACCATGGCCGAGACAATGGGGGACATGCCATGGTAGCGCAGGCCGCCGGCATGGATGCCCGGGGGGATAAAGTCGTGGCCGAGAGTGTACATGTAGAGCAGCGGGGTGGTCTGGGCCACATCGCCAAAGTCATAGGCCAGCTTGCCCATGGTCAGCGACGGACAGGAGGCAGGCTCGACGCCCACGAACTTGATCTTCTTGCCTTCAAGATAATCAGGGAGATAAGGGGTAGCCAGGCCGGCAAAGTTGGAGCCGCCGCCGCAGCAGCCGACGATGACATCGGGATAGTCCCCGGCAATCTCCATCTGCTTTTTGGCCTCAAGGCCGATGATGGACTGATGGAGCACCACATGGTTGAGCACAGAGCCCAATGCGTACTTGGTGTCTTCTCGGGAGAAGGCATCTTCGATGGCCTCGGAGATGGCGATGCCTAGTGAGCCGGCAGTGTCGGGGTATTCTTCCCTGATCCTGCGACCAATATTGGTGTCCATGCTGGGACTGGAGACGATGTCTGCACCAAAGGTCTGCATCATCGATTTACGGTAGGGCTTCTGATCAAAGGAGACTCGTACCATATAGACCTTGCATTCTAACCCAAATTTACCGGCGGCAAACGACATGGCGCTGCCCCACTGCCCGGCGCCGGTCTCGGTGGCTATACGTTTAACACCTTCTTTGGCATTATAGTAGGCTTGGGCTACGGCGCTGTTCGGTTTGTGCGAACCAACGGGTGAGACCCCTTCATTCTTGAAATAGATCTTGGCCTTGGTGCCGATGGCCTTTTCCAGACTGTAGGCCCGGACCACAGGTGAGGGCCGCCATATTTTCAGGACATCCATGACCTCTTCCGGAATATCGATGAAGCGCTCAGAGGACATCTCCTGTTCAAGCAGGCCCATAGGGAAGATGGCGCCCAGTTTTTCCGGGCCCATGGGCTGTTTGGTGACGGGGTCAAGTGGCGGTAGCAGCCCGCCAGGGATGTCGGGAACCACATTGTACCATTGGGTGGGCATTTCATCATCGCGAAGGACTATTTTCTTGATCACGGTTTTCTCCTTTGGGGGTAGTTGTTGCGGTCTTGGCTTGCGGCCTGGATACGTTACGAAATGAACTTTCTCGGTAGCATATCCGGGCTCAATTTGCAACCCTTGTGAAGTCTGCCCGCTTTTTGTGTCGATGCTTTTTAGGGGCCGTTAAGAAATAACATTTACTTTTTATCCATTTCTTTACGGCCCCTTATGCCGTGAATGATATCGGATTATATGAGTTATTTTTGAACGACGGCTTGGAGACGAGTACGAGAGGGGATGAAGGCGTGGGAAAAGGCGTGCGTTCGATTGACAGTCGTCCACAGTGGCGGGCTCCTGTAAAATATGTGCGTAGGAGTCCGTCCCTGCGGGTGATAACATGAACGAGTAATTACAATCAGGCCACCAGGTCTACCTGCTGGATGGTGCCCACTGTGCCGTTTTCATTGATGAAAATGCCGCTGGCGCGGACCTGGCCCTGAAGGGTATTCTCTATGTCCTTGATGGAGAACGGGGTGCTGATGTTCCCCAGGTAGATAGCCCCGATCCCTTTCTGGCCAAGGGCTATCAAGGTGTCATTGCCTTCGGCGTCTTTGCTCCAGATCCGCAGGTTGTTGTAGATGGAGTCGTTCTCGTCGATCCAGTTGTTGCCGTCCAGGTCATAGGACGCCAGATCGCTGAAACCATTGCCGCTTTGGGTGCCGAAGAGTTCTGAACCGTTATTGATGACGCCGTCACCGTTTTTGTCCAGGGCCAGAAAGCCGCTGCTGCTGCCGACAAAAGAGATCTGGTCGGTCTGGCCGTCAGCATCAATATCAAAGCTGAATTTTGTCTGGGTCAGCTCCGTCGCCTTGCCGTCAAAGTTGATTACCAGCGGATCCTTCAAGGCATCTCCTTCCCTGATATTGATGCTCTGTTCGGTGATAAACGAACGGCTCATATTCAGTTGCACGGAAAAATCGATCTCTTTCCCATCGGTGGTGACAATCTTGCCCTCGGCCCCGAAGCTGGTGGATTCATATTCCTGATGGGATTCGTAGTAGTCGTAGATAAGTCCTGATCCTTGCTGGGCAGGGGCTGCAGGAGTATCAGTCGTGGTCGCCGGGCTTGTTGTAGGGGGAGGAGTGGCTGCGGTGGTGGGGGCGGGTGCCACGGGGGTCTGCGGGGTGGTAAGATGGAACTTTCTCCCGGTAATACGCTCGAACAGAGCCTTTAATATCCGCATGTTCAGATCACCCATGACCTCGTCATCTTCAGTGGTTGGGGCCGTCACTTCATTGGCCGACTGGACCTTTTTTGCTTCAGCGGAGATTGAGACCTGGCTGGATTGTTGGGATATATTCAGGTGTCGAATCTTTAATTCCCGTCCACGGCCGTCATTGTCCGTGGTTGTTTTTCGATCCTGTCCCTGGTCCCAGACAGTAAGGGACTCACGCTTTTGATGTTGTTCCACGGAGAGGTGTTGGGAATAGAGATTGATGGCGTAATCGGCGATCTTCATGGCATGCCCTCCCTGGCTTTCATGAACAACGAATGGGGTGATGGTCGCTGATGATAGTCACAGTAAGCCTTCCTTGGCTGCTGAGATATCATTGCTGGATAGATATTCTTATCTATCGACAGGAGAGGGGTTTTTCTTTAGGGTGAACCAGGAAAAATGTGAAAAAATAAAAAGAGGCTGGATCATTCATTATATGAATATTCCAGCCTCTTTTTCAGGCAGGTTTTGTGGAGAGAAAACTTTATTTTAACAGTGGTAACCGCTATTTTAGAACGTTACCAAGATCTTTGACCTGCTGTACCTGTTCTTTTACTGCCGCAACTTCTTTAACCCCGGGAATTCCGTCCACAAGATCTTTCCCGTCTTTACTCACTTCACTGAGGCCATTCTTGAATGAGGAGATAGCCTTGCCGAGGCCGGAACCGATTTCCGGAAGTTTCTTGCCGCCAAAAACGAGAAAGGCAATACCAAGGATAATGATCAGCTCAGGGGTTCCAAGTCCAAACATAGTATGCTCCTATTTTAATAAGGTGAAAGTTTATGGATGATAGGATGTGTTTTTGAAGGATCAGGTGGCAGGGCCACCGTTGGTATCATCGTCTATCTTTTTCTTTTCATCTTCTGATCTTGTGGCATTCTTGAAGTTTTTAATTCCCTTGCCAATCCCGGAACCAATTTCAGGAAGTTTGCCCGCGCCAAAGATAATGACAATAATCACCAGAATGATAACAAGTTCCGGCATTCCAAGTCCAAACATAATGACACCTCGCGTGCTTGTGTGGTGGGGAAAGGACAGTTGTATCGGAACAATCCGATAGAAACAAATCATCTCAGAGTTTAGAGCAGTTTGGGCAGAAAGTCAACGATTTCTCGCGGTCAGGATGCCCCGGCTGATCTCCCCCATCCTGGCCAGAATGGCCTCTTCGTCCAGAGTCAGGAGCTTCCGGTTGTGCATGACCTGTCTGCCATTGATGATGGAATGGATCACATCCGCCCCCCGTGCCGCATAGACCAGATGCGAGGGGATATTGTAGAGTGGGGTCAGGTGCGGCTGGTTGAGGTCGAGGACGATGATATCGGCTTTTTTGCCGACGGCGAGCGTGCCGATATCGCTTGCGGCGTGCAGGCAGGCTGCTCCTCCAAGAGTGGCGGCATGAAGGGTGGTCTCGGCGTTCATGGCGGTGGGATCCATGTGGATCACCTTGTGGAGCTTGGCTGCCGTGTTCATCTCGCCGAACATGTCGACATCGTTGTTGCTGGCGCTGCCATCGGTGCCGAGCCCCAGGGTGATACCGGCCTTGAGCATCTGGACTGCCGGGGCGGCGCCGGAGGCGAGCTTCATATTGGATTCCGGGCAGTGGGCTACCTTGACTTTGCGTGCGGCTAAGGTCTCGATCTCCTGATCATCCAATATGACACAGTGAACCGCCAGGGTCCGCTCGTCCAGCAGGCCCAGTCTGTCCAGATGCTGTACCGGCGTGCAGCCGTAACGCTCCCGGCAGGTGGCGACCTCAGCGGCATTCTCGGAGAGGTGGATCACGTAGGGGCAGTTGTGGTCATGGGCAAGTTCGCCCAGTCGTTGCAGGAGCGCTGGTGAGCAGGTGTACACGGCATGGGGATCAACGGTGATGGTGATCAGGGGGTGGTCCTGATAGAGGGTGAACATCTCGTCTACATAGGTAAAGCCGTTTTCCAGCTCGCCGTAATTGGGTGAGGGGAAGTCATACAGCACCTCGCCGATCCAAGCGCGCATCCCGGATTCTTCAGTGGCTCGGGCTACCTCCTTGGCAAAGAGGTACATGTCGCAGAAGCTGGTGGTGCCCGATTTAATCATCTCAGCCAGCGAAAGCAGGGTAGAGTGGTAAACGATCTCTGGGGTGAGTTTGGCCTCGGCCGGGAAGATATGCTCCTGAAGCCAGGTCATGAGTGGCAGATCATCGGCCAGCCCCCGGAAACAGGCCATGGGGGCGTGGGTGTGGGTGTTGACCAGCCCCGGCATGATCAAGCCGTGTTCCTCATGGAGGCGCTTGGCTTGGGGATAGCGTTTAGCAAGTTCGTCTGCTTCTCCGATGGCGATGATGCGGTCTCCGGCCACGGCCACGCCACCGCCGGCAATCGCATCCTGGTGGCGGGCGGTGGGCAGGAGCCAGAGGCCGGTGATGAGCAGGTCAGCGCGCGGGGTCTGTGAGAGAGGCGTCATGATATTTTCTCCTGATGATTTCAATAATAAGGCGTTCCAGTTGCGGTTCCACTGCCGCGGCGGCGGCGATGATCTCTTCGAGGATGATCGGTTGCAGGTTGTCAGGATCATTGACGTTGGAGATCACCGACAGGCCCAGCACATCCATGCCGGCATGGCGGGCGACAAGGATCTCCGGGATGGAGGACATGCCGACGGCATCAGCCCCGCATCCCCGCAGCCAGCGGGTCTCGGCCGGAGTCTCCAGGCTGGGGCCGGGGATGCAGGCATAGACGCCGGTGACGACCTTGTCAAGGCCGCAGCTCTGACCGCTCTCCTGGGCAATTTTGATCAACTCCGGCGCATAGGGCACCGAAAAATCGGGGAAACGTGGTCCCCAGGTATCGACGTTGGGGCCGCGCAAGGGGTTGTCGCCCAAGAGATTCAGGTGATCGCTGAAGATCATGATCGAACCGGGAGCAAAGGCCGGGTTGAGTCCGCCCGCCGCATTGGTCAGGACCAGGGTTTTGACCCCAAGCAGGGAGAGGACGCGGATGGGAAAGGCCACTTCCTTGCTGGAGTAGCCCTCATAGCAATGAAAACGGCCCTGGAGGACGATCACCGGGGTTCCGTGCAGATGGCCGACAATCAAATTGCCCGGATGGCTGTTCACCGTGGAGACCGGAAAATTGGGGATGTCGCGATAGGGCAGGATCAGCGCCGGCTGCACCTGCCTGGCCAGAGCGCCGAGGCCGGTGCCAAGCTGGATTACCAGGGGTGGGATAAAGGGCAGCTTCTTTTGCAGAAAGGCAACACACTCTTCTACCTGCTGGATATGGTTTGTGTTTTTGGTGTGAGTTTGAGTGTCGTTCATGTGTCCTCTCCATCTTTCTTCACGACCTTGGGACGTGAACCCTTGCCTGGCGGCAGGAAATTCTCCCCAGATACTACCGGCCTGCCGGTTTTGGCCTCCAGCGCCTTGCGTGCCTGTTTGGCAATCGCTCCGCCTTTGGTGGCGGCCACCTTGTTTTCGGTCATGCCGGTTGCGTCCTTCGTCTCGGCGATCTGCCGCGTTGACAATTCCGCCAATGCGGTGAAAATCAGTTCCGCCTCGCTCATGTGGTCGCGCAGATTGTGATCCTGTAAACCCTTCATCTCCTTGTGCGTCTTCACGCTTACGCCCGACCATTCCTGATGAATGATGTTGGTGAGAATGGCGAATTCGTCGCCTTTCTTGATTTCATGATTTGCCCAGTAATCGGTCAACTTGTTGCGCGTTTCCTGACCGGTCATGCGCTGTTGTATCCATTTTTCGCTGCGACCATGTTTTTGCCATGTCTCGCGGGCGCGGTCTAAAGAGCGTCCAGGGTCAGCCATTTCCTGCATACGTTCGTAGCCTACTTTGGCAAGCCACAGCTTGATCGGCTCCGCCTTCGGGCTGGGGATGGATTGCACCAGACGCAGCAGGGTTTCGGCTGTGGCCACGTCAGAGAGGTAGTTCTTGCCGTCGGCGGCAGGTAATTTCAGTCGGTTACAGTTTGTAACCGACTCACTCCCTTCCTTGGCCAGACGGTTTTTCAGTACCTTCCAGTAATTTCTTGCCGCTTGATAATCCGGCTGCTGGATCAGCACCTGAACGATGTCCACTACTGAGAACCACCAGATTTCGGTTTTCTCATCATAGATTCGGCGGATTGTATGATTCTCGAAAAGGGTGGGTTGAATATTCATGTTTTTCAATGGATAATTGAGCCTGTTGCAAAACTCCGGTAATACCCTTCGACAAGCTCAGGGTGAAAGGTATCTTTATTGGATTTATTAGCCTTTTCCCGCTCGTGGTGAGCCTGTCGAACCACTAATTATACTTTTGCAACAGGCTCAATTAACAGTTGATAAACTCGGTTCTGTTGCAATATTTTCACTCAGCCCCGCAGCAGAGCCAATGCCTCGGCGATCTCCCGTCCCTTTGCCTCAATGAAATCCAGCAACTGTTCAGACGTCCGCTTGTCTTCTTCGTTCTTGGTATTTGGGTTGACGGCCTTCAGATCGTAGACCGCGTTCTCGATTCCCTCAGCTTTGGCGGCCTGTTCCCTCGCTTCCTTGGCCAGGCCTGCTGCCTTTTCCATGGCCTCGCTTACGGCGGCAGTATCGGTCGGCTTGGCTTTTTTGAGTTCTTTGACCAGGTCGGACCATTGGGCGGCCTCCTGTTCTTTCTTACGGGCCTGCTGCTTAAACGGCGCGGTCTCTTCAGTCGCCTTTTGCTTGCGGCCCACCATGTCGATGGTCCAGCTTTTCTCGCTGTCTCCCCGTGTCGGCAGGAGCTGAAAGAACTCCTCAAACTTATCGAGGGTCATCGGCGTCTTTTTGCCGACTTTAATATCGGATAGGTCATAGTACCAAATCTTCTCCGTGTGCTTGCCTTTGCTGAAAAAAAGCAGATTGGTCTTGACGCCGGCGCCTGCCGCCGTGAAGACGCCGCCAGGGAGACTGACGATGCACCACAGGTCGTTCTCTTCCAGGAGCTTCCGCTTGACCTGGACAAAGGCGGTCTCGTTGGTGCGGAACAGCACCCCCTCATCCATAACGATCCCGCAGCGTCCGCCATCTTTCAGATAATCCATGACGTGTTGCAGGAACAGCATCTGGGTGGCGCCAGTTTTGTAGGCAAAATGGGTCTGGGCCGCCTTGCCTTCCTTGCCGCCGAAGGGAGGATTGGTCAGCACGACATCGAACTGGGCCGGGGCGTCCAGGAACAATCCGTCGTAGCTCTTTTCATCGGTAAGGGTGTTGCCGTGCCAGAGGTTGGGCTGGCTGATGCCATGGAGAACCAGATTGGCCAGGGCAATGGGGAAAATCAGGTTTTCTTTTTCCCGGCCGAAAAAGGTCTGGTGACGGAGGGTGTCCAGTCGTTCGGCGGTCGCGGCGTCTCCCAACTGGTCACGCATATACTCGAAACTTTGGGCTAAAAAACCGCCGGTGCCGCAACCGGGATCATAGACCGTCTGTCCTGCTTGCGGGTCAATGACCCGGACCATGGCCCGGATGACCTCGCGGGGGGTGAAGAACTGGCCGCCGTCGTTGCCCTTCTCGCCCATTTTCAGGAGCAACCCTTCGTACACCTGGGAAATCGTGAAGACATGGGTGTCATCCACGGTATCCGAGCTGACCATGTGGACCCGGTCCAGAATCTCGCAGAAGTTCCGCTCCGTGTCGATCCTGATCCGCTCGACACCGGACATGATCTCGCTGATCACCTTCTGGCGGGGGGTGGCCCCCGCCTTGTCTTTGAGCGCTTTCAGGTGCGGCAACAGCTCGGTGTTGACGAAGTTGAATAAATCACCGGAACCGCCATCCTCATGCAGCTCTTTGCGCTTCCATCCCCGCTTATGCTGACCATCAGCGGCAACGGCTATGTCCTCATTGAACGGGGCCGCCCAGTCCTGCCAGCGGTAGGGGGCTTGGAGCGACGGGGTAAAGTCGATGCCGAGGGCGGCATCCTCCTCTGCTTCATGCGTCTCCTGCTCGTCGAGGATACGCAAAAAAAGAATCCAGGTCAGCTCCGGGACATACTGCATGGCCCCGGCGCAGTTGGATCGACGCATGATGTCGCAAATGCTCTTGACGGTCGAGTTGACCGATTGTTGGGTGGCCAGCACCTTGCCGTTGCCGTTCTTTTTGCTGCCTCGTGCCATGTTTTTATAGTTCTCCCGCGAATGCCTGACGCAGTAAGGCTGCGGGCAGTTTATTGATGGTGGTAAGTTCTTCAAAAAGCATGGTGCATATTTGGTTCGCAGTGCTGATCTTGGACGAGATGGCCTCTGCGATCTCCATCTGTTCTTTTATGGGAGGCACGAGCAAAGGGAAAGCTTTCAGAACTTTCTGATTTATCGTTGCGATACCGGTCGTTTGCTTTGCATGTGCCAGAAAGTAGGATTTGCCGTACTCAGAAGACATCTGAGCAGAGAGGAATTCCGGGAGGAATCTATCTTGGGGAAAACGAACACGAAAGATATGGTTCTGGTGGATACACTCAGGAATCTCATCGTTCCAAAAGCTGCCTCGTCCAAGCTTGTCGGGATCGCCGCCTTCTGTCAGTAATAGGTCACCAGCTTGCAGCCGCCATCTTTGTATTTCATTTTCTGTTACTTCGATGGTCTTGACGTCATTAAGGTCTAAGTGCCCGTCCTTGACATTAGCCACCCGTAGGTAAGGGACTGCTCGAACCTTGACCTTTTTTATCTTGCTACCCAAGGTGACCCCGGATACTACTTCGCCCGCGTCGCCTAGTGCCATTGTATGCCACCCCTGAGTTTTTTCGCTCTTAAAAACCTCACGCAGGTAAGACGCTGGCAGCTCTTTTGCCGCTTTCAGCCGTGCCTCTGCCGCTGCTCGAGCCTTCTCGACTGCCGCCATCTGCTCGGTCAGGATTGCAGCTATGCGTTTTTGTTCGGGGAGAGCTGGGAGGGGGAAAGTAAAATCCTTGTAGGTTGACCATTTGATGTTTGGATAGGTAGATCCTCCAACTATTTTCTTGATAAACTCCTTGGCAATATCACTATTCAAAATATGCCACAGCAAATAAGGGTCGACTATACTTCTTCGTGAAGATAACCGAATCATGAAGTTTGAATATGCTATTTTCCCATCTAACTCAGGCGAACAGATTCCGGTTTTTCCAGAGCGGATATTCGCGGCTGAGCCACTTGACTTTACTACTAACAAGTCGCCCTCACTCACAACAGCTTCCATATCTTGCAGAGAGAAATGACGAATTGTGGCACCTTTAAGGCGTATATATCCGTTGTTCGTTATGTTGCCAACACCAAGAACTGTCATCTCTGTTGACATATCGAAGGGGGCATCTTCTCCCCAATAGCCATTGAAAGGATCTACCAGGTCTTCAAGTTTTACCCATCGCCACCCAGCAGGCAGCGTTTGTTCCGTCAGTCCCCCACTCATGCCGCAAACATCCTCGCCTTAGTCTCTTTCAACAACTCCGTTGGATTCCCGGCAGCCTTCAGCCCTGCCAATCCGCCGGCATTCCTGACATCGGGGGTCTGGAAAATCTCCCGACTCTCTAAGCCATCAGTGCCACCTTTCTCGAATTGCCTGGCAACGGCTTTGACTACGGCAGTGGCTGCCGCTGGCAGGTCGGTCAACCACCCCTCATTTTTGTAAATGAAAGCGAAGGCGCGATCGGTCCGGGTGCGTGGGACTGCCCCGTAGGCCGCATCCACCAGTACGTCGTAGAGGTCGTACTCTTCCATCTCTTCCACCATCCGCAACACGCCTGGGTTGTAGCCTGACATGACCAACCGGGCAATCAGTGGCTGGCGATTGACCGGCTCTATCCACTGGCTGCGGAACTTGTCGATGGTTGGGGCCTCTGCCACCAGCTTTGCCGCCAACCTGGCCTTGTATTCTTCGACTGTTACCGGCATGGCCTTGCCATCCACCTGGGTGACAATGTAACGTCCCGCCGGTGTCACCACCACATCAAACCCCTCCACCTGAATGATCGTCGGCCCGTCTCCACCGCCACCTCCGCCACCGCCGGGACGGGGTGGGAGTGTCACAAAATCCTCGCCGAACAGGCGGGTGGCGTTGGTGTAGTCATAGACCCGGAACATCAGTTTATTGCTGGGGATGTCGATGCGGGTGCCGCGTCCAATCATCTGGTAAAAGGAGATGGGGGACTTGACGTACTTGAAGAAGACGATGTTCCGCACGCAGGGAACGTCAATCCCGGTGGACAGCAGATCGACGGTGGTGGCGATAAAGTGGTGGCGAGAGGCCCCTTTCAGGTCGGGCAGATAGTCGTTGCCGTCGTTTGCCGCTGTACACTTGAAGGCGTAAGGCTCTTTGCGGGTCTTGCCTTCCTGCTGACACCAGGCGGCATAGAGGTTGTTCAAGGCTGTTGCGACGTCGTCGGCATGACGGTCGCGGGCGCAGAAGATGATGGTTTTCTGTTCCGGTCCGCCGCTTTCACACAAGTATTTAAAAAGGTCTTCGCACATGGCGTTGACCCGGTCCGGCAGCAGGATTTGCCCCTCGAAGTGCGTGTTTTCGTACTCCTCTTTCACCTCTGCCGTGCTGACTTCAAGGCCAGTCTTGGCATTTTTTACCTGATGGTTGAAGATTTCTTCTCTGGTGAGCTTGTTAGCATCCAGGCTGACCCGTCCCTTGATGATCTCGCAGGCCGCCAGATAGCCGTCCTCGATAGCTTGCGCCATGTCATACTCGTAAACCGGTTCACCGAAATGCTTGAAGTTGTCGGCGCTGATATTGGCGTCAGCCTCGGCGTCTTTGTCTCCCTGGGGCACAACTAACTTGCGGGGGGTGGCGGTGAGGCCCACTTGCACCGCCGCCGGGTTGCGGGTCAGTACCTGTGACCACTTTCCCCAAGCCGAGCGGTGGCACTCGTCGATCACGATATGGGAAAAATAGTTCTCCGGGTAGTTGGTGGTCAGGAAGTTGGCATCCGCCTCGTCTGAATCCACATCCAAGGTTTGATAGGTGGCAACCACCACGCGGGCGTTCTTCTCAGGATTGCTGCCGGTGGCCGCCATCGCGTCTGAACCAAAGACTTTCTGCAAGGCGGCAAGCCCCTGGGTGCGCAGTTCGTCGCGGTCGCAGATAAACAAGGCCCTGCGGAGTAAACCGGCATCGGCAATTTTTTTAAGGAGATTGACCGCAATAAAGGTCTTCCCTGCGCCAGTGGCCAGAGAGAGGAGGGCGCGTTTGGCTTCTCCCTGGGCGTCACAGCGGGCAATTTTCTCCAGTACGGCTCGAATCGCGGCATCCTGATAGTAGCGCCTGCCAGCTTCACCGCCGTGATAGAGAGCAAGCAACGGTTTGGCAGCCTGGGAGTCCAGAGAGAAGCCCATTCCGGCTTCGTAGCGATGACGGAGCTCATCCGGGGACGGAAACTCAGCCATTGGACGAGGGGCGGTTGTTATTCCTGAAAAGCGGTCGAACTCGACAAACTGATGGCCATTAGAGGAGAAGGCAAAGGGGACGTTGAGGCGCTTGCAGACGGCGTAGGCCTTAACTTGTTCCAGACCGTGACCGGGGTGTTTTCCTTCCGCCTTGGCCTCGATGATAGCGACGGCAACGGGTTGGGTAGAGCTGGCCACCTTGAGCCGCAGGGTATAGTCAACTTTTCCTTTGGCGTTACGTCTGGCCTTGCCGGTAACGATTTCAATGGTTCCGGCGCTCTCTTCGCGCTTGATGTGGTCTTCCGACCAACCGCGAGTGTATATGGCGGGGTCAATCAGCTTGGACCTGGTGTCGGCTTCGTTGTAGCTCATAGGGCAGAGAGTGAAATGTTTTGGGTGAATTCGGAACAACGGGAGCAAAAAGTACTCTTTCTTTTAAGAAGTTGGATCATCACCAAAAAAATAAAAAAATACCATAAAAGGAGAGAGTAACGTACTGGAAGCAAGACAATAAAGAAACATTTTTTCAGCTCATGTTTTATGGCATGTGCTTATTCCGCTGAAGCGGAATTTTTTGCCTTGAGCTCACCCTTTACGCAGGGTAATAAGCGCGATCTCGCCGGGGCAGTTAAAACGCAGGGGGATACCGGATGGACCAGCTCCCCGGCTGGTATAGCCCTGCATGTTTTGGTATTGCCAACTCCCCGATGCGGTAAAGCGGGGCGCTCGGGAGTTGGTGAGGATGGGGCCGCGCTCCGGCAGGCAGATCTGTCCGCCGTGGGTGTGGCCGCAGAGATAGAGTTGGGCCTGGCATTGTGCCGCTTGTTGGTAGGCCTCCGGCGAGTGGGCCAGGAAGATGGTAAAGGCCTGAGCCGGCACATCACGGAAGGCGGATTGGGCATCTGCTGTTTTGTAGAAATGGGGGTCATCGACGCCAACCACCCAGATCCGTTCGCCGTTGCGGTCAATGGGCCATGATTCGTTGATCAGCATGATCAGGCCGGCCTCTTCGAAATCCGGGGTCATTTCCAGGCAATCATGATTTCCCAGAACACCGAGCAGGCGGTCCTTGGCACGGACATGGGGCAGGAGGCGGCGCAGGCGTCTGAGGCAGGGGGCGATGGGCCCGTAGGTTAACATTCGGATATCTCCGCCGATCAGGCAGAGATCGACCTCAAGTCCTTGGATGTGAGTGATGAGCGTATCGGTCAGGCCACCCAGGCCATCCAGGTGGAGATCGGTCAGCAGAAGGATGCGGAACTGGTCAAAGGAGTCAGGCAGCGTTGGAAAACAAAATGTCTTTTCCACCACCTTGATCTTGAGGGCATTGCGCTTCCCCTTTTTGTAGAGGCCGGTCATTTTGAACACGGCGGTGAGAAAGACCTGTTCAGAAAGAAAGCTGCTTAGATTAAACAGGGACTGCCACCGGGCCAGTGGAGTGTGGCAGGCTCGCCATTCACGCAGGCGCACCGTGGAGCGCACCTGGCGGGGGTAATTGGCCAGCGGCGGCCGGTTGAGAATAAACTGCCAGAAGCGGGAACTCCAGTAGGCAATAGTAACGAACACGACCTGGATAGCCGCGATCTGCCCCCAGGTGAGATTTAAAATTGCCCCCAGGAACAGGGTGGGGAGCAGGGATTCGAAGATCTGGTCGAGGATGACGATTTCCGTGCCGCTTTTCAGGGTGCGGCGACGTTTGATAAAGCTGGATAACAGGTCGCCACTCATGGCCAGCAGAGCGGCAAGACCTGCGACCCACCAGGAAACGCCCAGAAGATGTGCGGCCAGGATTCCCCCGAGCAGACTGGCGACGATGCCGCGGATGGTTTTGTGAGGCCCGAAGATGGGTTGCTGGTCTCGCCAGACCTTGCCGCCATCAAGCGGTCTGTTCCAGCGGTCGCCGCAGAACATACTGATCAAAGGCGGCAGTCCGTTGACCCACAGGAGAAAGAGAACAAGAGAGAGAACAGGTATGGCTGCCGCGATCATGCTGGTTTCTTTGGAAAAGGCTGAAGGTAAAGGTTGAAGGTGAAAGGCTGAAGACAGAAGGTGAGGTTTGTAGTAGGGCTTGGGTAAAATTCCCTTCAGCCTTCAGCCTTCAGCCTAAAGTCGGGTTTCAACCCGACTTTTTCGCTGGCGGAGCGCCTGATAAAAGAGTCGTCCGTAATCTCTGGCGGCAAAGACGCTGCAAAGGATGGTAGCCAGCAGGGCCACCGGGATTGCCCCTGGAAAAAGGACCACCGTGAGCAAAAGGATAAATTGTCCAGCGGTTGCCAGCTTGCCTGACCATCGTGCCTCCATATTGCGAAACGAATCCCAGGAGTGGTTCAGCGCTGCATAGCCGGCGGCAATGGCCACGGTCAGATCGCGGGCTATCACGGCCGGAATCCACCAGACGGCGAATCTGCCGGTCATGGCAAAGGTCGTCAGGGCCACGAGCATGAACATCTTGTCGGCAACGGCGTCGAGCAGGCCGCCCTGCCAGCTCGCCACTTTCCAGCGTCTGGCGCACCAGCCGTCGAGAAAATCACTGGCGCCGCTGCCGAGAATAAGCCAGACCCACAGCTCCTCTGGGCAGAAAGGAAAGAGGCAGGCCAGCCCCAGTCGCAACATGGACAGGATATTGGGGATGAGGGCCAAGTAGCGTTTCATTGTAGGTGTGTCCTCATGGAGAAGTATGGATCTGCTGTTTTACGACAGGAAAAAGTAGATACTTCCCATGATCATCAGACTGCCGATACGGAAAATCTGGTTGTAAAAGATCAGTTCGGCGGCCACCTTTGGCTGGAAGATCCCGGCATAATAGGGGAACTGGTGGCGGATGGCCCGGATCGGGGACGAAAGGATATTGCCGACCAGAAGCGCCAGGATGATTTCCCGGTAGGTCATGCTGCCCGCCTGGAGCAGGGCCCCGGCCGCAGCCAGGCCGGCTGTGAATTCGGCGGCAATCTGCAGGGTGATGATCCCCATGGATTCAGGGGTGAGCCAGGGCAGGAAAGAGAAGTAGGTGGCCATCATCTTTTCCATGGCGGTGAAGATTCCTTCCTTGTGGAGCCAGAAGATGGCGATGTAGATGGGAATGGTAAAGCGGATGATCGAGCGGATGCGTTTTTTAAAGCGCATCCAGCTTTTTTGCAGGATGGCGTTCCAGCCGCTTTTCCAGCCGCCATTTGTCTCTATGGGGCCTTCCACCTTTATGTCGTTTTGCCGTTCCGGTTTGGGGAGGATAAAACGGCTGATAACAAGGATGGAAAAGGTGCGGAGAATAGCCGCACTAAAGGTGATGCCCACATAGATGATGGCCGCTCCCTTGATCATCGGCGCCGTGATGAAGGCGACCGTGGGCAGGTGCAGGAAATAGGTGGGCATGGAGTTGAACAGGTTGGCCAGGATCAGCTCTTTGCGGGAGATCTTGTTCTGCTCATAGGCCTCGGAGAGCATGGTGTTGGCGCTGATGCCGGAAAAAAGCGCCATGGTGAAGGAGGCGCTTGAGATGTCGGAGAGATTCCCCAGGCGCAGCAGGGGGCGGGCCAGGGCGGCAATCTTGCTGGTCCAGTTCAGGGACTCGATCAGGTTGGCAAGAAAAAGGCTGAGCGAAACATAGCCAAGCAGCCGGATCAGCGGCCAGATCAGGTCGTGCCAGAGAGAGAGGAGGGTGGTGGCCGGAAAGGACATGGGCGGGTATTCCTTAATCTCTCAAGGCTCAAGCAATGATGCACCTTGAATCAGCGAATGGGCGTACAGTCCCGTTGGATCGTTGAAGAGCAGGATCTCTCGCAAGGGTGCGGTCAGGTGAATCAGTTGCCGGGCGACAGGTTGTGACATCGTTTGGCCCAGGATGGCGGCAGCGGCATCTCCCTTGAAGAGTCCCAGCATTTCATCACGGAGAGTCCGTGGCTTTTCTATGTAACTTGCTGAGTATTCTTTTACTTTTGCCCTGTTTGCGGCAGACTCGATGGCGTCGGCCAGGGTGCCGATTTTATCCACCAGACCAAGACGCTGGGCCTCTTTGCCGTGGAAGACCCGTCCTTCGGCAATGGACTCAACTTTTCCCTCGTTCAAGTTGCGGCCCTTGGCCACGAGTGAGAGAAACTGCTGGTAGCCGTGATTGAGGGTCATCTGGACTGCTTCCTTCAAGGGTGGTGCCAGAGGGCGGCTGACGTCAAGACCGGAGGCCAGTTGCGTGGTGCCGACTCCGTCGTTATGAATACCCAGAGCGGCCAGACTGTTCTCAAAGGTAGGGATGGCCGCGAATATACCGATGGAACCGGTGATGGTCGCGGCCGAGGCCCAGATCTCATCGGCATTGGCGGCGATCCAGTATCCGCCGGAGGCGGCAGTAGAACCCATGGATATCACCAGGGGCTTGCCGGCTTTTTTCAGCTCCAGAATTTCCTGGCGAATAACCTCCGAGGCAAAGGCAGAGCCGCCGCCGGAGTTGACGCGCAGCACAACTGCCTTGACTGCAGGGTTAATCCTGGCCTTGCGGATCAGAGCCGCCAGGGTGTCGCCGCCAATAGTGCCCACCGGTTGCTCACCATCAAGGATCATGCCTTCGGCGATAATGATCCCGATGGTGTTGGCAGATGCAACCAGTGGCGTTTGATAGGAAAGGGTGATGGTGCGCAGGTACTCGTTCAAGGAAACCTGGCTGAATCCACGGTCAGGGGCTGCGGAGCTTTGTTGTGCCAGATAGTCGCGGATCTCTTCTCTGGTCTTGAGGCCATCCACCAGTTTGCAGTCCAAGGCCAATTGAGCGGTGCTGCCGCCTGCGGTTGTAAGTTTTACGGAGATGTCATTGGCGTATTGATCAATAGCGTCCGCAGGGAGCTTGCGTTCCCTGGTGATATCGCTGGTGAAGAGAGACCACAGCGAGGTCAGCATCCCACGCATTTGTGCTTTGGATTCCCCTGACATCGAGTCACGTAAGATGGGTTCAACGGCTGATTTGTAGGTGCCAACCCGAAAGACGTGGTAATTGATCCGTAATTTTTCCAGGGCTTCCCGGAAGAAGAGGTGATAGGCGCCAAAACCGTGGAGATCCACACCGCCCATGGGGTTCAGGTAAATCTCCGAGGCAAAGGCGGCAAGATAATACGCCTTTTGCCGGTAGTAGTCTTCGGCGGCAATGACCTTTTTGCCGCTCTTTTTAAATTGGTTCAGGGCCTCGCCAATGGTCTGCATCTGGTCGAGCCCTACTGTTCCCAGATCATGGAGATCAAGGAGGATGCATTTGATCTGGCTGTCGGTGGCAGCAAAGTGAATGGCGTCAAGGATATCCTGAAACCGGGTTTCAGCGGGCGTTTGCTTGGATTGGCTGAGTTCACCCAACAACTCGGAAACAGGGTTTGCGTTCTGTTTTTCTTCAACGATGTTGCCGGCAAGAGAAAGGACAAGGGCGGCATTATGAATAATTGGCGGCTTTTTTTCAAAGAGAAATGTGGTAAGAATTATCACCACTATCAAGAGAAAGAAGAGATTTCCCAGGATGCTTCGGGTGGTGGAAAGAAATTTTCCTATCCAGCGGAAGAGGGTTGCGACACCAGTAAAGATATTTTTCATGGATGTGTGGAGCGTAAAAGGGAAAAGGGTTTTGTATCTGAAGGTGAATAAATAAGGATAATAACAATCCCGGCGCGGGAAGTAAACCTTCTTGCTGGTGCGTGGGTTGTTATTGGAAAGGAATTTTGCGGTGGTGTAAAGAGGGCGCGATGTATAAAGTAATAAAATCATGTTTTCCTGTTGTCGTGGAGCAAGGAATAAATTTTTTTCGTTGAAAAAGAGTTGAGGTGTAAAAATGCAGCCCAATCAGAAAAGAACCGTGGCGGTAAAGGGGATGCACTGTGCCGCTTGTTCCAGCCGCATAGAACGGGTGGTGCAGGGGCTCGATGGGGTTGAACGGGCGGCGGTTAATCTGGCGGCGGAGACCATGGAGCTGGTTTGGGACGACGGTATTGTCTCTTTTGATCTGATTGCCGGTAAGGTCAAGGATTTGGGCTTTGAGCTGGAGCAGGAAGAGGAGGGCGAGGATGTGACCCTTGATCTTGCCATTACCGGCATGCACTGTGCCGCCTGTTCTACCCGGATTGAAAAGGTGCTCTCCGGGATGGCAGGGGTGGTCTCGGTTGCGATCAATCTGGTGACCGAGACCGGAAAAGTGGTGTGCCGCAAGGGGCAGGTCAGTCAGCGCCAGATCCGTGAGGCCATTGCCAACCTGGGATTTGAGGCCCGACCGGTGAGCGCCCGGACTGACCAGTTTGCCAGAAAACGTAAGGAGACCCTGCTGCGTCTTGCGGCCATGAAGACGCGGCTCTTCTGGTCGCTCGGGCTGGCTGCGACCCTGCTGTGTATCTCCATGGGCGAGATGCTCGGGCTGCCCTTGCCGCCTGTCATTAACCCCCATCATTATCCCTTACGCTTTGCCCTGATCCAGTTTTGTCTGGTGGTACCTATCATGTGGCTGGGCCGGAGTTTTTATCTGATCGGTATTCCGGCCCTCCTGCGCCGGGTGCCCAATATGGATTCCCTGATTGCCATGGGTACCGGTGCCGCCTTTGTCTATTCCACCTGGAATCTGGTGGAGATTATGCTGGGCGGGGACGCGCACAGGCTGGGGATGCTGGCCATGGATCTCTATTTTGAGTCGGCAGGGGTGCTGATTGCCCTGGTCTCACTGGGTAAATATCTGGAGACTCGCTCAAAATCGCACACCTCAGATGCCATCGCCAAGTTGATGCAACTCACCCCGGATAAGGCCATCCTGCTCAAGGGTGAGGAACAGACCGAGATCCTGGTGGAGGAGATTGAGGCCGGAGACGTGTTGCTGGTGCGCCCTGGCGAGCGGATTCCCGTGGACGGAGTGATTGCCAAAGGGCGAACGGTGGTGGATGAGTCGATGCTCACCGGCGAGAGTCTGCCGGTGTCCAAAGGCGAAGGGGACCGGGTTACCTGTGGCACCCTCAATAAAAGCGGAGCGGTGCAGGTTCGCACCGAGCAGGTGGGGCAGGATACTTTGCTGGCCCGGATCGTCAGGACGGTGCAGGAGGCGCAAGGCTCCAAAGCTCCTATTGCCGGGATGGCGGATCGGATCAGCCTCTATTTTGTGCCGGTGGTCATGGTCGTGGCGGTGCTGACCGGCCTGGCCTGGTATTTTTTTGGCGAGGTGGATTTCACCGTGGCCCTGCGCTTTTTTATTGCGGTGATGGTGATTGCCTGTCCTTGTGCCATGGGTCTTGCCACCCCAACCTCAATCATGGTGGGAACCGGGCGCGGCGCGCAGCTGGGGGTCCTGATCAAAAGCGGCGAGGCGTTGGAGATGGCGGAAAAGATCCAAGTGCTGGTCTTTGACAAGACCGGTACTCTGACCTATGGCCGGCCTGAGCTTACCGATCTGATCAAGGTGGCAAATGATGAGAATGATGAACGGTTGCTTGCACTGGTGGCGTCTGTTGAGCAGTCTTCCGAGCATCCTCTGGCCGAGGCCCTGGTAGCCGCGGCGAAGGCGAAAGGATGCGAGTTGAGACAGCCTGAGAGCTTTGAGGCCCTGCCTGGCCGAGGAGTTGTTGGCTGGGTGGATGGTCAGGAAATCCTGCTGGGCAATAAGCAGCTTTTGGCAGAAAGGCAGGTTGGAGTGGAGGGTGTGGATAGCGAGGTTGCCCACCTTTCAGGGCAGGGGAAGACGGTGCTGTTTCTGGCCGTTGATGGCCGCTTTGCGGCCCTGCTGGCCATAGCCGATAAGCTCAAACCGGAGGTACCGGCGGCGGTGGCCCGGATGCGGCAGATGGGGTTGCGCCTGATCATGCTCACCGGTGATCAGGAGATTACGGCCCGGGCCATTGCCGCCCAGGCGGGGATTGATGAGGTGATTGCCCAGGTGATGCCTGATAAAAAGGCTGACAAGATCAAGGAATTGCGGCAGCAGGGCTTGCTGACCGCCATGGTCGGCGACGGGATCAATGATGCCCCGGCTCTGGCCTTGGCCGATGTAGGGATTGCCATGGGTACCGGCACCGATATTGCTATCGAATCCGGGGATATCGTCCTGATGAAAGGGAACCTGGAGGGGGTGATTGTTGCCCTGCGTTTATCAAGGGCGGTGATGCGCAATATCCGCCAAAATCTTTTCTGGGCCTTTGCCTATAATGTGATTGGTATTCCGGTGGCGGCGGGTGTGCTGGTTCTTTTTGGCGGCCCAAGTTTGAATCCGATGATTGCCGGGGCGGCTATGGCCATGAGTTCGGTGTCGGTAGTCAGTAACGCACTACGCCTAAGGCGTTTTGGAACAAAATAAGAGGAAATGAAAAGGGTAGAAAAAGGGTAAATTATTCCCTTTTTTCTTCTTGACTGTTTCCTTAAACAGCTTTATATATATGACTGTTTGTAATGAATGGTTGTTCATTAAGTTGCCACTTCATGGTTGGGGTTGGCGTTATTATTCATGAAAAAATTAACAAAAGAGGAGTCCTATGTTCTCAAAATTGGTTGCACCACATGGCGGAAGAGGTTTGGTTTGTGCTTTGCTCGATGGTAAAGAGCTTGAGGCAGAGCTTGCAGTAGCGAAAGGCTTGAAGAAGATAGAGATTTCTGCCCGTGCCAAAGGCGATCTCATCATGCTGGGAATTGGTGGTTTCAGCCCTCTTGATGGCTTTATGACCAAGGCTGACTGGAAAGGTGTTTGTGAGAACTTTCAGCTGGCAGATGGCACCTTCTGGCCCGTTCCCATTACCCTTGACGTAACTGCAGCTGACGCCTCTGGTATCAATCTTGGCGATCACGTTGCTCTGGTAAAAGATGGTGAGATCTTCGCCACTATGAAGATTGCCGAGAAATACGAGATGACCGATGCTGATAAGCGTTGGGAGTGCGAGAAGGTCTTTATCGGCCAGGGTGAAGAGTCTGTTGGCGGTAAATTCTGGGAGATCGCTCCCAAAGATCATCCAGGCGTTATCATGGTTATGGCTCAGAAAGAGTTCAACCTTGCTGGTCCTGTTAAGGTTCTTTCTCAGGGTGAGTACCCAGTCGAGTATCCTGGCGTGTTCCTGACCCCAGCCCAGACCCGCCGCATGTTTGACGAGCGTGGTTGGGCCAACGTTGCTGCCCTGCAACTGCGTAACCCCATGCATCGTTCCCATGAGTATCTGGCCAAGATCGCCGTTGAGGTTTGTGACGGTGTTCTGATCCACTCTCTCATCGGTAACCTGAAGGCTGGTGATATTCCTGCCAATGTTCGTGTTAAAGCCATTGACATCCTGATTAACGGCTACTTTGTGAAAGATAATGTCATCAACGCTGGATATCCTTTGGATATGCGTTATGCCGGTCCTCGCGAGGCCCTGCTTCATGCCACTTTCCGTCAAAACTATGGCGTCAACAACATGCTGATTGGTCGTGACCATGCCGGTGTTGGTGACTTTTATGGTCTGTTCGAGGCCCAGGAGATCTTTGATCGTATTCCCAAGACCGGTGACACCAGCAAAGACCTGCAGTGTCGTGCAATGAAGATCGACTGGACCTTCTACTGTAAAGAGTGTGATGGTATGGCTTCTCTGCGTACCTGCCCACATGACAAGGCTTCCCGTGTAATCCTTTCCGGTACCAAACTGCGTAAGGCCCTTTCCGCTGGCGAGGAGATCGTTGACCACTTTGGTCGTAACGAGGTTCTTGACCTGTTGAAAGAGTACTATGCAGGTCTGACCGAGAAGGTTGAGGTTAAAATGCAGGGTGCTGCCTCTGGCTCCGCCATGTAATACGATTTCAAGACTGGTTTTTTGAGTCTGTACAAGGAGATACCGCCCCTGGGTGGTATCTCCTTTTTTTTATTTTTGTTCCTCTGCCCTCGTTGAATCATGACACATACCCTCGATGTTGGTCTTGGCGACCGTAGTTATCCGATTTTTATTGAAGATGGTATTATGGCCTCAGTTGGCGCGGATCTGGCTAAACGCAAGATTGCCAAGCGCTTTGCCGTGATTGCCGATGACAATGTGGCCCGTCTGTACGGCAGTACCCTGCTGCGATCCCTGAGTGATGCCGGGATTGCGGCCGAGCTGCTGAGCTTCCCCCGTGGTGAGGCGAGCAAGAATCTCCAGGTCTTTGCCGAGCTTGCCAGCCGTCTGGCGCAACTGGGGATTGACCGCAAGGATGGTTTGATCGCCCTCGGCGGCGGGGTCACCGGAGACTTGACCGGCTTTTTGGCGGCCTCTTATCTGCGGGGCATTCCTTTTGTCCAGGTGCCAACTACTCTGCTCTCGCAGGTTGACAGTTCAGTGGGTGGTAAGACCGGGGTGGATATCCCGGAGGGGAAAAATCTGGTTGGGGCCTTTTATCAGCCCAAGGCCGTCTATATCGATACGGCGGTGCTGACCACCCTACCTTTGCAGGAGTTGCTTGGCGGTCTGGCTGAGGTCATTAAATATGGGGTGATCCGGGACTTTGATTTTTTTGTCTTCCTGGAACGTCATCTGGACAAGATCCTCTGTCTTGATCAGGCGAGCATCCAGGAGATGATCTCCACCTGCTGCCGAATCAAGGCCAATGTGGTGGCCGCGGATGAGCGGGAGTCCGATCTGCGCCGGATCCTCAATTTTGGCCATACCATTGGCCATGCCGTGGAGGCGGCCTCAGATTTTTCCATTATCCATGGCCTGGCCGTGGCCATCGGCATGGTTGCCGCCCTGCGTCTGGCAGTGGCTTGCGAGCTCTGCAAGAAAAGTGATGCCGGCCGGGTTGCTGCTTTGATCAATGCCTTTGGCCTGCCCACCGAGATCCCGGCCGATCTTGATCGGGAGCGGATAAAGAAATATCTGCTGACCGACAAGAAGACCGTCGCCGGTTCCGTCTTTTATGTCCTGCCGACTGCCATCGGCAGTGTGGTGATCACCAATGAGGTCAGTGAGGCGCAGGTGGATGCGGTGTTGTCCAGGAGGTGAGTCGCCGGCTCGAATGTGCCTTTTTCATTTGAAAGGTTTTGCTGATGGCCTTTCGTTTCAGTTCAACCACCTGACCGTTCAATGATGGGGGAAGTAAAATTGAAAGCGGTGACTATAAAATACTATAAGATTATAGGAGCACTTCGCCTTTTGTGTCCGTCAGCAAAATGGTCAAAGAGGCGATATCTCTTCCCGTCTTCAGAGGGGGTAACTGTGTAAAACGTCACAACGGCGATATTGCGGGCACGAAGATCTTGCCCTCCCATCCTCCTTCAGTCATTCTTTTTTATCTTTCGCCAGATCACATCCCGTTGATTTTTATAGGAGAGCACTCCTGCCTTAGCATTATAATAGATACGAGACTCCAACTCCAACCCGTTCTTATCTTCATAGCGCACGATGTATAAGCGTCCCTTGTCGTTATCCAGAGCTTCTTCCGTAAATGACTTGAGGCCATAGGAATTGATGTTCCAGTCGGCTCCTCCAATGATAAAGGAGTTTGTGCTGATAGTCATGAAGCAGTTTTGGTATCGGGGATCATTGGAACGCCATTCACCTAAAATGCCTTCAGGGAGTTGTTGGGGTGCCTTGGTTGTAAAAATAAAGAAATAAGAGATAACAATGTAGATTGTTGCCGCAATGTACAGCAAGGCAATGTACCGCCAAGGTCTGGGGCAGCCTGTGTCGGCAGAGTCATTCATAGTGTCACCTTCGTCCTCACTGAACGGCACGCAGGAATGCCTTGACAACCTCAGGGTCGAACATGCTTCCACTTTCCTTTTGAATAAGCTCGACAACCTTGTCCTTCACCCATCCCGCCCGATAGGGGCGCGCTGAAATGAGGGCATCATAGACATCGGCTATGGCAAGAATTCGTGCGCCAATGCCGATTTCCTCACCTTTCAGACCTTCCGGATATCCAGACCCGTTGTATTGCTCATGGTGATGGAGAACAATATTTAAGACGTCGGCAAATGCCGTTATGGGTTCGAGGATGCGGGCTCCGATGACCGGGTGTTGCTTGATAAAGTGATATTCTTCGTCTGTAAGTTTTCCGGGTTTGTCGAGAATAATAGACGGAATGCCGATCTTGCCAATATCATGCACCAGGGCCGCTTGGTGGAGAATGGTTGTTTCCCTGTTGCTGAAGCCCATGATTCTGGAAATTTTGATGGTCAGGTCGGTCACACGCTCTGAGTGACCGGCTGTCCAATGAGATTTGGCATCAACAGTGCGCGCCAAGGCCTCAAGGGTTCCCCAGTTAAATTTTTCAAGGGTTTCTATGAGGTCGGCATTGCTCAGCGCGATAGTTATCTGATCTGCGAGCTGGCGGGCATGGTCGCGATCCTCTTCAGCCAGAGGGCTCTGCTCTTTAAATCCAAGGTTGATCATGCCCTTGAGTTCTTTATTGTGCAAAAGTGGAAACTGCAGAAACATCTTCATGCAACTTTCCGGAAAATCCGTCAGGTATGTGGGCAAGGCTTCTTCGTCTGTACGGATGATATATTGCTGCTTTTGAAGTTGTGTTGTATCGGTTTTGGTTATTTCTATGGAACCTTCCACGTTTTCAATCCGCTGGTCTGCTGAATAGTTGTAGGCAAAAGCAAGTTGTGATTTGGGGTCCTTAAAGAGGATAATCTGGCTGGTATCGCTTTCGAAAAATTGGGAAAGCCGCATGAGTGCGGTCTGGATTATCTGCGGGGTATTGAGAGAAGAAAGAATCGTTTGACTGATATCGGAGATGGTTTCCAGCGCATTGAATTGTTTGTTGAGCCGGCTGCTCATGGTGTTGAAGGATTGGGCCAGGGTTTCGAATTCATCGCCGCTCTTGATATCGATTTTTCGGCTGAAGTCTCTCTGGGCAATATGAACTGTTGCCTCTTTCAGTTTTTCAACCGGCACCATATACCGTCTGATAAAGACCATGCTGAGCAGAAGGGCGATCCAGAGCGATAAAAGCACGGCCAGCGGAAAAATTGTTTTAAAATTCTCCATGGGGGCAAGCACATCCCGTTTTGATTGTCTTAGGATGATGGTGAGATTTGGCGCCTGGAAGTTGCCCTTCAGGTACAGCGGCCAGAAACTGACAAGAAATTCTTCTCTGTCGCTGTCCTGGTATTCAAACTGCCTCGCATCTTGCCCGCCCTCGCGGGAGGCGATTTTCTGCAGCAGCTCCGGGTTGGTTTGAAATGAACCGACAATGACCTCGCGTGCTTGGCCAAGGACACAAAGCTCTGTCATGGGAGGCAGTATGTTTTCGTGGCCTAAACCCCAGAGGAAAATATTATTGATCCGGGCAAGCAAAAAACTTTTTTGTGATTTATTCTTCTCTATGGGGATAACGATATAGACTTCTACAGGCCTATCATTTTGTTTTTTTAACAAGATTTGATTCTTTTCGTCTTCGGCGGAAAAATCTTCTATTATGTTTGCATTAAGCGAATCTGATCCGAATAGAAGTTGAGGCGATTCGCCATCTTTGATCAGATGTAGAGAAGAAAAACGTTCTTGGATCCGTATCTGAAATGGCTTGCCAAAAGCGGTGGGGTCAAATTTTTCATTATCGTTATTTAAGCGAGTTGAGGCAACGAAGAGCATGTCGCTTTCTAAGGCCAGGAAGCGTTCATAGATGCTGACTCCATAGGTTTTTGAAGACTGTTGCAGGCGATCGAGGCTTTGGGTTTTTATTTGTGTTGCGACATGGAAAAAAGTAAGTACCGTCAAGACGACAATGGGCAGCAAGGCGCAGCCGATAAAGAGAAAAAAAATTCTCCGGGCTATTTTGCTTTTCAGAAAAGTGGAGTCAATCCGAGAGGGTTTCATGCTTCTTCTCTTTAAAATTGTGAGACAAGTCCGATATATGAACCGTTATACGCCCGGACAATGTCATCGCGACTGGCTTTTGCCGTGAATGGAGCCTGGCTTTTGCCGTCTTCCCCCATACTGTAAAGATCATAGTCTTGATTGACAGGGACCATGGAATGGTCTTTACGAAGTTGGCCCGGAGGGGTACCGGCAACCGGCAGATATCTATAGGGGTTGCGCCATGGGTCAAGTATGGCTCCCAAACCGATTTCGGCCAAGTTGTTTGGGTAGCGGTTGTTTTCGATGAAATAGATTGTAATTTCCTTGGACAGCATCCCGATTTCAATCTTGGCCTTACTAATCCTTACCGTATGAATGTATTGGGAAAACAATGGCGTGGCAATAGCGGCCAGGGTCCCAATGATGGCAATGACGACAAGAAGTTCGACAAGGGTAAATCCGCAGTCACAAACCACATATTTTTTTCGAATGATATGGTGAAATGTCATGGTAGGAAATAGCCTTGCGTGAAATTTGATAAGAATCTTATCGTTCCAATACAGAGAATGAGCTTTGCCTATAAGTGAAGAACAGGGTGATTTTTTTAATGTTTACGAGGAAGTACAGTTTATTTCAGCACTTGGTCGAGTTCTGTTCCTTTATTTGTCATTTCAGAGCCATGCCGCCATTGGAAAGCGAGGGCCTGCGATTGGCATACATCAACGCATTCACCGCAGTTCCAGCAATAGAGAGATACCGCCATGCCGTTTACCGGACTGAGTCCCAGCGGGCACCTACGGTCACACAGGCCGCAGGCTGTGCATCGGTCATGCTCCATCCTGACCCTGAGTTTGCGTCGGGAGCCTATGAGATTCAGGGTTGCCCCCAAGGGACAGAAGTAGCGGCAATAAAATCTCCTGGTCACCAGGTTTATCCCCAGCACCAGCAGGAGAATCACTCCTTCCAGGGCCAGGGTGTGAAAAAAAGACCAGGGTCATGATATCCCGGCCAACCAGCCCCGGCGGGGAGACAAAGACAAAGATCGATCCCCCGAGGATCATGGTGAGTATCAGTTCTCCTAATAAAGTATAGCAGAGAAGGTGCCTGGGAAGCAAGAGCTGGTCTTGCAGCCATTTTTTGCCAATCAGGCGGCGATGGAGTGTATCAAGAATCTCCGAAGAAAACTGATCGGGCAGAGCCAGCTGCAGAATACACTGCCGAGGAGCATTGAAGTGGTATGAAAAAAATGGACACTTTTTTAAGAGCGGGTTAGATCCCCATCAGGAGGTGTTCAATGACAAAGAAAAGAAAGGATTACACGCAGGAATTCAGGGATTCGGCAGTCAAGCTGATAACTGAACAGGGTTATAAGATATCTGAAGCTGCCTGTGATCTCGGTGGATACAAAGAAAAAGGAACTTGTTGGGCCGTACAAGAACGGTGGAAAATCTTATCGTCCCAAGGGTGACCCTGTCAAGGTCAAGGTTCATGATTTCATAGATAAGGAACTTGGCAAGGTTGCGCCGTATGGGGTCTATGATGTGAAGAACAATGAGGCATGGGTGAATGTTGGCACCGATCACGATACAGCAGCGTTTGCCGTGGAGAGTATCCGTCGTTGGTGGCAGATGATGGGTAAAGCAAGATATCCAATGCTAAGCAATTGATGATCAACGCGGATAGTGGTGGAAGTAACGGCGCTCACGTCAGACTCTGGAAGGTGGAATTGCAAAAATTTGCCAACGAGACAGGACTTGAAATTCATGTTAGCCATTTTCCACCAGGAACCAGCAAATGGAATAAGATTGAGCATCGCTTGTTCAGTGCAATCAGTCTGAACTGGCGAGGACAGCCACTCATCAATCATGAGATAATTATCAACCTGATCGAATCCGCAACTACGCGCACCGGGCTCAAAGTTCGCGCTTTGTTAGATACGAATTGTTATGCCAAGGGAATCAAGGTGGCGGATGCAGAAATGAAGGCTCTCCGTCATCACCCGGAATCATTTCATGGTGAGTGGGATTATTCCATTAAAAAGCATGAATAATTAATGAACAGCCCCTAAGTTGCCAGTCTCGAATTTTCTTTTTTCATCTGAAAGGTCTTGGTGAAAGGCCTTTCGTTCAAGTCCAGACAGCTCTGGCTTTATCAGCTTGTGTTTGCATAATCCTGTTCTGATCCCGTTGGGTTCCATCAACCCATTTTTTGCGGGATAATGATGGGAAATCAATGTGTTACAGCCTGGAACATCTTGCGTTTTCTTCCCTTTTATTTGACAACTATTCTTAAAAAGAAGTATCCTTTTATCAACAGTATGTTTTTGATTGAACGTACTGTTGATAAAAGTAATAAGCGGACAACTATTTTGAGTGGTCCATACGTTTAAGTCTTCGGTTTTACCGGAGGGAGTTGACTTTATTTCTTTTTTTGTATCTCTAATTTGTAAGCGCCAGTGAGGAATTTGTATAATATCAGGTTGTCTCCCTGGATTTTTTAGTAAAACGTACCCCATATAAGGGGTACGCAACACGAGGAGAAACAAATGAAAAAAATATTGGTGTTGACCTGTATGCTTCTGTTGACTGCCGGGATTGTCTGGGCCAAGGATTATGAGATCCAGAAAAAGGCTGGGGACTTGAGTGTTGTCGTAAAAATGGACAAAAATCCAGCAGTGATTGGCGAGAACGGGGCAATTGTGACCGTCAAAGACCTTGCCGGCAAAGAGGTGACGGATGCGGAGGTGAAGATCGAATATTCCATGCCTGCCATGTCGGGAATGCCGGCCATGAATTACCAGTCAGCTCTAGCATTGAAGGAAAAGTCGTATCAGGGGAAATTGAATTATTCCATGTCCGGTCCCTGGAACATCGTGGTCAAGATCGTGCGCGGCGGCAAGACTTTGTCAACAAAGTTTAGCGTCGATGTGCAGTAACCTCGGATGAAAATGGGGGAGGAATCCATATGGGATATAGCTTTGGGGGGATAAAGCGGTTTTTCCCCCTGTTTGTCTCCGGGCTTTTTCTGTGTGTCCCGCAGGCATCGGTCTGGGCCGGGGAGTTGCAACTGCAGGACCTTATTGATGAGGCGTTGCAAGCCAGTCCTGAAATCCAGGCGTCCCGTGCCAAGGCCGCGGCTTCCGGTTTTCGGGTACCCCAGACAATGAGCTTGCCGGATCCGATGGTCATGGCCGGATATCAGAATGCAGGCACCAATCGTTTCACCTTTAATGAAATGTCAGATTCCCAGTTTATGTTTTCCGCATCCCAGCAGTTCTTCTTTCCGGGCAAGCAGGCCTTGAAAGGTGAGGTCGCGGCCAGGGAAGAGGAAAGCCTTTTCGCTTCCGCATCAGCGGTGCGGCTGCGGACAGTCGCCATGATCAAGGAATTTTATTATGATCTATTCTTTGCCCGCCAGAGCATGGATCTGATCAGGGAGAAAGGTGTTATCCTCCACAAGCTCGAAGACGCGGCCCTGGCACGGTATGGTGCCGGGGGAGGCATGCAACAGGATGTCCTCATGGCACAAACCGAGAAGTACATGCTGTTTGAACGGGAAGAGATGCTGAAACAGAAGATCCTGGCCCTGGAGGCCGCACTGAACTCCACAGTGGGGAGGGAGTATGACGCGCCGCTGGACAGGCCGGTGGCGCCTGTGTTTGTGCCGTATTCTCAAACCTTGGATGAACTTGTTGCCGCGGCCTATAAGAACTCTCCCGAGGTCAAGGCCAGGGAAAAGATGGTGGCCTCGCTTGACGCCAAGGTGCGGGTGGCTGAGAGGGAGTATTATCCCGATATTACCGTCACCGGCAATTATGGTCTGAAGGGCCAGACCTTTGACGATATGTGGAGCCTGAGCACCACCGTCAACATTCCTCTTTATTATGCCACCAAGCAGCAGCCAGCGGTTCATGAGGCCCAGGCTTCCTTGACTGAAGCGAAAAATGAGTTGCAGGCAGTCCGGCTGCGGCTTTCCTCTGCTATCCGTGAAAACTATGCCATGTTGCAGACGACCGAGCGGCTGATGGAACTCTATCGACAAGGTCTCAATCAGAAGATCAAGCAGGACTTTCAAGCGGCGCTGGCCTCGTACACCACGGGTAAAACCGATACCTTTACTGTGATCTCCCGGATTAAAACCATTACTGAGATCGAGACCTCTTATTGGGGGCAGCTGGTGGAATGGGAGAAGGCAAAGGCCAGGTTGGAGGCCTTGACCGGGACGACAGATCTC
Organism: Desulfocapsaceae bacterium; assembly: GCA_030653035.1. Classification (GTDB taxonomy): domain Bacteria; phylum Desulfobacterota; class Desulfobulbia; order Desulfobulbales; family Desulfocapsaceae; genus UBA2270. The sequence continues at coordinate 7,924 of JAUSAB010000043.1, read as the reverse complement.
CATATGGAGGAAGGGCGACAGTGAACAAGAAGAACAGCATGATCATGGCGGCCATTTTTCTTTGTGTCGCGGTTGTCCTTTTTTTCGGTCTATCCGGTAAGGGGATTGAGATTTTTCGTAAAAAAGTTCAGGAACCTCCGGCACAGATTAAACTGGCCGTGCCGGAACAGGCAGTTCCTGCCGAGCATCAGAAATCTGGTGGTGATGCAATCTCTCCGGTTTCTCCGTCTTCCCCTGGCAATGGCAATGAGCAAGGCATTACCGTTGTGGCGGGAGAACAACCGCAGACCATTGAGATCCTCGAGGCTGGGCAGCGGTTCATTGGGATGAAAACCTCTGTTGCCGCAGAAAAATCCCTCAATAAAACCATCAGGACCGTTGGCCGCGTTGAGTATGACGAAAGAAAGATCGCCACGGTCAACACCAAGATCGAGGGCTGGCTTGAAAATTTGCGGGTCAACTATACGGGCAGATATGTGAAACAAGGTGAAGTGCTTGCCGAATTTTACAGCCCGGAACTGGTTGCCAGCCCGCAGGAATATCTCAATATCCTTAAGTGGTCGCAGCAGGGGGTTGCACCAGCCGATTCAGAGAAGCCCTCTACTTTAAGCCGGATGCTGGCCCAGGACGCTGAGGCTTTGCGTCAGGCCGCCCGGCAGCGTCTGAGATCCTGGGATATCAGCGAGGCGGAGATTCAAAAAATTGAGAAGGCAGGTCAGCCTTTGCGGACCCTGGCCCTGTTCAGCCCGGTGAATGGGTATGTGGTGCAGAAAGCTGCCGTACAAGGCATGAAGGTGCAGCCGGGCGAGAAGCTCTTTGATCTGGTCGATACCTCCACGGTCTGGGTGGTCTCCGATATCTACGAGCAGGACCTGGCGCTGGTAAGGATCGGGCAGAAGGCGGAGATCACCCTGGATTTCCTGCCGGGCAAGGTGTTCACTTCCACTATCGAGTATGTATCCCCGCTTCTTGCCGGTGAAACAAGAACGGCTAAGGCCCGTTTCACCCTGGATAATCAGGATGGAAATTTAAAGCCCCAGATGTTTGCCAATGTGGAAATCAAAATTTCCCTGGGCCAACGGCTTGTTGTCCCCGATACCGCCGTGATCGATACCGGTGCCCGGCAGCTTGTCTATGTGGATAAGGGCGACGGTTATTTTGAGCCTCGAACGGTCAGTGTCGGCGTCAAGGCTGAGGGGATGGCGGAGATCCTCAGCGGTATGCGTGCTGGGGAGCAAGTGGCCTCGGCCGCCACCTTCCTGATTGATTCCGAGGCGCGTCTTAAGGGGGCGGTGCAACAATGATCGCCCGGGTCATTGATTTCAGCGCCCGGAACCGGCTCTTCATCTTGCTACTGATGTGTGTGCTCATCGGTTGGGGGATCTGGGCTATCCGCAATACGCCTCTTGATGCGATCCCTGATTTGAGCGACACCCAGGTCATCGTCTTTACTGAATGGGAAGGACGGAGTCCCGATCTTATCGAGGACCAGATCACCTATCCGATCACCTCCACCCTTCTCGCCGCGCCCAAGGTGAAGGTGGTGCGCGGCTTCTCCTTTTTCGGCACTTCCTTCATCTATGCCATTTTTGACGAAGGCACTGACATCTACTGGGCCAGGAGCCGGGTGCTGGAATATCTCCAGGCGGTGAAGAACAAGCTCCCTGCCGGGGTGAATCCGGTGCTGGGCCCGGATGCCACCAGCGTGGGCTGGGGATTTTCCTATGCCCTGGTCGATGAGAGCGGGCAGCAGAATCTGGCGGAACTGCGTTCCCTCCAGGACTGGAATATCAAGCTGGCCCTGGAAAGCGTGCCGGGGGTCGCGCAGGTGGCGAGCATCGGCGGCTTCGTCCGCCAGTATCAGGTGAGCATTGATCCCAACCGGCTCCAGGCCTACAACCTGCCCATCACCGTGGTCATGGATGCCATCCGCAAGAGCAACAAGGACGTCGAGGGGAGGGTGCTGGAGTTCTCCGGGGTCGAGTACATGGTGCGTGGTCGCGGATATCTTAAAGGGATCAAGGATCTGGAGGAAATTGTGGTGGGCGGTAACGGCCGCGGCACCCCTGTGCTCCTCCGGGATGTCGCCAGTATTCAGCTTGGCCCGGAGATCAGGCGCGGCCTTGCCGATCTTGACGGCCGCGGCGAGGTTGCCGGCGGAATCGTGGTGGTCCGGTTCGGCGAGAATGTCCTCAGTGTCATTGACCGGGTGAAACAAAAGATCAGCGAAAGTATTGAACCGAGCCTGCCCAAGGGGGTGAAACTTGTTGTCACCTATGACCGCTCCGACCTTATTCACCGGGCCATTGACACCCTGACCGACGAACTGATCAAGATCTCCCTGGCGGTGAGCGCCGTCTGCCTGGTGTTTCTCTTTCATCTGCCCAGCGCCTTTGTTGTAATCTGCACCCTGCCGGTGGCGATCATCATCTCCTTTATCTGCATGTATTATCTGGGGGTGACGGCGAATATCATGAGCCTGAGCGGCATCGCCATCGCCATCGGGGCCATGGTGGACGCCTCGATCATCATGGTCGAGAATGCCCATAAGAAACTGGAGGAGTGGGAAATCGCGGGCCGGCCGGGCAGCCGCGCCGAGGTGATCATCGAGGCGGCCAAGGAGGTGGGACCGTCCCTGTTCTTTTCTCTGCTGGTGATCACTATTGCCTTTTTACCGGTCTTTACCCTGCAGGCCCAAGCCGGGCGGCTGTTCAAGCCCCTGGCCTACACCAAGACCTTTTCCATGCTGTTCGCGGCCTTCCTTGCCATTACCTTGACCCCGGTTCTGATGACGTTTTTTATCCGGGGCAAGATCATGGCCGAAGAGAAGAATCCCATCAGTATCTTTCTCCATTGGCTGTATACGCCCATCGTCCATTTTGTCCTCCGTTTTAAAAGAACGGTGATCCTTGTCGCGCTCATCATCATGGCTGTGAGCGTCTATCCCTTCCTGAAGCTCGGTTCCGAATTCATGCCGCCGCTGTACGAGGGGGCGCTCTTCTATATGCCGGTGACTTCGCCTGGCGCCGCCATCTCAGAGGTGTCGAAGTTACTTCAGCTCCAGGACCGGATTCTCAAAAATATTCCGGAGGTGGCCCAGGTCTTTGGCAAGGCCGGGCGGGCGGATACGGCTACGGACCCAGCGCCGCTGGAGATGTTTGAAACGGTGATCAATCTCAAGCCCGAGTCGGAATGGCGGCCGGGGATGACGGTGGAGACCCTGAAAAATGAGATGAATGACGCCCTGTCCATTCCGGGGGTGGCCAACTCCTTCACCATGCCGATCAAGGCCCGGATCGACATGCTCTCCACCGGTATCAGAACCCCGGTGGGGATCAAGATCATGGGGCCAGGCCTTGCCGAGCTTGAGCGGCTGGGGACCGCCATCGAGGCCCGGCTGGCCGGTATGTCCGGCCTTAGGAGTGTCTATGCGGAGCGGGTGACCACCGGCTATTTCCTTGATTTTATCATCAGGCGGGCCGAGGCGGCCCGCTACGGCTTGTCGGTAGATGAGGTCCAGGAGGTGATCCAGTCGGCGATCGGCGGGATGAACCTGACCACGACGGTGGAGGGCCGGGAGCGCTATCCGGTGAATGTCCGGTATGCCCGTGAGCTGCGGGGCGACGTTGAACAGTTGAAAATGGTGCTGGTTCCGGTGCCTGCGGCCATGGGGGCGCAGGCACCGGGCGGCATGTCTTCGGTCCTGCCTGCACCGCCTCCGACCGGCAATCTTCTCCAGATTCCCCTGGGTTCTCTTGCCGATATCAAGATCGTCAAAGGGCCGCCCATGATCAAGAGCGAGGCCGGTTTGCTGGCCTCGTATGTGTACATTGATTTTTTCGGCCGGGATGTGGGCGGTTTCGTGGACGAGGCGAAGCAGCGGGTTGCCTCGCTGAAAATTCCCGCGGGCTACCATCTGGAGTGGAGCGGAGAATATGAACATCTGGTGAAGACCCACGAGCGGTTGAAGCTTGTGATTCCGCTGACCCTGCTGATTATCTTCGTGCTCATCTTTTTCAACACCCAGTCGGTGATCAAGACCGCGATTGTCTTTCTGGCCGTACCCTTCTCGCTGGTCGGCTCCTTCTGGTTGTTGTATGTCCTTGGCTATAACATGAGTATTGCGGTCTGGGTGGGAATCATCGCCCTGGCCGGAATTGATGCGGAGACCGGGGTGGTCATGCTTCTTTATCTTGATCTCGCCTGTGATAAATGGAAAAAATCCGGAAAATTGCAGACCCTGGCCGACCTGAAAGAGGCGATCATGTACGGGGCGGTCAAGAGGATTCGCCCCAAACTGATGCTGGTGGCGGCCACGCTGCTCGGCCTGGTCCCTATCATGTTCAGCACCGGGGCCGGCTCCGATGTGATGAAACGGATCGCCGCGCCCATGGTCGGAGGGATCGGCACCTCAACCATTCTCGAACTGCTCATCTATCCGGCAATCTATCTTCTTTGGAAACAGCGGGGATTTAAAAAGACAGTGGATAGCTCTGTTTCAGTTGGAAATAGCCTTGGCTGAAGCAGAACGGTGTTTGGGCTCAGGTTGTCAGGGGGAAGTAGCGCCATTTTCAATTCTAAAAAAAAGGGGGGAAGATCACTCTTCCCCCCTTTGCGACTACAATCCAGGCAGCGGTTTTACTTGGCTGGAGGAGTCATCCCGCCGTGACTCATTCCCTCATGCCCCATTGCACCGTGATCCATACTACCAGGGGTCATGGCACCGTGGTCCATGCCGGGCATCATCTTCATGCCGCCTTCGGCCGTGGCTTGGTGGATCGCCAGTTGCCAGCCTGTTGGGGTTTTTCGCCAGACATGGACATAGACATTGACCTGATCGACCATGGGCTTGGGCATGCCCTCTTTGTAGGCCACCATTTTGAATTTACCGGTACTGACTGCGGTATCGCCATAGACCCGGACATTCACCTCTTGCGGGACAATCGGCTCATGTTTCCTTTTGCCGCTGACCAGGGAATCGATATAAGCGGCCTTGGTCTCGATGTTCCCCGAGGCATGGACATGATAGAGATCGTCAGCCAGGAGTTTACCAAGAACTGTGCCGTCTGCCTTGGCGGCAGCCTGGCCCCAGGACATATCCAGGGCCTGGATCTCCTTTTCGACAGGGGCGTTTTGGTCACTCGCCATTGCCGGGATTGAAGCGGCAAGAACAAACAGCCCAGCGGTCAACATGCGGAATAACTTACGGTAGACCATAACCTGTTCTCCTTTTTAATTTGTCTGAATAAAAACGGTTGATTTGACTATACCCAATTGGGGCAAATGTTCCATGAAAAAGTCTCTTAGGTCGGGATTGTGGAACGGAACCTGACAAAGTCCATATTCGATGCCTTTTCGGTCTTTATTTCGGTTTGTAAGATCGTTTTTACATCAAAAGATATTGGTGGGGCATAGTTTGATGGCAAGAGCCGCCTGATTGCGCAGGGTTTTCAGGGCGTCAAACTGGTCCTGGTTAAGATGGTGGTCCGTTGAAATATGGGCACCGTAGATAAGGCCGATAGCTTTTTTGTTAATCATGATCGGATAAAGCACGAAATTTGGTGAAAAAATCACACCCTGAAACCAGGTGGGTTGGCGTTGGTTGATGTCAGGAGTAGAGATGTTGTCAATGTAGAGATCCCGGCCTTCAGCCAGGGCCAGATTAAAAAGATCTTTAGAAGATTCCTGCACCGGAAAGCTGAACTCCTTCAGCAATTCCTCAATATTCCGGCCAAGACCGAAACGGGGCTGCATGATATCCGTTTTTGGGTTGCGAAAGAAAATGAGGACCTGGTCAAACCCGATTCCGCGAAAAAAGGCTTCCATGATCATGGTAAGCACGGTATCGAGAGTGAAATCATCCAGCATGACATTAGTGATTTCCTGGATAGCATCCAACATCAGCAGATGTCTGTTTTTACTGCTGGTGTTACACGGTGATGGCGACGCTCCGGCGCTGATCTCAAAACGCTCAAGGGCCACAGCCGTATCGGTGGACATGGCCTCTTGATCAAGGGTATTAACGGCGGCCAGGTCGGATTGTGTCTTGAAGCTGCGCTGGTCTAGTTCGCACAGATCGGTCTGTTTGAGGTTGAGCACATCGGCAAAGTCCCGCATCGTGGTGAGGGCCGAGTCCATCATCTTGACAATGTCCTCCTCAGGGATATCGTAGGCGGGCTGGTATTTATTGAGAACTATGCGGAGCTGGTCTTGCCGCTGGTGAGGTGAGTAGTTAATGGTGATATCACAAAGTTCATTGGCAAAATTGGTCAGACTTCTATGTCGATCGATTTTTTTGTTTGTGTCCTTGATATCTTTTTCCGAAATTGTTTTCATGCTGGTAACAATTAATTCCGGCAGATTCCATAAATCGGCTACCTCCATTCCCAGTTTGTCAAAGGTTGTGCCAATAGTTTCCAGCATGGCCATCTGGTCGGTTATTTTCCCCTCTGCTACCAATTTCAGGTATGCCTCATACTTTTCCGGAAAATAGAACATGACCAACAGGCGGCCAAAATTGTGGAACATGGCACAGATGAAATGATCCTCCCAGTCTTCCATTTTCAAATGTTTAGAGAGATCCTGGGCCAGTATTCCAGAGAGAAAAGAGGAGAGCACCGCCTCTTTGACATAATTTGCTGTGGATTTGTCCTGCAGATGTGCGAAAAAAATAAGGCCGGTGGCGGTAAGCCGTACTTGTTCAAATCCAAGAATAACCACGGCCCGTGAGATGGTGGAAATCTGGCCTGAAAATTGACAGTACATCGCCGAATTTACTACTTTTAGCAATTTACTGGTCAGGGAATAATCCTTCAGAATGATGCCGGCCAGTTCGTTGGCTGAAGAGTTGCTTGAAGGAGAGGTCTTCATGTTTATTTCGGTGATGTGTTGGAACACCGCCGGAAAATCACTTTGTTTGCTCATCCGGTCAAGTAATTGTTCGGCGGTGATTTTACGTGCTTTGCTGGCCGTCATTGACTACTCCGGGTAAGATCTTGACTAGGTTCTGGTTCTGGTTGAGAAAGAATAAAGGGTAGACCACGTTGGATACCCTTGTTTCCCCGTGTCGTTTGCAATTTAGCGGGTATGTGGATGTCTTTCCCATATAACATCTCTGTTCCATTTGATGATACCTGATGCACACGACAAAAACACCCCAAAAAAGAGGGGGGAATTAGAACCAGGGGAATAGCATACGAGAGCGTCTCTGGTAGTGAAAATAGTCGGGGAAATGGTCAGCTAACAGCTTCTCTTTAATCCTCAGTTTGCAATAGAGGACAGACCAGAATGGCGCTAGTTTAAGCGATTGCAGTATGATTGTGCTCTGGTGGAATCGCTTTCATTTCATGCCTTGGCGAGGTCAGCCGTTGGTAATTTTTGAGTCTTCGCTTAAGGCATCGAGGTTCTTTTCGCCCTGGACGTTATCTGATTGGTGTGTTGGTCATCGCGTCATATAAATCACAGATCAATCTGTGCCGTTCTATCCGACTGATATTTATCGATTCTGTTCTCTCCATGCACTGGGCTGACTATCGAACCAACTCCAGAAAGGCAAAGCTGCATCTGGGTTTCAACCTGAATACAGGGCATCCCCCATAAACTGTTTCTGACAGAGGGTAAGGGAGCGGAAAGACCTTTTGTCAGAAAGATTATTGAACCAGACCAAACAGCAGTAATGGATCGTGGTTATCAAGCCCACCCTCTTTTTGATCAGTGGCAGGATGATGGCTGTCATTTTGTCTGCCGTATCAAAGAAAACACACAAAAAGAAATTTTGGAAGCGTATCCTCTGGCGGAAAAATCTCATATCTTTTCAGATTCCAGGGTGTTGCTTGGCACCCCAGGCGTTAATCAAAGCAAAACCCCGGTTCGGCTTGTTGGTTATACTGTAGATGACAAGATCTACTGGATTGCCACGGACCGT
>JAUSAB010000040.1 GCA_030653035.1 Desulfocapsaceae bacterium | reverse complement strand
GACCGGCTGTTCGTGACCGAACATCTCAGGCAGTTTCCTCCTGAAATCTCGGAGCTGACCTTTACCAATCTCTATGCCTGGCGGCATACCAGGCCGATCTGGATAGACGCGTTTGGGGCATCATTGATCTTTTTTGCTGAGACCAAAATGGGGTTGGTGATCCTGGGAAATCCCAGCGGTCCGGTATCCCTGGTTGAGGTCTTCAGGGAGTATGGCAGCCGGATAACGGGAGCGGAGCGTTTTCCCAAAGAAAAAGTAGCAGATATAGCCTTGATGTCCGGCGTAATAATTATCGAGGACCGGGACAATGGTGACTATGTTTACCGCAGAGTAGATCTTGCCACCCTTGCCGGCAGGAATTTTACCAAGAAGAGGAATCACATCAACCAGTGTCTGGCCGCATACAACTGCCGGTACGAAATCATTACGGCGGAGACTATTCCCGAATGTCTGGCGATGCAGGATCGCTGGTGCGCCGCTCGGGACTGCAAGGCTGAACCAGGGTTGTGCGGAGAATATCAAGCCATAGAAGAAACCCTGCAGCACTACACGGAATTTGGTCTGACCGGCGGCGCCATCCGCATTGAGGGGACTATTGAGGCATTTGCAATCGGTGAGGCGCTCAATCCAACAACTGCGGTCTGCCATTTCGAAAAGGCCATGCCCCAGTTTCAGGGCTTGGGCCAACTGATCAACCAGTGGTTTGCCAGAGACAACCTTGCCGCTTTCACCTATGTTAACCGGGAACAGGACTTGGGAATTCCCGGTCTGCGCCGGGCAAAAGAGAGTTACTATCCAGATCATCTGGTCGAAAAGGTGAGAATTGTCCTTCCTGGTTCAAGCATGGAAAGACCAAAGGACCAACTGGTCTGCAAATGAGAATGAAGTGATTTCCGATTACATACACCGCTCAATATACTGACAGTGAGAGAATTCGTGTTGAGGTCTATGGATTAAAATAAGTGCTTAGCGCAGCCCCTTAAAATAACTTCCCTTCCCGGCTGTGGGAGATAATAAGCTGTCGGAACATCTCGACAATACCGCGGGCAAGCAGGGTGATGAAGTGGGCGTTGATATTTTGCCCGGCTGAACGGTCCAGCAGGATATTCAATTCTGAAGGGAAGCCTTCGTCGGGCAGCCAGTAATTGATCAAAAATGGCACCTTGGGCAGAGGCAGGATAATCAGCGAATGATCGGCGCCGCCGGTTGCGGCCATCGCTTGCGCCCCGAAGAGAAAAAACATCTCAAAGACCAACTCGTGGTGGGCATCTGCCAGTTGCCGCAGTGCCTCTTCGCAGCGATGTGAGAAATACTGGCTCCATTGCCCGGCGCCGGGCAGCTCACCAAAGGGAACCCAGTCGTTGTCCGGTTCTGCGCCCTGACACTCAAGGATATAGTGAAGCAGCGGCACATAGAGCCAGTAATTGACATGGCAGGGGGAGGTCATTTCTCCGCTTTGATCAATAAAAAAATCCCGCCCCAGACAGTTGATCGCAAGCTTCCCGCTGATCAATTGCGCCCCGATTCTCGGGGCAACCTCGACAAAATCAAGCAGCTGTACTTCCTGTTGCAGCTGCCTGATCACCTCCATGTGATCATCATCCATCGATCGCCGTCGAATAATCCTGGGGCTTAACTGCTCGATGACCGTCTTGCCCAGATAGGGACAGCCGCTGAACGTCTTCATACCTTGAAGAACCGAGGCGGCAAAGGCCATACAGGAAGGAACGCCACAATGGCCGCAGTTGGTCTTGGGCAGGGCCTTGTAAATCTCCAGCGGATTTTTGATCTCAGCCATGAACGCGCGGGCCATCTTCCTTAATTTTGAATCGCTCCTTGATTTTCCGGTACGACACAAGCTCTTCCATCCTTTCCGAGGGGGTTAAAAAAGATTCCAGTTTGGTCTTGAGAATAACCGGGTTCACCTCTGAATCGATGGCGATAACGCCCTCCATGATGATCTTCTGGAGAAGCAGCTCATGGTTGGTCCGCTCCCGCAGATTGGCGGCAAAGGGAAGGACAAAAAAATTGGAAAAAAAGATGCCATACAAGGTAGAGGTCAGGGCGACGGGCACGGCCTTCAGGATAACGGAGGTGTCACCAATCCCGCCAAGCATGGAGACAAGGCCAATTATCGAACCAATTATACCAAAGGACGGGAAATAATCAGCAATAGTACGGATGATACGTTCTAAGTCCTCACGCCGCAGTTTGAAAAAATACATTTCGGTATTCAAAATGTCGCGGATCTGGCTGCCGTGAAAACCATCGACCAGACAGCCTAAGGCGCGGCGGAGAAAGAGGATGGATGTCTCGTTTTCCTTTTCCTGCAGGGAAAGAATGCCTTCTATCCTCGATTTGATGGAAAGATCGATGAGGATCTCGACAATCTCCGTCTCTTTTTTTATCTCGCTGTTGTAAGAGGCCTGTATCACTTTGGCCACGATCTTCAGTTGTTCGAGTCTGAAACTAATCAGGGTTGCGGATAATGTTCCACCAAAGATGACGAGCAGTCCTGAAATATTAAAGTAGAGGCTCACATTGCCATTGATGCTGAAACCGAGGAGAAACAAGGCGACTGTGAATAACAATCCGATAATGTTTTTATTTTTCATTGATATAAACTCGTTGTGTAAAAGATTTTCAGGAATCAGGGGTAACTTCTGAAACTACAGGTCTTTTAAATTTTCAGAGGTAGCCTGCTCTGCTGGAGGCAGTTTCTTTGAGATAACAATCTCAACCCGTCGGTTGAGAGCACGATTTTCCACATTGGTATTTGGTTTGATTGGACGAAATGAAGAGTAACCGCTGACCACAAATTGATTGGGATTCATGCCTGCCTCTTCAATAAGAAAACGGGCGACCCTGCTGGCTCTGGCTACAGAGAGTTCCCAGTTAGTACTGAAACGTTCTGAATTCATCGGCAGATTATCGGTATGGCCAATCACATTGATCATATAAGGGGTCTTTTTAATAGCGGCCACGACCTTTTGCAGAGACTGCTTGGCCTGCTGCGAAAGATCGGCCCTCCCTGTGTCAAAAAGAAGATCGCCGGTCAGGATAATGCGCATGGTCGTATCCGGGACGAGATCAATTGAAGCAAAGTCTTTGAGATTATTTTTGGTCAGCGCCTGTTGGCTCAGGTCATAGATTGCATCAAAAGGGGCAGGGGGCTTCACCTTTGGCTCTGAAGCCACAGGAGCTGGAGGAACAGTAGGGCCTGTGTCAGTGTTTGCTGGTTTATCAAGCTGAATAGGTTTATCCAGGACATCAAACCGGGAAATTTTCTTTTCTTCAGCCGGAGTCATGGCGTCTCCGGTAACTGACTCTACCTTTTTGATAGTTCCGGCAGTAATAAGAGGCAGTCCCTTGTTGATGGGTTGGAATGGCAAAGAAGCGTTGTTGCCAGGAGCATTGATATCCATGGCATCGGTGGTTGAACCGCCAACGACCTCAGGCGTCTTTTTGGCCAGAAACTCTTGATGGGCCATTTGATAGGCATACATGGCCAGAAAAAGAATGAACATGCTCATCATCAGGTCAGACCAGATAATGGACCAATGGAGGGACTTCTGGATCCTGGTCCGATAAAAAGTGTCATCCAACAGAAAAGCCTTATCCTGATACTTGTCATCAAAAGGGGGAGCAGGGGCGGAGATAAGTCTGGCGGCCGGATTCTGAGAGATAGAGGGCACCTGTCCTGCCTGCTCTTGAACCACTGGTTTGTCGGATTCTGCTGAAGGATCGTTTTCAGTCTTTTCAGTCATATGCATGGGAGCTGGAGACAATGGTGATTGTAGCTGATTGCATGAAACTCGTTTCTTTTACTGTCATATCGGAAACCATAGCGAAGAGCAAAAGAAAAAAGGTGATGCATAGCGATAAAGAGTTGTCCCTCAATCCAGTTTCAGACCCCGGCAAACAGTTCCGTTTCTTCCAGATAGGCAAAGGCCTGCCACACATCCTCAAGACTGTGGGGTTCCAGGGTAATGAGGGGGTGGAGATTATTGTGACGCAGGAACTGAAAAAGACCAGGGAAATCAAAATTACCCCGTCCCGGCGCCAGATGCTCGTCCCGCTCGCCATGATTGTCGTGCAGATGCAATTGCCCTAGCCAGGGTGACAGCGTTGGCAGCCAGTCCTGCCACGACGACTGTGCGAAGCTTAACAGGTGGCCGACATCGAGACAGAAACCGGCATAAGGGGAGTTGAGTTGGGTCAGGATATTCTGATGGGTAGCGGCGGATCGTTCATAGGTATTTTCCAGCATGACCGGCACCTTCACCCTGGCAGCCGTTTGCAGAAGCTGCTGCCAGGTGGCCAGGATTGCGACTGTCCACTCTCCCAGCTTGTAGCCCTGTTTGTTCTCCTCAAACTGAAGATGACAGACAATAGAGCGCGGCCTGAAGACTGTCAGAAGATCAAAGGCGCGCCGCAACTTATCACGACTGGCTGCCAGGATATAGGGGTCAAGGGCACCTGGCGCCAGGTCAAAAAAAGGGGCGTGCAGGGTACAATCCAGCTTGTGGCTGTGGAGGATGTCGGCAATACGCTGAAATTCCCCCGGGTCTTCGTCGTACAGACAGGTGCCTTCCAGGCCGATTTCCGGCTGTATCCCGTGCTCAAGAAAGAGATCTAGGTAGTCTGTCTTCAGTATCTGCCAGGGGGCATTGACAAAACATCTTTGCGTAATTTTTTTAGGGAGATGCATGCCTTCCTCGTCTCTATTCGCTCTTTTCAGACCTGATTGCTGTTGCAATTTCCTGGCTGATCCTGGTTAGACCTTGACTTAAGGCGGTGGCCAAGGCCTCATAGCTGTCATCGGTGAGGGGAATACGGATAAGAGAGGATTGCGTTGTCAGAATCGATTTGTCAGTCAAGTCGAAGAGGGTCCAGCGGGCCTCAATGGTTGCGGTCTTGTCCTCTGTCCCTTCAAACCGGAGGATATCCAGAACGACTCTTTTCCCCTTGGTAAAGCCGGTTGTGCCGGGATAGGCAAAGACCGGAGAGGGTTGAAGCAGAGCACCCAGTTCTGCCACAAGTTTATTACTGATCATCTCTGTAAGATTACCAGCCCATTGATGGCCGGCAATAGCATCAACCACAGTTGTACTGTGACGTCTGACCATCCGTGATTGGTCAAGATAACCGGCCAGTTTTATGGGACCTATAAGAATAGCCGTGGCTCCAGCCTTTTGGGTCAGAGCTTGCAAGGGCGGCTCTGTTGTCAGGGTGTATTGTCGCACCGGTTGTGCCTGAAAGCAGCCGACAAGGGCACCAAGAAGACCCAAAATTACAATAATGGATAAAGATAAAAAGGTCGCTGCTTTAATTTTCATTTAGAGGGTTCTCCCTGTTGTTCCGTCCCCAAGATGAGTCGTTGCGGGTTGCGATCAAGATGTTCCGTAAAGGCACGCATGGCCTTTGCCGCCTTACCCAGTTCGCTGATACCCTCGGTGAGTTGATAATAAAGCGGGGAGTCAATTGCCGTGGATTGTTTCAGGTTGGCCATAAGTGCCTCAGTGGTTTGCATGGCCACGCCCATATCACGCGCAGTGGCATTCATGGTCACTAAAAAAGGATCAATTTCACCGTCAAGATGGCCGATCATCAGATTGGTGCGGTCAGAAAGTTGAGAAACCTTGTCCAGATTTACATCAAGTTTGTTCATCAACGGTAACAGGTTTTCATCAAACGTGGAGAGGATAGAATGAAAACGGTCCAGACTGGCAAAAAAGATGGCAAGATTTTTTTTGGAGGCCTCGGAGCTTAAGGCCTGTTCCAGACTGGTGCTCATTTTTTCCAGGGCGGCCATGGTGTTGGAAAACTTGGCGGCAAGTTCTGGAAAATCAAGGGATTGCATGGCCTGAGTCATTTGTTGCATTTCGGAAGGGACTGCCGGGATTTCCAGATATTTCCCACTTTTATCATGGTAGATC